>NVXB01000003.1:0-70061 GCA_002746425.1 Hyphomicrobiales bacterium | reverse complement strand
SCAMSTGCTCANNMKCGGYGCGCGCGCGCCTTCCAAATGGCGCAGCGCAAAATCCATACTAATGCCGGACATCAGCTCAAACCCGGTGACATTATTTCCCGCAAGGGATTGCGCAATRTTGAGCGTTGCCAATGCCGCATGGGGCGTCTCAAAGCCCATAAATGCCACTTGCTGGCCCTTGTGCTTTGGAAACAGTTTTAGCACCGCCCCGGTGATGATGCCCAACGTGCCTTCGCCGCCAATRAACAGATGTTTTAGATCATASCCGGTGTTGTTTTTGCGCAAGGCATTCATGCCGTTCCAGATGCTGCCATCGGCCAGCACCACTTCCAGGCCCAGCACCAGATCGCGCGTATTGCCATAGGCCAGCACGCCGGTGCCGCCCGCATTGGTGGAAATATTGCCGCCAATTTGGCACGAGCCTTGTGCGCCCAGYGCCAGCGGGAAAAACCGGTCATGCTCGTCRGCRGCTTGYTGWATRCGCTCCAAAATCACGCCGCTATCAACKSTCATGCTGTTACCGGGCGCATCAATGGCGCGGATAGTGTTGAGCCGGTCCGTGGACARMACAATGTGAGTCGCCGCATCAAACGGCATCTGCGCGCCCACCAATCCGGTGTTTCCCCCTTGAGGGATGATTTTGAGGCCAAGATTGCCCGCCAGCTTGACGATATCGACAACACTTTTTGTGTCAGAAGGTTTCACAATTGCCAGAGCTTTGCCCTGGAACAATCCGCGCATTTCGCGCAGGTGYGGCAGCATGTCATCGGCCGTGCTTAGAACCGCATTAGGGCCGACGATTGCACGCAGTTTTTCCAGCACTTCTGCACTCATTTATTTGCTCCTGTGATCAAGGCGGCGCCGCTCCAGCGCATCGGAAAGTGCAGCGGCGAAAATACCGGCAGGCATTGCCACCAAACCCACCCCAATCAGGGCAGTAATGGCACCAAAAAWCTTGCCGATAACGGTAAGCGGGTARACATCTCCATAGCCCACAGTGGTCAGGGTTGCCACCGCCCACCACATGGCGCGCGGCACCGATCCGAACGCTTCTGGCTGAATGTCYGCCTCCACCAGATACAGCACAACCGAGGTCAATACCAGCATGATAAAGGCAAAAATTGTGCAGATTATAAGGTCGGGAAGTCGCGGTTTTATTGCCTCTATGAGAAAATCCATCGATCGGCTGAAGCGGCCCAGCCKGGCAATGCGCACRATGCGCARCAGCCGCGCYAGCCGCAAAATGAAGGCSCTGTCGATGGCAAGGGTAAAGGCRCTGACGAGTATCGAWGCSGCATCYAGYAGKGCYGGTAAGGTGATCATRTAGCGGAGCCGGCCCAKCACRCCTTTGTAGCGGGTTTCCTCGCCAGCAGCATAAAGCCGTAAYAGGTATTCGGYGGWGAAAACCAGCGTCAAAACCAGCTCAAGGGCCCGGAAAAGTGCCTCATGACCRACATACAAWGTWGGCTCKGTGCGCAGTATCTCGACAAGCACTGAAAACCCGATCAGTGCAACGACAAATTTATTAGCCAGTGACACACCATATTTGCGTGCTGAGGGTTCCAGAGCACTCCAAAGCAGCGCCCGTCTTCTGTCTTGTTCTGTCCGCTCGCTCTCCATTACAGCGCCTTATCCTCCACCAATCCATGTRCCGACGCTTGAAGCAAATACTTAGCTGTGGCATAAGCCGCCACACTCCAAAAGACCTTACGATTTTGCCCATTAGGCAGCTCGCTTGCAAGATAATTCAAGGACCTATCCATGACTGATACATCAGGCAACATTACTGGTAACCTAATGAAGGGCAAACGCGGCCTTATCATGGGTCTCGCCAACAATCGCTCGATTGCCTGGGGCATTGCAAAAGCATGTCACAATCAGGGTGCAGAATTGGCCTTTTCCTATCAGGGCGATGCGCTGAAAAAGCGCGTTATACCATTGGCCGAAAGTCTGGATGCTCATGTGTGCGGCCACTGCGATGTGACCGACCCGGCTTCCATTGATGCCATATTCGCTGATCTGGAAAAGCATTGGGGCAAGCTGGACTTTCTGGTTCACGCCATCGCCTTTGCCGATAAGGAAGAGCTGACCGGGCGCTATCTTGAAACCTCTCAGGAAAATTTCCAGCGCTCAATGCTGATTTCGGTTTACTCGCTGACGGCTGTTACCCAGCGCGCGGAAAAACTGATGACTGATGGCGGCTCGATTATCACGCTAACCTATTATGGCGCGGAAAAAGTCATGCCGCATTACAACGTCATGGGCGTTGCCAAAGCWGGYCTTGAAGCCTCTGTGCGTTATYTGGCGGAAGATCTTGGCAAGGATAATATCCGCGTCAACGCAATCTCCGCTGGCCCGATCAAGACCCTTGCCGCTTCGGGYATTGGCGATTTCCGCTATATTCTCGATTGGAATGAGAACAACTCACCGCTGCGCAAAACTGTGACCACCGATCAGGTTGGCCAGTCTGCGCTGTATCTGCTGTCAGATTTAAGCTCTGGCGTGASAGGCGAAATCCACCATGTGGATGCGGGYTATCATGTGGTTGGTATGAAGGCCGTTGATGCGCCTGATATTGTTCTCGATAAGAAATAGAATTTTGTGAAACATACGATTTATTTTGTCCGTCACGGTGAAACGGACTGGAACAAGGCGCGCCGTTTTCAGGGCCGCAAAGACATTCCGCTTAATGAGTTRGGCCAACAGCARGCGCGCCAYAATGGCCGCACGCTKAAAACRCTGTTGCCYGATRCTGACCTGCCATTCATCGCCAGCCCGCTTATYCGTACCCGCAAAACCATGGAATTGGTGCGYGAGGAAATGGGCTTGSCCGTTGATGGCTATGAAACCGATGACCGCCTGATGGAAATCTCCTTTGGCGAGTTTGAAGGTGCCAGCCATGACGAAGTTGACCGGGATTTTACGGCTCAACGCGAAACGCTTGGTATTGATCGCTATACCTACACGCCTGAGGGCGGGGAAAGCTATGAGGCGCTGTATGACCGCGTCTCAGACATTATTGGTGCGATAAATACGGACACGGTTATTGTCTCCCATGGCGGTGTAAACCGGGTGGTGCGTGGCTTCTTGCTCAACATTCCACCGCATGAAATGGTAACGTTGAGCACACCGCAAGACAAAGTTTTCCGCTTTAGCGCATCAGGTTTGGATTTGTTTTAGGGCGTTTTTCTACTGTCTTCTCGCACCGTCATCCTCGGGCTTGACCCGGGGACCCATCTTTTTTTGAGATTGATGGCGAAGCGGCGCGTTTTCCAAATCAGTTTTCCACGCGAAATTGTTGCATGGGTCCCCGGGTCAAGCCCGAGGATGACGGAAGTGGGTTAGGGATGATGAGCGGTGATACAAGGCAGCATAAACTGGAATAGACGATCACACACTCTTCCGTCATACCAAGACTTGATCTTGGTATCCAGAAAACGGTTGATGGCAAATGCTAACGCTTCAACCCTGTGTTCCACTGGATTCCAAGATCAAGTCTTGGGATGACGCCAAGTGGGTAGGGTAACATTTGACGAACCGCCGGGCCTCGCTTAAACATCTGCCAACGATAAAAAGGCGATGAAAACATATGTCTCACAACAGTTTCGGTCATTTATTCAGGGTTACCACTTGGGGCGAGAGCCACGGGCCCGCACTGGGCTGTGTGGTGGATGGCTGCCCGCCAAACCTGATTGTATCCGAAGCTGACATTCAGCAATGGCTGGATAAGCGCAAACCTGGCCAGTCGCGCTTTACCACCCAGCGGCGTGAAGCTGATGCGGTGAAAATTCTATCCGGTGTGTTTCCAGATGAAGAAACCGGCGAATTGCGCACAACCGGCACGCCGATTTCGCTGATGATTGAAAACACCGATCAGCGCTCCAAAGATTATTCCGAAATCAAAGAGCGCTATCGGCCCGGCCACGCTGACTACACCTATGATGCCAAATACGGCATCCGCGATTATCGCGGCGGCGGGCGCTCATCTGCGCGCGAAACGGCGGCCCGTGTGGCGGCTGGTGGCATTGCCCGCAAAGTCATTGGCGAGATGACTGTACGCGGCGCACTGGTACAAATTGGCGATATCAAAATTGATAGAAACCGCTGGGACTGGGACGAGATCAACAACAACCCGTTCTTCTGCCCCGATCCGGTTGTTGCGAAAGAATGGGAAGAATATCTCGATAAAATCCGCAAATCCGGCTCCAGCATTGGTGCCGTGGTAGAAGTCATCGCCGAGAATGTGCCGGTAGGCCTTGGCGCGCCGGTCTATGGCAAGCTCGATCAGGATATCGCCTCGGCTTTCATGTCGATCAACGCTGTCAAAGGCGTGGAAATTGGCATTGGCTTTGAAGCCGCGCGGCTGACGGGCGAAGAAAACGCCGATGAAATGCGCATGGGCGACAATGGCAAACCAAGGTTCTTGTCCAACAAGGCAGGCGGTATTTTGGGCGGCATATCCTCTGGCGAGCCAGTGGTGGCGCGTTTTGCGGTTAAACCAACCTCATCGATCCTGACCCCGCGCCAAAGTGTGACGCGCAGCGGAGAAGAGGTGGATGTCTTCACCAAAGGGCGTCATGATCCGTGTGTGGGGATTCGCGCCGTGCCGATTGGCGAGGCGATGATGGCCTGCGTTCTGGCAGATCATTTGCTGCGCCACCGCGCGCAAAATGGATAATGAGATAAATAAAGACATATGAACGACGAAAACTTGCGCATGCGCCAGGCTATTGAGGCTTTCAAATCTGGCGAAATGCTGGTTGTAACCGATGATGATGATCGCGAAAATGAGGGCGATCTTATTGTCGCCGCCGTGCATGCCACGCCAGAGAAAATGGCGTTTATGATCCGTTATACCAGTGGCATTGTTTGTGCGCCGCTGAGCAAAGAAGAAGCGGTGCGCCTGCATCTCAATCCGATGGTTGCCAATAATGATGCGCCGCACAGCACCGCTTTTACCGTCTCCGTAGATTATCGCCACGACACCACGACCGGTATTTCCGCCGCTGAGCGCTGCTCCACTGTGCGCGCTTTGGCCAACCCCAATGCGGGCGCGGCAGATTTTGTGCGCCCTGGACACATCTTTCCGCTGGTGGCGCGAGAAGGCGGCGTTCTGACCCGCTCCGGCCACACAGAAGCGGCTGTTGATTTATGCCAGCTGGCCGATTTGCCCGCCGTTGGTGTGATTTCCGAACTGGTCAATGATGATGGCACCGTTAAACGCGGGCCGGATGTCATTGCGTTTGCCAAGGAACATGGCCTCAGACAGGTTTCTGTTGCCGAATTGATCGCCTATCGCCAGCGCCGCGAAACCCTTGTGGAGCGCGTTGGTGAGCGCACCATGGACACCCGCTTTGGCAAGGCCCTAGCGATTTCATACCGCACCCCGTTTGACCCGATGCAGCATCTGGCGCTTGTCTATGGCAACATCCACGATGGCGCGCCGGTGCCGGTACGCTTGCAGCTTGAAAATGTGCTGGGTGATGTGTTTGGCACCGATCAATCGCTTGAAAATTCAATGGCAGCGATTGTCCGTGAGGGACGCGGAGTTGTGGTCTATCTGCGCGAAGGCGCGGTGGGTGTTTCCGCCGATTCTGACCGAGCAACACGCGGCCCGACAATGGCGTCAACTGAGACCGAGCAGCACGCATCCACCAAGACGCGCGAAGAAGATTGGCGCGAGATTGGCCTGGGCGCACAAATTCTGCGTGATTTGGATGTGTCATCCATTCGCTTACTGGCTTCCAAAAAGCGGCACTATGTTGGGCTAGACGGCTTTGGCATTTCGATTGTCGAGACGGATTTGTTGGATAGTTAGGGCTTAGGGCTAAGCATTCCAGCATACTCTGCGTTTGGCCTCTCTCAGCCGTCATGCCAAGACTTGATCTTGGTATCCAGAAAACGGTCAGTGACGAGTGCTAATGTCTCAATCCTCAGCACCGACTGGATCCCAAGATCAAGTCTTGGGATGACGGAGGTTTGTGACTTGGCATGACAGGCGTTTGCGATTTGGGATGACGGACGTTTGTGACTTGGGGCAGTGAACGGCCTAGCCTCAATCCTGCTGCGGTAATCTGAGCAGCACCAGCCGTGTTAGCGCGAAGGCGATGACCGCGCAGAATGTTATGGCGGCGATCATCGGTGTTGCAGTGCCATCGAAAAACGGGCTGACAACCACAATCATCAACGCGCCCGTTACCATCTGAAATGTGCCGCCCAGCGAAGAGGCAAGGCCCGCGATTTCACCGTGATCTTCCAATGCCAAAACCATGGTGGTGGGGAAAATAAGACCCAAAAAGCCATTGCCCAGAAACAACAGGAAAATGATGACTGGCAGGGTGCCATAGCCTGCCAGAGTTAACGCCAACAGCAGTGCCGCGCAGCACAGAAAACCTGTGGATGCCATGGAGATGGTTTTGATAATGCCGAAGCGTGCACCAAGGTTTGGTGCCAATTGCGAGGCGGCAAAAAAGCCGACGGCATTGACCGCAAAGGCGAGGCTGAACTCTACTGGGGAAAGGCCAAACTGCCCGGTATAGACAAAGCTTGCACTGGCCAAAAATACGAAGAAACTGGCAAGTCCAAAACCGCCGATAAAGGTCAGGCTCATAAAGGCCGGGTCTTTGATCAAGATCGAGGCACCGCTGATGAGCGAGCGGGCGTTAACACGCACCCGGTTTTGCTTTTCCAGCGTTTCTGGCAGCATGGTGGCGGTCATAAGCAGGCTGAAAGCCGCCGCGACGCACAGCGCCACAAAAATGGCGCGCCAATCCCAAACCGCAATCAACCCGCTGCCAACAAGCGGCGCAAGCATGGGCGATACGCTGATCACCAGCATGATAAGCGCCATCAATCGTGTGGCTTCGGTGCCGGTGTATCTGTCACGCACAATGGCCCTTGGCACCACCATTAAGGAGGCAGCACCAGCGCCTTGCACAAAGCGCGCCGCAGCAAGCCAGTCCATGGTTGGTGCAAAAACGCAGCCAAGAGAGCCCAACATAAAAATGGCCAATCCAAGATAAAGAGGTTTTTTGCGGCCAATCTGATCGGCCATCGGGCCGTAAATCAGCTGCGCCGCGCCAAAAGCGATAAAATACCATGTCAGCGTTAATTGCGCGGATGCGATGGAGCTGTCCAAATCTTCGGCCACGGTGGGCAGGGCAGGCAAATACATATCGATCGCAAAGGGACCAACAGCAGATAGCAGACCAAGAATGGCGGCAAGGCGGAAAAGGCCGGTAGGCATGGCGGGGACTTTCTCAAAGAAGAAATGGGCGCAACAAATTTGCGCCCAAACCGTCTTTATAGCTTTAGCCCCGACCCGTCACATTTATAATTGTGAACAGTCGATCAACGTCGCTGATTTCAGCTTTTATTGGCGCGCGCTTCGGCAATGCTGGCACGAAGCCGCTCTACGCCAACAGCGCCAAACACAACCTGCTTGCCAATCACATAGGATGGCGTGCCGGTCAGGCCCAGCGTATCGGCGATCTGATAAACTTCCTGAATGGTCTGCGAGGGCAGCTCAGAATTAACAATGGATTCCAGCTCTTGGATATCAACGCCGAGGCTCTCAGCCACATTCAGCGCTTTATCCAGATTGGCCGCGCCGGGATTGAGCAGCAATTTCATGTGGAATTCTTCATACAGCTCAGGGGCCATGGCGTTGAGAGCAATGGCAATGCGCGCCGCCTCAACCGAGCCTTGTCCCAGCACCGGGAACTCTTTGAGAACAATGCGCAGGCCTTTGTCTTCTGCCATCAAATCGACCATGTCTTTATGGGCGCGTTTGCAAAAACCGCAATTGTAATCGAAGAACTCAACCACCGTCACATCGCCGTCCGGGTTACCCATCACAACCTGCTTGTCGGAGTTGAAAATCAAATCCTGCATGCTGGCAAGGGCCTCATTGCGGGCATTTTCTTCTTTTTGCTTGCTGCGAATTTCCAGCATTTCCAGCGCTTCGGCGATGACTTCTGGATTCTCGATCAGGTACTCGCGAATAATCTGGCGCACTTCGTCTTGTTGTGTGGCATCCAACGATCCTGCGGCCACGGGTGCCATCAACATCATCAGTCCCATCAGAGAGCTGAGCGCCAGTTTGGCAAGGCGAAGAGGGGAGAATTTCATAATTATTTCCTAATTTCAGTCGGCTGGTTGGCCTATATTTAGCTTGGGCWGTTTGTCTATTTATCTAGCTTGGGCGGTTTATARGTAATGATGTCTTCGGCGCGCAACCAYCCWGGWGCGCCGCGTTTATAAGCTTTTTGCGCGCGCCTTGCGTGTTGCTGCGCGCGGGCCAGATTACCCGCATAAAACGCGCCTTGTGCAATGGCAAGRTCAGCATCCGCGCCGCGCCCCAGTTTAGCATAGGCCGTTGCAAGATGGCGAAAGCCAATAGAGGCTTCGGGGTCAAGCCGCAATCCGGTGCGCAATTGCTCKACCGCGTCYTTCAAATTGGCATCCCGGCCACTTTCCAGCAATGCRTGGCCCAGCAAAATACGCAGCAGACCWGAAYTGCGGTCCAGYTGAACAGCCTTGGCAAGAGGCGCGATGGAATCGCGTGCACGGCCATTCTCTAGCAGGGCTTGTCCTTTTAACTCGTGAAAATAAGGGTTGTTGGGCTGTTCCTTGATCAATCCATCAATCAGGCGCAGGGCAGAGCGCAACCCGGCGCTGCGATAGGCCACAATCGCGCGRGCATAGCGTGCMGSAAKMGATYKRTCGTTCTTCTTAAAGCGCCGGTTAACCCGCCGAGGTGTTTCKGTGAARGCRGARAGCTTGGCGCGYGCCATATCGTGGCGTTGCTGCAATTCAGCTGGATCACCACGATTAAAGTAGCGGCTTTTCTGGATGCGCTGTTCCAGCTGCGAAATACGCTCGCGCGGCATGGGRTGGCTTTGCACATAAGGATCGGCATAACGCGCTGAAAACAGCGCCTGATCTGCAAAGCGCCGAAATGTTTTCARCATGCCTTTGCCAGATTGCCCGGTCGCTTCCAGATAACGAATAGCTGCTCTATCTGCCGCCAGTTCCTGATCGCGGCGGTAGGACAAGACGGAGCGTACCCCAAGCCCGCTTGCGCCGCCGGCAACAGCTGCGCCAGCAGAACCGACCTGGTTATTGCCTGAAGCAATACCAGCGGCAGCGGCGCCAATGCCAGCAAGCATGGTCAAAATCGCCATGGTCTGCGCGCGCGCGATAGCAGCACGAAGGTTGGAAAGATGCCCGCCGGAAATATGACCCGTCTCATGGGCCAGCACGCCGATCACCTCATTGGGTGTTTCTGCCGCCAGAATAACGCCGGTATTGATAAAAATGCGGCGGCCATCGGCCACGAAGGCATTATAGCTTTTGTCGTTGACCAACACGATGCCGATATTGGAATCGCCAAGTCCGGCTGTGCGAAAAATCGGGCGCATATAGTCCTTGATCAAGCGCTCGATTTCCGCATCTCGTATGACGCGCACCCGCTGCGCCTGTGCAGGCACAAGGCTGGTCAGCACCAATGACAGGCTCATGGCACCGGCAAGTCCTAAGCGTAGTGCCCTGATTTTAAGGGGTGTCCGAGATTGGAACGACATGTTTACTCCATAATTTCAAAGTAGAAACTAAGCGTTGCTGAGACCTTCGTCAAATGACGACTTTGTCATTATTGGCAGGGGATATACCCGCAGCTTGAACCAGAAACAAAGCCAGTTTAAGCATGTCAGACTGATCTAACAACAATTCGGCAAAACAGCGGCATTTATGAAGAATTCAACCGGGCAAACCGACGGGCAAACCGATACGAATAAAAAGATGGTGTCATTGCGCAGCGCCGTTGCGCCTTTTTTGGCGATGGATGTTTTGGTTGCGGCCAATGCGCGCGAGGCTGAAGGCAAAACCGTACTGCATATGGAGGTCGGAGAGCCGGGGCACCAAGCTCCATTGGCTGTGCGCGAGGCCGCCAAGGAGGCCATCGACAATGCCCGGATATCCTATACGCCATCGCTGGGCCTACCATCTTTGCGCGCGCGCATTGCCCGCCATTACGGCGAGACCTATGGCGCGGATGTATCGCCTGACCGGGTGGCGATTACCACCGGCTCATCCGCCGGGTTTATCTTAAGTTTTCTGGCCGCATTTGATGTGGGAGACCGGGTTGGGCTTTCTGCGCCGGGCTATCCCGCCTACCGCAATACCCTTAAGGCGCTGGGGCTTGTGCCGGTGGATATTTCGGTTAAAGCCGCCAATCGCTATGTTGTGACAGCAGATGAAGTGGCCGCGGTGCACAGCGAGGAGAAGCTGCAAGGCTTGTTGATTGCCAGCCCGGCCAATCCATCTGGCACTATGTTGAAGCCTGATGCTTTTATTGATCTGATAAAATGCTGCGAGGAATTGGATATCCGGTTTATCTCCGATGAGATTTATCACGGGTTGGTGTTTGATGGGCAGGCAGAAACGGCTCTAAACCACTCTAAAAATGCTGTGGTGATCAATTCATTTTCCAAATATTATTGCATGACCGGCTGGCGCATTGGCTGGATGGTCTTGCCGCAGGATCTCAACCGTCCGATTGAGCGTTTGGCGCAGTCTCTCTATATTTCAGCGCCTTATCTTTCTCAGGTGGCGGCAGAAAAAGCGTTTGATGCGACGCAGGAACTGGATCAGATCAAACAGGTTTATGCTCGAAACCGCGAAAAGCTGCTGCGCGCTTTGCCCGAGATTGGGTTTGAAGACATGCACCCCGCCGATGGGGCGTTTTACATCTATGCAGATGCAAGGCGCTTCACCAATGATGCGCTGGATTTTTCAAAGAAGCTGCTTGAAACGGTAGGTGTGGCGGCAACGCCGGGGGTGGATTTCGATCCGATCAATGGTCAGACCACGATACGGTTTTCATTCGCGGGCAGTGAAGAAACGATTGATGCTGCCATTGCTGCCATGAAGAGTTCCAAATGCTGTCAACTTTAAGCGGTCCCGCTCTTTCCGGCCTGTTTCTGGGTGGTGGCCTGATCATTGCTATTGGCGCGCAGAACGCTTTTGTGCTGCGGCTGGGGCTGTTGCGCCAACATGTTTTTGCCGTATGCCTGTTATGCGCTTTGTCTGATGCCCTGTTGATTGTGCTGGGCATTGCCGGGCTTGGTTCACTGGTGCAACGCTCMCCGCTATTGCTGAGCATTGCCAGYTATGGCGGGGCTGCGTTCCTGTTTTTCTACGGTTTAATGGCGTTTCGCCGGGCGCTTTCACCCGAYGGYCTGTCGGCGGCGCAAGAYCAGGTCATGAGTTTTAAGGCKGCCATYGCAACRGCRYTGGCTTTYACCTTTCTCAACCCACAYGTCTATCTGGMTACGGTGGTGTTGGTGGGCAGCGTRTCWGCGCAATATCAAGGRGATGCCCGACTCGCCTTTGGCGGGGGCGCGGTCACAGCCTCATTCCTYTGGTTTTTYGGGCTGGGATATGGCGCAAGACTGCTTGCASCCATCTTCGCCCGGCCAAAAGCGTGGCAAATACTGGACTTCATCATCGGCTGTGTCATGTGGACACTGGCCGCATCACTGCTGCTCTAGGGCTAAAACCCTAGTGCTTTATCGAAACATTGCTGGTCGGCTTGGCTTGCGCCTTGCCGGAACGAATTAAAGTCGATGCAGCTTGAATAGATTTAATGCCAATTTCACGGTAATGCTTATCCATTTCCGCATCTTTGGCACGGTCATCCTTGCAACGAAAACCTTTGTCGCTCTTCATCATCACACTAAACTCCAYACAAACAGACGTAAATATTAGTCCRCTAACAAAGCTAGTCTGATCCTTCTTGGTGAATCAATACTTAATCTGTTTTCGACAAATTGATGTATTAAGGATTTAATCACCAAATTTCCGGGTTTGGGCATTACCGCAGAGTAAACCATGCAGCAAACGCGCTGTAAAATAAGAGTAAGGAACCCGTTTTGACCATTGGTGAGGCTACATCGCAAGAAGGGGATAACACCGCTTCGGTCGAGGTTCCCCAAATTGCTGTCGGCCTTACCGGTCTTGGTCTGCGCGGTATTTTGCTCATGGTGTTCACTGCCGGGCTCTATCGGTTTTGGTACATCACCCAGCTGCGTGCCTATTTTTGGTACAACACCAAAATCGCAGGGTTTCCTTTGGAATATACCGGGCAGCCGATCGAATTAATCACCGGGTTTTGCATTGCAGTTGCGGTGTTGCTGCCGCTCTATCTGGTGTTCTTCATTCTGTCATTGGGCCTGGAATATGGCGTTATGATTGCCAATATAGGTGCCTTTCTGGCGCTTTGGTTTCTCAGCGAATATGCGGTGTTTCGGGCAAGGCGATATCGGCTCACACGCACCCTGTACCGTGGATTGCGCTTTAACCAGTCAACGCGGGCCGCCAAATATGCCGCCATGTCGATGGTGTTGTGGCTTGGAACAATAGCCTCATTGGGCTGGCTGTGGCCAATGCGCAGAAAATGGTTGCAAGCCTATCGAACGCGGCACACCAGCTATGGCACATTCGCCGGTTCATTTTCATGCAAGCTGGCGCCGCTTTACAGCGCCGCATGGCCATTACTGATGAGCCTGAGTTTGATTTTTTTGACCAGCATTTGGCTTGGCATTGATCTTTGGCAGACCAAGTTGGAGCTTGTTGAGCCTGTGTTTTCAGGGCAGTGGGACAGCAACAGCGCCGATGCAGGCGAGTATTTAATACGGCAAGCTGCTCCCAAAGCTATTGCGATAATAGGGCTCATTCTTCTCGCGCTGGTTTGTTTTGGGCCACGATATTCTGCGGCAGAATTTCGTATTTTTGCAAACGGGACAGCTTTTGGCCCTATCCAGTTCAGCTCCACTTTGCGTGCCAAGCAGATGTTAAGTGTCTGGGCCAAATTTGTTGGTGTGTTGGCCCTGTGCGGATTGGTCTATTGGGTCATCGGGCTTATCATGTTGAGCATCATGGCTCGGAGTTCCCTCGCGGGTGCGATGGTTGATAGTGCTAGTGCCAGATATAGTGTTCTGGCGGTTTTGGGCATGTTCTATTTGGTTGGCGTTGTGTTGTACTCGCTGATCCATCTCGTGCTGATGCGCTTTGCGCTGTGGCGGGTTTACGCCAGCTCATTGCGCCTGCATCATATCGATCAATTGGAAACGGCACGCGCCGACAAGGCCACCAAACTACGCAACCGCGATGGTTGGTCAGAAGGTTTTGCCGATGCTTTGGATGTGGGGGGCTTTTAAATGGCGCTTCCCTCAAAAGTCATTCCAGTAAGCTTCTTTGATGGCGAAACTGCACGCCCGCACGGTTTTTGGGCTGTGATAGACGGTGGTCTGTCACTCTATAATGCCGATGGAGAGGTTGTTGAGGTCGATCCCTCAACACTGCGCCGCAAACCCTCATCCCATGGCACAATCTGTTTAGTGCTATCAGGTAGCGGAGACCCAAGGCGTTTCTACATAGAAGATCAAAACCTTCCGTGGGGCGATTTGCATTGGTTGCAGAACATCCCTTTGGACAAAACCGCAGCCTCGCCGCGCGGTGCAATAAGCCGGTTAAAAATTATAGCCGTGGCGATAGGGCTGGTTGCATCGCTCTATCTCATGTTCTCACACCTCATTCCCTCTGCCGCCGATCAGCTTGCAAAATACATTCCACAAAGTTTTGAAGCTACTTTTGGCCGGCGCATTGAAAACGCCCTTTTATCCGCAAAGCCAAATGCCGTGTGCCTGAGCAGCGCAAACTCCGCCAGCCTACAAAAGATCGCGGTAGCCTTGGCGAAGGCTGGAGATTTTGAGGGGCCGTTGGAGTTGAAACTGGTGCGCCTGCCGATGGCCAATGCTATCGCGTTGCCCGGCGGTACAGTGTTGATCACTCAACGGCTTATGGAATTGTTCAACTCGCAGGAACAATTATTGGCTGTTCTGGCGCACGAGCTTGGCCACATTAAACAGCAACATTCACTGCGTATTGCCGTGCGCGTGGGGGCATCATCGGCAATGGCAGGGTTCCTGTTTGGCGATTATGCTGGTGCCGGTGCTGTCTTGGCTGTCGGGCAAGTGCTTTTGAACATGAGTTTCAGCCGCGACTTGGAGCGTGAGGCAGATGACGATGCCATCATCATCATGCAACGGTTGGGCATACAACCGGCGGTTTTGGGGCGCGTTTTGAAAAAAATGGCGGCCAATGCCGTTAACCATACGGAAATGTTATCCACACATCCTTTGACAGAAGCGCGCATTACTGCCATGAATTCCGCATCTTATAATGAAATATTAACCAAAAATTACTTGCTTTCCGCCAAGGAATGGACGCATTTAGCCTCTGTCTGCGGGTAGATTTTACACGTGATAAATATAACAGTCATTCAAAGTGAGGCAGCGTAAATGCCATGACAGCTGTTGAGTTTGGTCAAAGTCGGCTGGATAAGATTGTCGGAAGTTACCAGGGCGCATCTTTTACCAAGATTGCTAAGCCACTAGGGCGACGTACCGACAATTCCAATTCCGCAAAATGGGCGCGGCAGATTGCCCCCATGGGCTTTGCTGTGACTGTGCTGGGTGCTTTGCTGCACCGTATTGGCTTTATTCCTGTTGCTGAAATGCTGGCTGTTCTGGGTGCGGGGTGTCTTTTATCTCTGCTGTCTTTCGGGCTTAGCCTCAACTCTTTCATGGAAGTTTGGCGCACCGGCGTGCAGGGCGGTATGCGCGCTGCCAGCGCCATGGCGATTTCGCTTTTCACACTTATCCCGTTTTTCATGGTTGTGGTGGCGGTGCTGTATATGCCGCGCGTTAATGGCGCGACCACCACCACGATTGGCCCCCCGATCATGCTTGCGGACATCGCCTATGGCCGGGATATAAACGCCGTTTTGCCTGCCTATCAGGAAGCCTCTCCCGATTTGGTAACCAAGGAATTCAAGCTCGCACCAGCTGAAGTCTACAAGCTTGCCAAGATTGTTGCGCTACGTGAAGGCTATAAAATTGGTGCGGAGCTGCCGCCCGTCGTGATTGTCGCTGAAAGTGGTGATGGCGAAGGCGAGGGAGAAGGTGAAGGTGAGAGCCGCATTATCCTTGTCAAAGTTTTGCCAATCCCCAAACTCAAGCCGATTGTGCTTGGCGATGGCAGCGTGCTGCGCCGCAATGTGGTGAAGCTCTATACGGAAGCTGGCAACACCGGCATTTTTGAAGCAACTTCAACAACACCGGTACTTGGTTTTGTCGATGATGTTGTTGTGCGAGTTGTTGCTACAAATGACGGCTCTGCGGTGGATATGCGTTCCACCTCTCGTTTGGGCGGGCATGATTTGGGCACAAATTCTCGGCGTGTGCGCACTTATTTGCGTGAGCTGGATTTGGCCGTTAAAGCAACCCTCACTCAATAATTCTCATAGTATCACAGCGTATTAGCGCGGTGTAAAACTGCTTTCCAGCGTTGCAGGCGTGTCGCTGGCAACGGCTTTGCCATTTTCCACAAGAGCTTCCAAATGCGCGAGCACCGTCATCGCAGCAGCGCCGTGCAAATGCTCTGGCGTGGTACGATATAGCCGCACCACCAGTTCAGAAATCGATGTCACGCCCTTGTCAAGCTGTCTCATAATCGCGGATTCGCGCATCAACCGGTGCGTTTTAAGCCCCTTAACATAGGCATGTGCCTTGGGAATGGTGTCGCCATGCCCCGGTAAATAGTGGCTTTGCGGGCGGGCCAGCAGCCGCTCCAAAGAGCGCAGATAATCCGTCATCGAACCATCGGGCGGCGCAACAATTGTCGTCGACCATCCCATCACATGATCACCGGAAAACATCAGCTCTGTACCGTGCAAGGACAGCGCTATGTGATTGGCGGTGTGTCCGGGCGTATGCACCGCCTCCAACTCCCAATCATGGCCAGATACCGTATCGCCGTCTTGCATATGGTGATCAGGCATAAATGCCAGATCGGCGCTGCGCCCCAGCCGCGCGGTTTCGGCTTCATCCAACTCGCGATAGGCGCGATGCGGCCCTTGCGCGTAAACATCTGCACCCGTTGCTTGTTTCAGCTTTTGGGTCAGCGGCGTGTGGTCCAGATGCGTGTGGGTCAAAATGATGGCGTCCACCGGTCGCCCGTCTATGGCCTGCATTAACGCTTCAAAATGCGTCTCATCCAGCGGACCAGGATCAATGATCGCAAGCGAGCGTGTGCCAATCAGATAGCTGTTGGTGCCATGAAAGGTAAATGAGCTGCTGTTGGGCGCTGTTACGCGCGCCACATTTGGGGCAACGGGCACGGCACTGCCATGTTGAGGATCAAAATCGGTGTTGAAGGCCAGCGCCATATGAGTGTCCCGGCATGTGTGTTTGTAAATGTCGCTGCAAATGTGGGGAACTTGTTCGACATAGTTCGAATGTCTCCTACCTTGGAACTTGTTTCGCAACAAGCAACCAGCTAAAGCTGTGCCACATTATTTGAGATCGCGAGAACCGCGTTCATCCTCCCTGTGCACAAGGATCATACCAATATGGTTGCCCAAACACTGAAACAGCCCAACCCGCTTGCCTCAGCTCTTTGGACTGCTGGCACGCCAAGTCAGACCCAATCACTCATTCGTTTTGTTGCGCTTGCCGTGTTGGGCGCTGCGTTGCTGGCGATTTCCGCCAAGGTGCGCGTGCCTTTCTGGCCTGTGCCCATGACCCTGCAAACATTTGCCATTATGGGCCTTGGCGCTGCCTATGGCATGCGCCTTGGTCTCACCACTGTGCTGCTCTATCTGGCTATTGGCGCGCTTGGCTTTGACGTTTTCACGGGCTCCAGCGCTGAAAAATTCGGCCTGCAATACATGATGGGCGGAACTGGCGGTTATCTGCTGGGCTTTGTCATCGCCATGGGCTTTGTGGGTTATTTCGCTGAGCGTGGCTGGGATCGTTCTCCTCTGCGTCTGTTTGGCCTGATGCTGGCCGCCGATGTCATCATCTTTACCCTTGGTCTTTTGTGGTTGGGTTATCTGATGGGCTGGGACAAACCGATTCTCGAATGGGGCCTGTATCCATTTGTAGCGGGCGATCTGGTCAAAATGGCATTGGCTTCTGCGTTGATCCCCGCAACTTGGCATTTCCTGAAGAAACGCTAAGCGCAAAAAACACCTTAAAAAACCGCCTCGATGGGGGCGGTTTTTTTGTAAGTTGCAACTGGATAAATTTTTTCATTCCAGCCACCTTGCAGAGCCGATAATACATCGCTATAGACAAAGCCGTTCACCAAAGATGCTTTGCAGGCTTTGTGAAAATTGGGGCGTGGCCAAGTGGTAAGGCAACGGCTTTTGATGCCGTGTACCGCAGGTTCGAATCCTGCCGCCCCAGCCAATTTTCTTCAAAACATAATGTTTCTACGCTTCTGTAGACCTACTAGGCGCTGTTACACATTGATGCCCAGAGATTACAAATCTGTTCAGACGCGGCGCAGTTTATGCATGGCGAGGCCAGTTACCCAGTAATCGCGAGACAGCAACACTAAACGGCTCGTATTCAATTGAACTCACCGGCGGGTTGGCAAGGCATGGCAGCCGTATCAGTTACACTCAATCAAGATTAGCAATGTCACAGGGTTCGGCCAAAAAAAATCGTGGGAGGAGGGAGACTCCATGGTTCAATTAAAACCACACCATAAATATCTCCATATTTAGAGACCTAGGTCTCTAACTCCGGATCAAAGCTATTGTCATCGTCTTTATTTGTTAACGCAGATGAGTTGAGCTCTTTGTTTTCCGTCATCTGTAGTGGCCGATATGCTGGTCATGCGTCTGTAGGTCCGCGTTAGTTGATCACCACGCCCGACTCTCCCAACGACCCAAGTAATGTGGCCTTTCGAACCAACTCTGTCGCTTTTTGCATATCACCTGCAAACCAAATATCACCTTTGTTACGGTACGGGATACTTTGCCTTAGGGTTTCCAAAACCAGCTCTGTCGCCGGAGCACTCGGATGATCGGACGCCAATTCTGCAATGCTGGACAAAGCCTGCCCTGCCACAAGGATTTCACCAGCAACAACCGCGCGGGTGTTTTCAAGGATCATAGCAGCCTTTCGCGCGCACCAGGTAGAGTTGGATACATGGTCTTCGGCGTTGCCTTTACCGGGAATGGAATCCACCGAACCTGGCATGGATAGTGTGCGGTTTTCCATCACCAGCGAGGACAGCGAGCATTGTACGGTTGCATAACCTGTGTTCAGCCCTGGCGTGCCCGAAGCGAGGTTTCGGGCCAGGCCAAAGCTCATAACGGGGTCAATTAGCCGTGCAACGCGGCGTTCGCAGATCGAGGCGAGGTCGGTGAATGCAATGGCAAGAAAATCCATAGCCTGGGCAATATACTGCCCGTGAAAATGCCCGCCGGAAATAGCGCGGCGGCCCTCAGCAGTATGCATGATTAACGGATTGTCGGTGGCGGAATTGATCTCGGTTTCAACAATGCCGCGCGCATATTTTAAAGCCTCGCGCACCGGGCCGTGGACTTGCGGGGCGCAGCGCAATGAATATGAATCCTGCACCCGGGCGAGGCCTTTGGTGCCCGGCGCACGCGCCTCATCGGGGAAGACGGTGTTGCGGGCGCTCTGGCTCATCCGGCTAGAGCCGTGGGTTAATGCTCTGATGTTTTGTGCCACTATTGCTTGGCCGATATGCGGCCTTGCACGGTGTAAATCGGCGTCAAAAGCATCTGGCTCGCATCGCATTGCCTCCAGCGAGAGCGCTAGCCCGATATCCGCGTGGCGAACAATGTTTTCGGCATCAGCCACGGCCAACACCGCCACAGCCAGCGATGTGGTCGAGCCATTGATCAACGCCGAGGCATCCTTGGCGGTCATTTCAACTTCAATCGACAGCCCAGCCTGCCGCAGGGCTTTGGGCGCAGACATGACGACGCCTTCATATTCTATTTCAGCCTCTTCATAGCCAAGTAGCGCCCCTGACAAATGTGCCAATGGAGCCAAATCCCCGGAGGCGCCGACCGAGCCTTTTTGCGGCACAACCGGGGTCAGGCCAAGATTAAGGAAGTCAACAAAGCGCTGCGCCAGAGAGGGCGAAATGCCCGAGACATCGGCGGCAAAGGCATTCAGGCGCAGCAGCAACATTGCCCTTACAACATCCCGCTCAAACGGCTCGCCCAAACCGGTGGCGTGCGAAACGATGATGTTGTGCTGGTAAGCAAGCAAATCCTCTGGCTGCACCCGCTGTCCCTTAAAGGCCCCCACGCCTGTATTCAGCGAATAAATCAATGGCCCGTCATTACCTGTCCAATGCTCCAAAATATGCGCTTTGGTTTTGGCAAGCCTGTCCAATAATTCAGGCARAATSTCTATTTTRRTGYTGTCGCGCGCGACAGATACCACGTCCGAAATGCTTAGCGGGGATGCCCCTATGGTGAGTGTTCTGGTCATTACATTCCTCCGTTTGTTGGYMTGYCGTCGTCTAGAYCTATGGTTATGAACGCCCCGCGAGCCATGGCGCGCCAATGGCTATGCGGGGCTAAATCCGGCAACACATCCGAACTGATGATCGTATGGGCTGCCCGCTTTAGAATTTGCATTCTGAAATAGTCAGAAAATTTGTGACCCTGCGGCCACCAGTTAAAAACACGTGCCTTGGCACCRTCGATAAAGATCATATTRGCCGCTGAGCCAGGCTTGCCCATCGGTTCCAGAATGTCGGTAAGCTGTTGCTCAAGTGAGCCAGCCTTCAAAAGGGTCCGCACGAGTTGAAAATATTCAGCGGTGTCAAACCGGCTTTCCGGCAATCCCAGATGCTGATACGCGAATGGTAAAAAACCGTTATGCATAAAATATGAGGGGCCTTGCGCTGTGTTGACCTCCAGTGGGTGGCTGAATTCCTGACCCATATCGCGGGGCCGTGTCGCATAGCGCGCGTGCACAGCCAATAGTCGCGTGCGGATCAGGCTTGGACCGGCCTGCGACATCAGTTGGCTCGCAGATTGAAGGCCAAGCGGGTCGAGGCATTTGAACGTTGCATACCCGGTTGGCTGTTCAGGGTCTGACCACACCAACCCAAACCCGTGTGGGTGATCATTTGATGGGGCGGGGTGCGGACAGGTCTTGCCCTGCGCCATGGAAATGGCGGCATTGAGGGTTTTCTCAATCGGAAAATCTCCGGTTGCTAAAAGCATACGGCACATGGGCTATTGGCTCTCTAAAGCCCGCAATAGCGCGGCTTTGGCACCGGTGAGATGCGCGACCATCAACGCAAGCGCGCCTTCGTCATCGCCGTTTTTGCAAGCAGCAAGAATGGCGCAGTGTTCTTCATGTGACGTTCCCGGTTGAGTGGTGATTGACATGCCGATGGTGGATGCCAGCGCGGCGGTTCGATTGAGGCGCTGAAGAGTTTGCAACAATAGTTCGCGCTGGCACGGCGCATAAAGGGCGTAGTGGAATGCCCAGTTCAAATCCGACAATTCGGCAGGCGTGCTTTCGGGGGTTTGGCTGTCCAACGCCATCTCGGCACGGGCGAAATCTAGCTTGGACAATATGGGTAACGCCGCGCGAAAGGCCATTGGCTCCAAGGCAAGGCGCATATCAAAAAGGTCGCGCACAAGGTCTGGCGTGATCAACGCAACCCGCGCGCCTTTGTTGGCGCTGTGCACAACCAGCCCGTCATCGTGCAGGGATTGCAAGGCTTGGCGAAGCGGGGTCCGGCTGATACCGAGGCGCGCTGCGAGTATATCCTGACGCACAGGATCGCCGGGTAAGAACTCTCCATTCAGGATCATATTGCGAATTTGGGTGGTCGCTTGCTGGGCGGATGTTAATGCGTTCAATTCCATAATTGGATACAAAACATGAAATGGATGTAATGTAAATCGGTTTGTTTGCGGCCTCGCCACATTCGATTTAATGAGTTATTTTGAGGGCGAGCAGGCGGTGCCAGTAGGGTATGACAACACATCCGTTTTAATGCCGGCAGCTTCCACATAATCTTCAAGGTATTTGTCCAGCGTATGGTGACATGGCATTTCGTGCCGCTTGCCACCTTTTTCGTGAAGGCGTACCCAGTGCCGATGGTTCTGTACATAGACATCTCGCACTTCCATTCCAACCACGGCACCAATGCGCGCAAAGGAATACGTCATCAACGCGATGAGCGCACGATCACGCAGGCTGGGTGTTCTCGATTGGAATGCTGTCCAGCAAGTGCCTGCTTCTTCTGGAGCCAACACAGACGTTTTCCCACGCCGGGCTGAATGTTTTGGCACGGGCTGTATGAGCTGAATTACGGGCAGGGCAGGCAAGTCACGCCCACGCGGCGATGGGCCCTTTTATTACGCTTCAGTAGAGCCGCTGGAATGCGGTTGCACATTGATGTGCAACATAGTTTTCAATTGGAAAAAGATACTGCGCTTAGAAAGCCGAGCTTTATTTTGCATCGGTCTATGTAAGCAATATGCGCCGCATGGGGCATGGCCGTAAATGTGCTGTAGATAGGTAGCAAGCTAATATAACCTGAGAAGAGGGTCTTTACACTAGAGTTTTCTGGGTGTTCTCTTTGTTTACTGTCGAATGCATGTCGGCGAGTATGGAGGGAAATGAAATTGAAACCTACCGATACAAGCCATCCAGAGTATTTTCACAAGGTCGTCGATTGCCAATATGCCTGCCCGGCGCACACGCCAGTGCCGGCCTATATCCGCCTTATAGCCCAACAAAAATATTCCGAAGCCTATATGGTCAATCTGGAGAGCAATGTTTTTCCAGGTGTGCTCGGACGAACCTGCGATCGCCCGTGCGAGCCTGCTTGCCGCCGGGGCCGGGTCGAGGAAGAGCCGGTGGCGATTTGCCGCCTGAAAAGGGTCGCTGCGGATTTCAAAGGCGATATCTCTGAGTTCCTGCCCAAAGCTGGAGCGCCAAATGGCAAGAAGATTGCCTTGATTGGCGGTGGGCCAGCATCGCTAACAGTCGCGCGCGATCTGGCACCATTGGGGTATGAACTGCATCTCTACGATGCCCAGGTCACCGGCGGCGGATTTATGCGTTCAGAAATTCCCTCCTTCCGATTGCCCGAAAGTGTGCTGGACGAAGAGGTTGGCTATGTTTTGGATATGGGGATCAAGACCCACTTCAACACTTATATTGACAGCATGTCGGATATCCTTGCCAAGGATTATGATGCCGTCTTTGTTGGTTGCGGAGCCCCGCGCGGGCGCGATTTGCCTGATCTGCCAGGGCGCAAGGATGCCGATGCCAACATCCATATTGGTCTCGATTGGCTGGCCCATGTTGCCTTTGA
Source organism: Hyphomicrobiales bacterium (assembly GCA_002746425.1). Classification (GTDB taxonomy): domain Bacteria; phylum Pseudomonadota; class Alphaproteobacteria; order Rhizobiales. The sequence goes on along the minus strand of NVXB01000003.1, from coordinate 47,819 downwards.
TCACACCGACAAAATCGGCAAGAAGGTCATCGTTCTGGGTGGTGGCAACACGGCGATGGATTGTTGCCGGACCTCGCGGCGCATGGGCGGCGAAGATGTAAAAGTCATTGTTCGCAGCCCCAATGCCGACATGAAAGCTTCTTCCTGGGAAAAGGAAGATGCCGTTCACGAGGGCATCCCGATCATCGATAACCATGTCCCGAAAGAGTTCGTTTTAGAAAAAGGCAAACTGGTCGGCATGATTTTCGAGAGGGTAGAGGCCATCTATCATGATGATGGCCGCCGTGAGTTGATCCCCTCTGGGGAAGAGCCCGCCTTCTACCCCTGCGATGACGTGCTGATCGCCATTGGGCAGGAGAATGCTTTTCCCTGGATTGAAACAAACACCGGCATCAATTTCTCCAGCTGGGGCGTGCCAATATTGGATAGCAACACGCTGCAATCGACCCGGCATGAGGTTTTCTTTGGCGGCGATGCAGCATTTGGCCCAAAGAACATCATTACCGCCGTTGCTCATGGTCACCAAGCGGCGGTGTCGATTGACCTTTATTGTCAGGGCAAGGATCTGCACCAGCGCCCACCGCCGCATGTCAATCTGGTTAGCCAGAAGATGGGTATTCACGAATGGAGCTATGACAGCGCGCCGGTTGATGACAAACGCGAAGCTGTCCCGTTGGTGGATTTGAACAAGGCTTTAAAGGACAGGGCGCTGGAAGTTGAACTTGGGTTTGATCTCGAGGCGGCCTTCGTCSAGGCGGAGCGATGCCTCAATTGCGATGCCCAGACCGTGTTTACAGCCGATAACTGCATTGAATGCGATGCTTGCGCCGATATTTGCCCCACCAGCTGCATTAGTTTCCTGGARAACGGACCYGAAAGCGATYTGCGMCAGCGCCTTGYMGTGCCTGCGAGCAATGCCGAACAGGACATATTTGTYTCAGARAARCTCGAAACTGGCAGAGTRCTGGTCAAGGATGAGGATGTTTGCYTGCAYTGCGGCCTGTGCGCTGAACGTTGYCCCACSGCAGCCTGGGACATGCAGATGTTCCTTTACGAAATTGCCAARGCGACCCCTGACATATTGGAAGTCAAATGAAGCAGATCAAAGGTATCAATGACTTCGTTGTGAAGCTGGCAAATGTGAACGGCACAGGATCAGCCAGCGCCAATCATCTGTTTGCCAARGCRATTTTCCGCATGGGTATCCCGGTGAGCCCGCGAAATATTTTYCCATCWAAYATTCAGGGCCTGCCTACYTGGTACGARGTGCGGGTGAGTTCCAAGGGATATTTGGGGCGTCGTGGCGGTATAGACATGATGGTCTGYGTCAAYGCGCAAAGYATGGAAAAAGATGTCGCCAGCGTCGATCCCGGCGGCTATTTCCTCTATGATTCCACCAAGCCTTTGCCGCAGCATTTAAAACGCGATGAYATCACCTATTTYGGCGTTCCATTGACYGAAATGTGTATGCGTGAATACGACACGCCGCGCCTGCAACAACTGCTCAAAAACGTGGTTTATGTCGGTGCGTTGGCGGCGTTATTAAACATTAAGTTTTCCATTTTGAAAGACCTGTTGAGCGACCAGTTCAAGAGGAAAGAAAAGCTGATCTCCGCCAATGTCCATGCGCTTGAGATGGGCTATCAATATGCCTCGGAGAATTTCAACTGCCCGCTGCCGATTAGGCTGGAAGCAGGAGGCAACATCGCCCCGCATATTCTGGAAAGCGAGCATATCCTCATGAACGGCAATACTGCTGCTGCTCTGGGTGCAATTTATGGCGGTGCCACCGTTGCCGCATGGTATCCGATAACGCCCTCCACATCCATTATAGATGCGTTTGCCAAATATGCCGAGAGGATGCGGATCGATCCCGGCAGTGGCAAGAAAAACTATGCAATTGTTCAAGCCGAAGACGAGCTTGCGGCGATGGGCATGGTGGTTGGTGCCAGTTGGAACGGTGCGCGCGCCTTTACCGCCACATCGGGGCCGGGTCTTTCGTTAATGAGCGAGTTTCTGGGCCTTGCCTATTTTGCCGAAGTGCCCGTGGTGCTGATCGATGTACAGCGTTCTGGCCCCTCGACAGGTATGCCGACCCGCTCGCAACAATCTGATATTCTGGCCGCCGCCTATGCCAGCCATGGCGACACCAAACATGTGCTGTTGTTCCCGGCCACTCCGCGCGAGTGCTTTGACATGACGGTTCAGGCTTTTGATCTTGCCGAGCAATTGCAGACCCCGGTTATCATCATGTCAGATCTTGATCTTGGCATGAATGACTGGATGTCGCCGCCGCTGGAATGGGACGATAATTACCAGATGGACCGAGGCAAGGTTCTGGATGCCGAAGGGCTGGATAAGGCCGAGAAATGGGGCCGCTATCTGGATGTGGATGGCGATGGCATCTGCTATCGCACACTGCCTGGCACCCATCCTGAAAAGGGGGCCTATTTCACCCGCGGTTCGTCGAAAAACGAAATGGCAGTCTATTCTGAAAGCGGTGAGGATTATGTGCAGAATGTAGACAGGCTACTGCGCAAATTCGAAACCGCCAAAAGCTATGTGCCCGAACCCAAAACCCACCCGCCGATAGAGGTGAAGAAGCCGAAAACCAAGCAGAAGCTTGGAGCCCTGTTTTTCGGCACCACGGCGTCACCGGCATAYGAGGCCGTCGAGATWTTGGCCGACGAGGGATACCCCATCAACACCATGCGCATTCGCGCYTTYCCYTTCCATGAAAGYCTTGAGCASTTCATCGACGAACACGAATTGGTTTTCGTGATYGAACARAACCGYGATGGACAAATGCGCAGGTTGATTATCAATGAATGTGAAATCTCGCCCGGCAGATTGATCCCGGTGCTGAACTATTCCGGCACTCCCATAACCGCACGCACGATCGCCRACCATATCCGCGTGGCGCTGAACACCAAAAGCGCCGATGTGGTGGCGTTGCACCCGGAGACCGCCTGATGTCCTATATCAAGCCCAAATTCCGCCACCCCAATCTGCCGAAAAACACGCTGGACTTAACCGTCGCAGATTATGATGGAGCAATCTCGACGCTTTGCGCTGGCTGCGGCCATGACAGCATCTCGGCGGCAATCCAAAATGCCTGTTTTCTGTCGTCCATTCCACCGCACCGGATTGCCAAGCTATCCGGTATTGGATGCTCATCGAAAATGCCGACCTATTTTCTGAGTAAGAGCCATGGTTTTAACTCGGTGCAYGGGCGGATGCCATCTGTTGCCACCGGTGCCAGTCTGGCCAATCGGGACCTGACCTATATTGGCGTTTCGGGTGACGGTGATACCGCRTCRATYGGAATGGGYCAGTTCATCCATCTGATCCGGCGCAAYGTGAACATGAYTTATATCGTCGCCAATAATGGCTGTTATGGGTTGACCAARGGCCARGACAGCGCCACCGCTGATCTTGGTTCTGTCAGCAAATACGGCACTGTCAATCCGTTTGACGGTATCGACCTTGCCAGCCTTGCGCTGTTGCAAGGTGCAAGCTTTGTGGGGCGCAGTTTCTCTGGTGATAAAGAGCAGTTGGAGCCGCTGATCCGCGCTGCCATGGCGCATAATGGCTTTGCTTTTATTGATGTCGTGTCACCCTGTGTCACGTTCAACAACCATGCAGGGTCCACGAAAAGCTATTCTGAGACGCGCGAGCATCTGGATGCCATGCCATTTGATTTCGTACCGATGCGCGAAGAGATTCGTACGCAATACGATGCGGGCACCAGCCAAGGCGTTACCTTGCATGATGGCTCTGTCATTCATCTGCACAAAGCCGCGACCAACTTTCCTACGGATAACCGCCATGGCGCGTTAAGCGCTGTGCAAACGGCCAAGGAGGAAGGCCGGATACTGACGGGGCTGTTGTTCCTGGACCCCGATTCGCAAGATCTGAACCAAAACCTAAAACTGGCCACCAAACCGTTGAAGGAATTGAGTACGGATGAGCTTTGCCCAGGCAGCCGGGTACTGAACAGCATTAACGAAGGTTTGCGATAGGCCGACAACATTACTTAGCCCAAAACTGGCTGCGTCAATTTAATCCAGAACCGGACTCATCTGATTTCGTGAAAGCGACAAGGCGTAGCCTCGTCTGCAAACACCGTTTTGCCCCCAGAATCAAACAATTCATGCCTTATCGCCAAGGGCAGGGATGCCAATGGGCAGGCCAATAAATTTTTCCCTATTTCAGCACTCATGTGCTTTTTATTTGTTCTAGAACAACGTTCGAATTGAAGAAAATGCCCATTTAAAGACTTATCAAGTTTGAAATTTGGCACTTCCGATGTTTTCACAAATCCACATAGAGCGACGTCAAAAGCTCCGGCACGAATCACAAGGATTGCGCCGGGATTTTTCGCTGATCTGTGTCCTCTTATTTTTGATGGCGCAGCTACTGCCTGCCACAGCTGGCAGTTCGGGCATCTGGGTTGAGATTTGCGGCCAATCGGGTGTCCAACTCACTCTGATTGATGAGGATGGCAAGCAGCCCGAACAGGCAGGACAGCCAGAACAACAATGTAATCCTTGTCCTCTTTGCTTGGTGCGCAGCGATGAAATGTCGCCCGTATTGGCTGCCGGGGGCAGTCTGGCTCATCCAAATTACTTCACCAAGGTCACTCATTTGCAGGTTTCGGCGGACAACTCGCCTGATTTCAAATGGGTCTGGCAGGCATGCCGAGGACCACCGTTAGCGAGCGCAAAAGTATCTATGACATCTACACCCTGTTTAGTTGACCGGAATATGGTCGGACCCGTGTCAGCAAATCCATGGAGAGCATCATGGGTTTGAAGATGAAACATGGTTCTTGGCTGGGTAGCTTTGTGCGGCTTTTTTCAGTGTTGCAAATCGCTCTTTTTGTGATGCTCGCCGCCACTGGAATTGCAAACGCGCAAACGCGTCCTCTTATCCTGCATAAATTCATAGCCCAAATAGATGCCGGTGCGCTTGTTGAGGGCGCAACCTCCTATGGGGCAATGCTTGATGACATCCCCGTTGTGCCGGTGCTCGCGAACCGTGAGCTTCTTGGTTACGCATATGTGACGTCGGATTTCGTCAGCACAACCGGATATTCGGGCAAGCCCATCCACGTCATGGTGGCAATCGCGCCAGATGGCAAATTGCTGAAAACGGAACTGGTCGAGCATTCCGAGCCAATTGTTCTTATCGGAATACCGGACAGCAAAATCAAAGCGCTTACCGAAAGCTACTCGGGCCTTGATATCGTCGCCGAGGCGGCAGCGGAAGGCTCCGGGCATGATTTGAATATCATATCGGGTGCCACCGTCACCATTATGATCATCGACGATTCAATTGTGCGCTCCTCCATCAAAGTAGCCCGTGCTCTGGGTCTTGGCGGGTTGGATGCTGGGTTGGCCAACGCTGGACCCACCCATGTCATCAACATGGATAATCAGGAAATCTCTGACTGGATGACGCTCTCTGGCGATGGTTCTGTGCGTCGCATGACGCTGGATATAGGCCAGATCAACAATGCATTCGAGCAAGCTGGTGATCCGCGCGCCATCAAGCGGCCTGAAAAAGGTGATGCTGATGAAACCTATATCGATATGCATACGGCGTTGGTTTCGGTGCCCAGTATTGGTCGAAGCCTCCTTGGTGAAGCGGAGTATGGCAATCTTGTTAAATGGATGAAAGAAGGCGAGCAGGTCATTCTGGTCGCCGGACGTGGTCGCTATTCCTTTAAGGGATCTGGCTATGTTCGCGGTGGCATATTTGATCGTATTCTCCTCATTCAGGGCGATAATTCGGTACGCTTCCGCGACAGGCAACACCGGCGTTTGGGCGACGTTGAAGCAGATGGCGCGCCAGCGTTTACCGAGCTGGACCTGTTCAAAATCCCAGCCGATTCCGAATTTGATCCAACCAAGCCCTGGCGTTTGCAGCTTCTGGCAAACCGTGCTGTTGGACCTATTGAAAAGACATTTTTGACCTTTGATCTTGGCTACAAGCTTCCAGAACGTTTCATGACGCCTTTGGCGCCAGCGCAGCCGGTCAGTGTTGTCACGCAAACGGAAGAGGATGCTGCTGCGCGTACCGCATTGTGGCAACGGGTCTGGCGTGACAAGAAAGTCGAAATAGGCATTCTTTTGGTCATGCTAACGGTTTTGACCGGCGTGTTTTTCTTCCAGGTCCAGGTCACCCGCAACGCACGTGCATTCTACTGGTTCCGTATGGGTTTTTTGCTGGTGACACTTGTGTTCCTTGGCTGGAGCCAAAATGCGCAGCTCTCAATTGTCAACTTAATGGCTTTGGGTGCGTCGCTGAAAAGTGGATTCACCTGGGATGCATTCCTGCTTGATCCGCTGGTCTTCATTTTGTGGACATCGGTTGCCGTGTCGTTGTTGTTTTGGGGGCGAGGGGCGTTTTGCGGCTGGCTATGCCCATTTGGCGCTTTGCAAGAACTCACCAATCAGATTGGGCGCTTCTTCAAAGTGCCACAATGGACGCTGCCTTGGGGGCTTCATGAGCGACTGTGGCCGATCAAATACATGATCTTCCTCTGCTTGTTCGGATTGTCTTTGGTGTCGGTGCCGCTTGCTGAACACTATGCCGAAGTTGAACCGTTCAAGACCGCGATCATCCTGAAGTTTGGCCGCAGCTGGCCCTATGTGATGTTCGCGATAATCCTGTTGAGTGCCGGGCTGTTCGTTGAGCGCTTCTTTTGCCGCTACATGTGTCCGCTTGGCGCAGCACTGGCGATCCCCGGACGTATTCGCATGTTCGATTGGCTGAAACGTTATCGCGACTGTGGCAGCCCCTGCCAGATTTGCTCGAACGAATGTTTCGTTCAGGCCATTCACAAAACGGGTGAAATCAACCCCAACGAATGTCTGTCCTGCCTGCATTGTCAGGTTCTTTATCAGGACGACCAGAAATGTCCCGTCTGTATCAAGAAACGTAAAGGACGGGAACGACTGGCTCAAAGTTCGGCGCAATCCGCACCAATGGGTCGACTGTAAATTACAACAAGGCATATTCAAAAAGGAGAGCTGAAATGACTGACAACAAAACCAAAGAAGGTATCTCGCGAAGAGATTTACTTGCCGGAACTGGTGCCGGGGCTGTTCTCACCGGGACGATTGCGGCGACTGGTGGTGTGACACTCCTGTCCACGCCGGCTAAAGCAGCTGAATCGAATGAACTTAAGCCGGGTGAGCTTGACGAATATTACGGATTTTGGTCTTCAGGCCAGGCTGGTGAATTACGCATTATGGGCGTGCCCTCCATGCGCGAGTTGATGCGTGTGCCTGTGTTTAACCGTTGCTCAGCAACAGGTTGGGGCAGCACCAATGAATCCAAAAAGATTCTGACCGAAGGGCTGTTGCCTGATACCAAGGAATTCTTGGCAAAACGTGGCATGGACACCTATCACAATGGTGATCTCCATCACCCGCATATGTCCTTCACCGATGGCACTTATGATGGTCGCTATTTGTTCATGAACGACAAGGCCAACACCCGTGTTGCCCGCGTGCGTTGTGATGTGATGAAGACTGACAAGATCATCGAAATTCCAAACGCATCTGATATTCACGGTCTGCGCCCACAAAAATATCCACGTACCGGATATGTGTTTGCAAATGGTGAGCACCGCGTGCCGYTGGTCAATGATGGTTCCATTCTGGATAGCCCGGAAGAYTACGTGGCAATCTTTACCGCCATTGATGGTGATACAATGGARATCGCCTGGCAGGTTATCGTYGATGGTAACCTCGATAATGTGGATGCCGATTATCAGGGCAAATATGCTGTCTCCTCCTGTTATAACTCCGAGGGTGGCGTCAATCTGGGTGAAATGACTGAAGCCGAGAYGGACCACGCCGTTGTCTTTAACATCGAGCGGATTGAAGCTGCTGTCGATGCTGGCAAGTTCAAGATCTATAATGGTGTGAAGGTTCTTGATGGCCGCAAGGGTTCCGATCTGACCGTCTATATTCCGATCCCGAACAGCCCGCACGGTGTGAATTCATCACCTGATGGCAAATACGTCATGATCAACGGTAAACTGTCACCAACCGTTTCAGTTATTCAGTACGACAAGCTGGAAGCTGTGTTTAACGGTGCAGAACCACGTTCATGTATTGTTGCYGAGCCAGAGCTGGGCCTTGGCCCTCTTCACACTGCRTTTGATGGCAGGGGCAATGCGCACACCACGCTGTTCCTMGACAGYCAGTCTGTTAAGTGGAACATCGATCTGGCCATTCGCAAATATAATGGTGAGGATGTTGAYCCGATCATMGCGAAAACCGATGTGCAGTATCAGCCGGGYCATAACCATACTTCGATGGGTGAAACCAAAGAAGCAGATGGCAAATGGCTGGTGTCGCTCAACAARTTCTCCAAAGATCGGTTCATCAATGTGGGACCGCTGAAACCAGAGAACGAGCAGTTGATTGACATCACAGGTGAAGTGCCAGTGGTGGTGCATGATAGCCCGACTTTTGCCGAGCCACATGATTGTATCATMGTRCATCGMTCAAAAGTGAACCCGGCGTCCCTTTGGGAACGCGAYGATCCGATGTGGGAAGATGCMCGCAAGCAGGCAGCGGCAGATGGTGTTGTGCTTGAAGATGGCCATGATGAAATCATTCGTGATGGCAACAARGTACGTGTTTACATGTACTCAATTGCACCAACYTTCTCACTGGAAAARTTCACYGTGAAGCAGGGRGAYGAAGTGACCATCTATATCACCAATTTGGATGATGTGGATGAWCTGACCCACGGCTTTACGCTTGGCAATCACGGCATCAGCTTTGAAGTTGGTCCGCAAGCGACTGCTTCGGCGACATTCACTGCTGATCGGCCGGGTGTGCACTGGTACTATTGCCAGTGGTTCTGCCACGCACTGCACATGGAAATGCGCGGCCGTATGCTCGTTGAGCCAGCATAAGGGTATGGTCATGGTGCTTCGTTTGTTGATTTTGTTGGGCTTGTTGCTCACCGCTTCTTTTGCTGTGGCAGCTGAGACAAGCGTGCCTGCAACAAGCGGAGCGCTGGCCAGAGCATTACAAACTGCGAAGGCGGGGGATGTTCTCCGCCTTTCGCCCGGTGTTCATACCGGGCCAATTAGCATTGATGTGGCGTTGACACTGGAAGGTGACGGCGCTGCAACAATCAAAGGTAATGGCATTGGTTCTGTCATTTCCGTAACWGTGCCGGATATCACGATCAGAGGACTGACGATTATCGGTTCTGGTTCAAAGGGTGAAGGCAAGGATGCTGGTGTTGCACTTGGCAAAAAAGCCGACCGCGCCATTGTTGAGAACAACCGGTTACTCGGTAATCTGATTGGCGTTGACGTGCGCGGAACAAAAGAYGCKYTGGTGAARGAYAAYATTATCGAAGGTCGCCGCGGTCATCGCATGAAYGAYCGTGGHAACGGCGTTTATGTKTGGAAYGCSCCRGGCGCMAAARTRATYGGCAACGATATTCGYTGGGGCCGGGACGGMATATTCGTCAACACATCGAAGMRCAATGARTTTTCWGACAATCGKTTYCGSGATCTGCGGTTTGCCATCCATTACATGTATGCCCATGACAGCGTGGTCTCGGGAAATATCTCGATTGGCAACCATCTTGGCTTTGCGATCATGTATTCCAACAATGTGCGGATCGAGAATAACCTTTCGCGCGGTGATCGCGATTACGGCATCATGATGAATTATACCAATAAGAGTTTTATCTCTAACAACCGGATTGAGCAGGTCGGTAACAAATGCGTTTTCATTTACAATGCGCATAAAAATAAACTGCTGGGTAACCGATTTGAGGGRTGTGGCATTGGCGTTCATTTCACCGCCGGCTCCGAGCGTAACCAAATCATTGGTAATGCATTTATCGGTAACCGTACGCAGGTGAAATATGTCGGYTCGCGCTGGCTGGAYTGGAGCGTAGATGGGCGCGGCAATTACTGGTCCGATCACGCCGCTTTYGATCTGGACGGAAACGGCATTGCCGATTCAGTTTATCGGCCAAACGACATTATGGATCATATTTTGTGGACCCAGCCTGCGGCCAAATTGCTATTGGGATCACCCGCTGTGCAATTGATCCGATGGTCACAATCTGCATTTCCCGCCATGTTACCTGGTGGGGTGATTGATAGTGCGCCGCTGATGCAGCCGGTCGATCCGAAAATTGCTCCATGGAAGACACGCTCATGACACCTTTGGTAATCCGCAATGTGGTCAAGAAATATGGCTCGATGGAGACAGTTTGTGGCGTGAGCCTAAAGGTTGAGCCTGGAGAGCGCGTGGCCTTGCTTGGGCACAATGGTGCAGGCAAAACGACTTTGATGAAGATGGTTCTTGGGCTGACGTCAACGAGCTCGGGATCAATTGAGGTGCTTGGTTCAAAACCGGGGTCGCGCGCCGCACGAAGAGCTGTCAGCTTTCTTCCCGAGAGTGTCGCTTTCCACGGATCGCTTACCGGGCGCGAGCAAATGCATCATTTCGCCAGGCTTAAATCTGTGAAGCTGCGCAATGCTGACGACTTGCTTGATCAGGTCGGATTAGGCGAGGCCGCAGATCGCAAGATCGGAACCTATTCAAAGGGGATGCGGCAACGCGTGGGGCTGGCGCAGGTGCTGCTCGGGCGTCCCAAACTTGCCTTGCTGGATGAGCCAACCGGTGGGCTTGATCCTATTTCACGTCAGGAATTTTACCAGATTGTTGAGGATTTGGCGAAGGCCGGAACCGCAATCCTGCTATCATCACATGCGCTTACCGAGCTAGAAACCCGCATGGACCGTATCGCCATTATGAGCCGCGGGCGTCTGGTGGCGAATGATGATTTGATGAGCTTGCGCCAAAAGGCCCGTCTGCCCATTCGCGTCAATGTAACAACCACCAGCGAAATTGCKGACAAGATAGCSGCYGAATTTGGTGGCAAGCGTATCAATGGTCATTCGGTAGAACTGACCTGCCAGCAGAACGAAAAAGTGGCGATGYTKGGCCAWATCACTGCATTTGGGTCRGCGATCAAGGATGTCGATGTYACGCCCCCMAATCTGGAAGAATTGTACAAATACTTYAGCACTGAGAAACGGGAGAACATCTGATGCCTGTTATTGCAGTKGCACGATTAGAGTTTCTTATTGCACGGCGYAATATGTGGGTGGCGACATCAATCCTGCTGATGGGGTTGTTTGCCGTTGTTCTAACACTGGCTGGCGGYGCGCCAACAGGTATATTGGGTGTTAATCCGCTCATTGTMGCGATGACATCAATCACCACGCTTTCGGTTTATCTCATTCCATTGATTGGATTGTTGCTGTCATTTGATGCCATTGCCGGGGAGGCAGAACRCGGTACGCTGGCGTTGAGCCTGTCCTATCCGCTGTCGCGCGCCGAAATCCTGTTTGGAAAGTTTCTTGCGCATATGAGCGTSCTGACGATTGCGATAGCCGTGGGCTTGGGWTTGATGGTTGCGCTCATCATCATCCAGTAYGGGGTYGCMGACATTTTATTTGCGCCTTTGATACGCCTGTTTTTGACCTCGCTGGCGCTGGGTGCTGCATTTTTAAGCATTGGCTATCTGGTTTCCAGCCTGGTGCGGCAACCCTCTGTTGCTTCGGGTGCCGTGATCATTGTCTGGCTGGTCTGTGTGGTGCTTTATGATTTGGGCCTGCTTGGTGCATTGGTTGCAGATAAGGGCGGTGTTTTTACAAAAACCCTTTTCCCATGGCTTCTGGTGGCAAACCCGGCAGATGCTTTTCGGCTGTTGAAYATGCCKAGCGACACGGTGAATGTGCTGGTTTCAGGTTTGGATGCAGCYGGRTCGACATCYGGCTCAATGTCACAACTGATATCGCTGCTTGGGTGGCCATTTTTAGCYTTATATGCCGCCTGGATGGCRTTTCGGAGGGTTGAGATATGAAGCCAAAAATTATCTTTTCTGYTCTGCTGTCTCTKGCTGTTCTGTCGGGTTGCAACGATAAAACTRCYGAGACCRARCTGCCCGTATCTATCGCGCTGACTGAAGAGGCMGCCGGGCATTATTGCCAGATGGAAATTCTTGARCATGATGGCCCCAAAGCRCAGYTGCATCTRGCAAATATGCTTGCGCCGCTCTGGTTCTCTCAGGTTCGCGATGGCATTGCCTATCTCAARTCTCCTGAGCAGTCCCACGAAATWYTGGTGCTCTACGTCAATGATATGGGAGCAGCGKTGAGTTGGTCGGARCCRGGTACGGAAAACTGGATCAATGCTGAAARTGCCTATTTTGTGGTGGGRTCAGATGCMGTTGGGGGCATGGGAGCGCCCGAACTTGTYCCATTTKCCGATCTSGACAAGGCTAAAGARTTCTCCAGCCAACGGGGCGGGGAAGTTATGCGCCTTGCGGAAATTTCAGCCGAGACAGTGCTGTCACCAGTAGATTTTGTTGCACCAAAGGAAAATTCATGACGACGCGCAGACGATTTCTGACAATTCTTGCCGGTTCGGCATCACTGCCGATCATTGGTGCCCATGCCAGCACGCAAACCAAGCAGTGGCACGGTATTGCGCTCGGTGCAAAAGCCCAGATTATTCTGGATCATCCCGATGCGGAACAACTTATTTCACTGGCCGTGTCGGAAGTGCACAGGCTGGAAAAGGTTTTTAGCCTTTTTAAAAGTGATAGTGAACTTTCGAAATTGAACAGAGATGGCATGYTACAGGARCCMGCRTTCGAGCTGGTYGAAYTGCTGTCCATCTGCTCAAGATTGCATGCCGTGACATCAGGTGCATTTGACCCCACGGTTCAATCCCTTTGGTCTTTATATGCACGGCAGTTCTCAAACGGGTTGTCACCAACAGAAGCGCAAATTTTGACCGCGCGAGCACAGACCGGYTGGGTCAATGTTGACTATTCAGCAGAACAAATTTCGTTTCGCCAACCCGGTATTGCAATGACCCTAAATGGCATTGCCCAAGGGTTTATTGCCGACAAAGTTACAGCGCTGTTTAAACGGAATGGGGTATCGAGCGTTCTGGTAGACACAGGCGAAATTGTTGCTTTGGGGTCATCCCCTGAAGGCTTGCCGTGGCAGGTCAAGCTGGCGAACAGCAATGGTGTAGAAATGCCGTTGCGCGATGCTGCAATCGCAACATCCGCCCCACTTGGAACGACATTCAATGCTGGTGGGACTGTCGGCCATATTATTGATCCACGCACCGGCTATCCGGGCGGCGAGTGGTCGCAGGTTAGCGTTGTTTCACATTCAGCAGCCGACGCTGATGGTCTTTCAACGGCATTTTGTCTTATGAACCGAGCGCAGATTGATGCCGCAAAAGGCAGCAACGAAGTGTTTTTGCAAAGCTAAAGTTGTAGGCTTCAAGCATATGGCGGCGGCCAACGGTAGAGCATCGTTGGTCGTCACATCTCAGGCCGCCCGCCATGTGCTGCGAGTTTATGTATAGCGGGCTAAATTGTCTCAACGCGCCATGCCTGTATGATGCTGGTAACTGTTCAACTGTCAGTACAGTTGTTTCGACCTCCAGATTACAGGCGATTTAAGATGAAGCCCCAGTTTGTTGAACTTATCGTCACGTTATCCCAAGAGGGCAGCATTGGCGCGGCGGCAAAAAAGCTGAACAAAACCCAGCCCGCAATTACCAAGGCCCTGAGAAATGCCGAAGCCGATCTTGGAACCCAGATATTCCACCGGGTGCCCCATGGCATTGTGCCAACAGTCGTTGGGCAAATTGTGATCGAGCGATGCCATACGATTGACCGCGACCTCAAAAAGCTTGGTGAAGCGGTTTCACAAGCTCAAGGGGACTTTGTTGGGACCATTAGCATCATTGTGTCGCCCTTTGCGGCAATGCGTATTATYCCGGCAGTTTTGCGGCGTTATCAAGCGCGGTTTCCCAACATTCGCCTTGATATTGCCGGTGGYCACGCKCCCACGGCGTTTCATTTGYTGCGAACTGGYGGWGCCGATATCGTTATYGGGCCAGCGGCTGAACCAGGCGAGCAAACGGGYCTTCAGTCCGAGGTCTTGGTTTCAACGCCCATTTCAATCATTTCCGGGGCATCATCRCGTTTCAGCGAGGCGACTGATGTGGCCGMAYTRGCRGGWGCAAAATGGGTGATGATTGGGCCTAGTAGCCGCCGCCCGCTTTATTTCAATCTGTTCGARGAGCAAGGGCTYACKCCGCCCRCTCCYATTGTTGCGTCCAACTCCATGCTGAGYATTCTTTCAATCATTGAAAGCGGTGACTTTTTGGCGTCATTTCCATCCYTRYTGCTTCACGAAGTAACGGGTCGATGGYGGGTAAAAGARYTGCCGATAAAARCGCAAYTGCCCGAGGTYGCTATYGCACTAACCACRGCAAAAGAYCGGATTYTGACACCTGCAGCGCTATCATTTGTTGATATTTTGCGGGAACAAACCTCTGCTTTGAAGTATTAGTATAACCAAAAGTTATGTCTATAACATTTAGTTGTTTGCGGGTTATGCACCTGCCGGATTATCGTCTCTCAATTGGAGTGGCTATTGTCCGGAGGAACTGCTGGGATGAACATCCTGTTTATCATGTACGACCAATTGCGGTTCGACTACCTTAGTTGCGCCGGGCACCCTCATTTGGACACACCCAATTTCGACCGTGTTGCCAAGATGGGYGTGCGGTTCACCAATACCTATGTGCAATCTCCGGTCTGCGGYGCCAGCCGGATGAGTTTCTATACCGGGCGTTATGTGTCCTCTCATGGTGCTCAATGGAATGGTTATCCGCTGCGCGTTGGCGAGCATACGCTGGGGGATCATTTACGGGCCGCTGGCATGGGTTGCTGGYTGCTYGGCAAAACCCATATGAACGCAGATGTTGCTGGCATGGAACGGCTCGGGTTGAGCGCTGACAGCATTATTGGTGCGCGCCAATCTGAAGCTGGTTTTGATGTATGGACACGAGATGATGGCCTTTGGGGCGAGGGGCCTGATGGTTTCTATGATGAAAAAACATCGCCCTATAATGAGTATCTAAAATCGCGCGGTTATTCTGGCCATAACCCTTGGGCCGATTTTGCCAATGCTGGCATTGAGGAGGGGCAAAAGGCCAGCGGTTGGATGTTTGATAATGCTGACAAGCCAGCCAATATCCGCGAGGAAGACAGCGAAACGACTTGGCTAACCTCTGAAGCCATCAGCTTTCTAGACGAAAAACAGGGGCCCTGGTGTATGCATTTAAGCTACATCAAGCCGCATTGGCCCTATATTGTTCCCGCTCCCTA
The DNA here is from genome assembly GCA_002746425.1 of Hyphomicrobiales bacterium. Classification (GTDB taxonomy): domain Bacteria; phylum Pseudomonadota; class Alphaproteobacteria; order Rhizobiales. Next base: position 32,552 of record NVXB01000003.1, on the reverse strand, counting down.
CCACGCAATGTATGGGCCTGAGCATGTTCCTGCTGTAGTGCGCGCAGATGTCGAGCGGGAGAACCCTCATCCGGTTTACGGGGCGTTTCAGGGCAACAAAATCGCCGCCGCCTTTCAACAAGAAGAGGTGCGCCAAAAAGTTATTCCCGCCTATATGGGCTTGATCAAGCAATGCGATGATCAGCTTGGCAGGCTGCTTGACCATCTGGAAGCCAAAGGCCAGATGGACGATACCATGATCGTCATCACGTCGGATCATGGCGACTATTTGGGTGATCATTGGCTTGGTGAGAAAGACCTGTTCCATGAGCCATCCGTTAAAATCCCGCTGATTATTTATGATCCGCGCTCCTCAGCCGATGGCACACGCGGCACAGTTTGCAATGCGCTAGTTGAGGCGATTGATCTGACCGCCACCTTTGTGGAAGCCGCCAACGGAGATGCGGCCAGCCACATTATCGAGGGCAAAAGCCTGCTGCCGTGGCTGAACGGTGAAACCCCACAATGGCGTGATTTTGTGATCAGTGAATATGATTATTCAAACACCCCCATGCGCAATGTGGTCGGAGTTTCATCCACAGATGCGCGGTTGTTCATGGTGTTTGATGGGCGCTTTAAGCTCATCCATGCCGAAGGTGGTTTTCGCCCCATGTTGTTTGATCTGCAAACTGATCCGAATGAATTTGATGACCTGGCAAAATCAGATGCGCATGCTGCCGATATTGCGCGGCTATACGATTATCTCGCAAAGTGGGGCAGGCGCATGTCGCAGCGGGTAACCCGCTCGGACGATGATCTTGAGCGCATACGTGGTCGCTCGCTACGTCGCGGTATTCTGCCCTTTTTGGTAGACGGCAGCGAGGTTTCGCAGGAGCTAACGCAGGCCTACAATGGCCCCGTTGATCAAGATTATACCCAAAACCCTGATGAGCCGAGTGACAAGCATGAGTGATGCTGCGGCTCACAGCACTGGTTCAGTGGTCAAAACACCGGGCATAGACAAACGGGTTGCTGATATTGTCGCGATCAGCTTTGTATTGGTCATCCTGATTTATGCGGCCTCTGGGCCGTTATCAGGGTTTGTACGCTGGTTTATCGAGAACACCACCGAGGGTTTCTTGGAGCTAACACGCCGTGAGCAAAGGCTGTTGTTTCGGCAACACTGGCTTGGAGCAGCTCATCGAAGTTTTGAGCGATCCATGCTGTTGCCGACGGGGCTCATTCTGGGCCTGCCAATTATTCTTTCCTTTGTCATCAGTTTTGTTTCCCTGAAAAGTGCCCCGCGCTACCGTTGGCTAAACTGGGTGATGGCCCTTGCCGCGATCGCCGCCTTTGCCCAATGGATGGGTAATCTTTTTGCAACGGATGCTGGCGCGTTGCCTTCGGCGCAGCTGTTAGATTACGCGATGTTTCCTCTGGCATTGGTGCTGACGCTCTATCTGACCTACCGGCTGTTTGGTGGCGTCATTGTCGGGTTCTGCCTGTTCTGGATCATCTATTTCTTCATTCGAGGTGATTTGCCGCGTTGGACTGGCATTTTCGCTGGCGCAGAGGCAACTGCCGAGCAGAATCTGCGCGCTATGGTCCTTAATTTCTGGGCGCAAACAGGTGGCATGTTTGGCCAACCCTTGCAGGTGGTGTCGGGCAATGTCCTGATCTTCATTGTTTTTGGTGCGGTGCTGATGGCATCTGGCGCTGGTGAGCTTTTAATGAAAATCGCAAACCGTCTGACCGGCGGCATGACCGGTGGTGCTGCCCACGCCGCTGTTGCGAGTTCCGCCTTGTTTGGAACCCTGTCTGGGGCGACTATCTCAAACGTTGTCTCAACAGGTGTTATGACCATACCGGTTATAAAAAAATCCGGTTTTCGCCCGGCCTTTGCAGGTGCGGTTGAAGCCGCCGCTTCAACTGGCGGGCAAATCATGCCGCCAGTTATGGGTGTTGTAGCCTTTTTCGTGGCAGGTCAAATTGGCCTTGAATACCGCTACATCGTTGTGGCTGCCATTCTGCCCGCAATATTTTACTATCTCGGCACCTTCATGACCGTCTATTTTGAGGCGCGCCGGCTCAACATTGGCGCTTTGCCCAAAGAGCAGCGTCCGCCATTAACCGGCACCGAATGGGTTCAATGTCTGGTGTTCATCATCCCGCTTGGTGTGCTCACCTATTTCCTATTTGTGCAACCTTCTGTGCCAAAAGCTGGGTTTTACGGGTTTGTTGCCGCAATTGTATCATCGCTAGTCTTGTTCAAGGGTTTCCGCAACTGGCACAGTATTTGGCAGGCATTCGCCAGCGCTGGCCGCATGGCGGCATCCATTGTGGTTATTGTAACCGCAATTGGCCTGATCGTTGGGCTCATTCAAATCTCTGGTTTCTCAGGCCGTTTGGCGCTGTTGCTCACGCAATTGGCGAATGGGCCTCTGGTTGTTGTTTTGGTGGTGGTGGCGCTTGGCTCGATTGTTCTGGGCATGGGGTTGCCGCCCGGCGCAACCTATTTCGTAATCGTCATAGCGCTCAGTTCGGGCATTGATTCTGTCGATATTCCCCCTTTGACACTGCATCTGTTTGTTGTGTTCTTTGCGGTCATGTCCACGGTAACGCCGCCGGTTGCCCTTGCAGCCTTCGCGGCCGCCCCAATTGCGGGGGCAAACCCTGTTGAAACTGGGTTTGCGGCGGCGCGTATTGGGATCGCGGGTTTTCTCATTCCCTTTGTTTTCGTCTTTCATCCAGCGGTTCTTTACAAGCTGCAGGTGCTGTTTGTCTGGTTCGGCGGCGAAACCCCAACCAGCTCGGCCATGATCGATATAACCACTGTGACCTGGGGTGCATTTTTCTGGATCATTTTGGCATTTACCGTCGCCATGTGGTGCTTGGCCTCAGCCATGGCCGGGCACGACCGCACGAGCCTTAAACCATTTGAGCGGATCGCGCGCGCAGGGCTGGCGCTGTTGATGCTGGTGCCGCAGGCCTTTATCGCCGTGCCCGCTTTGCTCTTGGCGGTGTCGATGACCCTGTATCACCATTATGTAAATCGTAGAGGTGCCATTCCAACAAGCTGAAGATAAACCAACACAAATGAGGAGGACATAATGAAATATTTTCTAGCAGGGGCCATCATGGCTGGGCTGTTTGGCAGTCCGGCATTTGCCGCAGACCAGACCTTAAAAATGCAAACCATCGCGCCAAGCCTTGGGCAGGCAATCACCATGGCAACATTTGCAAATGTCGTGACGAACAACGTCGATGGCATATCAATTGAGGTTGCAGCAGGGGGTGCAGCTACGCTTCATATGCTGGAAGTGGCACGCGGCAATCTGGATATGTCGATGGTCTCGCCAACGATCCATATTCTGATGACCAAGGGTGTGGCGATGTATAAGAAGGTGCCAGAGGCACCTGAGCTTGCGCCCAAAATCCAGCTTTTGATGTGGTTCCCTTATGGCCAGTATCATTTTGCGGTACGCGGCGACAGTGACATCAAAACGCTGGACGATATCGAAGGCGCGAAAGTGTTTCTTGGTCCGCAAGGCGGCGGCGCATTCAATGCGGCAAAAGGCTGGGTTAAAGCAACAACCGGCTTGGTCGCTGGCGAAGACTTTGATGTGATCAAAGCCAATTGGCAAACCGGTTATCAAGCCTTTTTAGACGGCAATATTGACGTCTATGTAAATGGCTGCATCGACCCCTGCCAGCAATTCATTCAGTTCTCGGAAACCGAGTCTGTGCGCTTCATTGGCCCAGAAAGTGCGGAAGGCGAAGCCGTTGACAAATTCCTGGGTAAATTCCGCAAACGCGCTGAAATTGCGACAGGACTCTACAAAAGCCAGGTGAATGAAACGCCAGTTATGTCAAATGATACAGCCGTTGGTATCGGTGTTCGTGCCGGTTTGGATGAAGACACAGTCTACAAAATCACCAAGGCATTCTGGGATAATCTCGATAACATCACAACTGATGCGCCATGGGCCAAAGTGCTTGATCCTGCCTATGCAGCGGCGCAGTTGGGTACAATGCAGCTCCACCCCGGTGCAAAGCGTTATTATGAAGAAATTGGCGTGAAATAACCCGCCGATTTAGCAAATTAGAGGCCCGGCGCGGATGCGCTGGGTCTCCAAAGTCTTGTGTGCCTTGATACGTGGCATTTCTTGCAGGAACGCAAAACACCAGATCGCCGCCAATACTCCAAAAAGCAATGCGCGTGCCGAGGGAATTTTGTATTTGGCCGTTGACGCCCCTATCCAAGTGATCCAACGGTAACAGACTGCAAAAACCTTACCCTTGCCATTTGGCCCAGAGTTGAGAACCCGCATGACAACATTGATTGACGATATTGAAACGCCCGCATTGATCGTGAATGAGCAGGTGGCACTGAGCAATATTCGAAAATATCAGGACCATTGTAATGCGGCAGGACTTGCTTTGCGGCCTCATATCAAAACTCACAAAACCGTGCGTTTTTCCCGTGAGCAGATTGCAGCGGGTGCCGTTGGTATCACCTGTCAGAAAATCAGCGAAGCCGAGATTATGGCGCAAGGTGGCATTAGCGATATTCTGATCACCTTCAATATTTGGGGAGAGGCCAAACTATTCCGCTTGCGTGCCCTTGCTGAAAATGTTGAAAAATTACAGGTGACAGCAGACAATGAACCCGTCATTCGCGGGCTTTCTGCTGCTTTTTCCAGTGCCGCGAAGCCTCTTGGCGTGATGGTTGAATGTGATGCCGGTGCTGGGCGATGCGGTGTTCAATCAGCTGAGGGCGCAGTTGAATTAGCAAAAATTATCGTAGAATCTCCGGGGTTGAGCTTTTCTGGCCTGATGACTTATCCCGCACCCGGTGGTGCAAAGAACGTCGTCGAGTTCATGCGTAGAGCAAAAGATCAGCTTGAACAGGCTGGCATTGCATGCCCGGCGATTTCATCGGGCGGCTCCCCCGACATGTGGAGCGCGGAAACATCCGGGATCGTCACGGAATACCGTATCGGGACCTATATTTTCAACGACAGCTCGCTCGTGGCACGTGGTGCCTGTGGCTTGTCAGATTGCGCAGCCAAGGTGCTGGCAACCGTCGTCTCACTTCCAGCCAATGGACGCGCCATCATAGATGCTGGCTCCAAGGTTATGACATCTGACACTTTGGGACTGGAAGGCTTTGGGCTTGTGGTTGGCCATCCCGACATCAAGTTTACCCAATTGAGCGAAGAACATGGGACCCTTGAAGGGGCAACAGACAAGTTGAAAATTGGAGACCGGGTTTCCATCATTCCAAATCATATTTGTGTTGTGGTGAACATGTTTGACACATTCTGGCTGCAAAATTCAGCGGGCGAATTTTCACTGGCGAATGTTGATGCTCGCGGACTAATCACATAGATCGCCTTATTGGCTCCTAATTTGGAGAAGTTGCGACTTGTTCAAAAAGCCATTCTTCAAATTTGACGATGTCTTCATGCGCGCTATTTTGGGGTGGATACACAATGTACCAGCCGTTTTCGTTGGTGAGTTGCGTGTCAAAAAGGGCTGTCAGTTTGCCATTTGCCAACTCATTTTGCACATAGGCTTTATTGGCAACCGCAACGCCCATCCCGGCAATTGCACCTTCAACACACAGCATGCAGCTGTCAAAGGTAACAGCTCGGGCTTGGGGCAAAACCTCCAATGCATCATTTTGCTTGAGCCAAGAACGCCAATTTGCTGTGCAGGTATCAGAATGTAACAGCGTACCGTGCACTAGAGATTGCGGCATGAGTTGTTTTGTATTGGCTGCTGCCTTAATCGAGCGCATGATTTCGGGTGTACAAACTGGAATAAGGTTTTCTTTAAATAGAAGCCTTTCATACAGCCCGGCAAAGTTTCCGGTGCCGTACCTTATGGCAAGATCACAAGCATTCGTGGAGAAATTGGTAGCCGCATAAGACGTTGATATGTTCAACGCTATGTTTGGATTCTGGGCCTGAAATGATGGAATTCGTGCGAGTAGCCAACGAGACGCGAATGTTGGCAAAATGCTGATTTTTAGCCAGCGAGGCGTTGATGCAGGAAGGATATTGAGATGCAAGATTTCATTGTCACGGCCAGATTCTTGAACCTCCAGCCCGGCCGAAAGAATGTCATCAAGTGCCTGCTTGATGCGCACAACAAATTCCTCTCCTTCATGGGTCAAGGTAATTGAGCGGTTTTTGCGTCTGAAAATTTGGAATTCCAGCTGTTCTTCTAGTTTCTTAATTCGCTGGCTTACGGCAGAAGGGGTAATAAACTGCTCTTCGCCAGCCAAGGTGAAACTTTTTAGCCGCGCAGCGCTTTCAACAATGCGTAGAGAGTTCAAATTTACATCCCGCAAACTTCGCATAGGCCTCATTTTCGGTTTCTATGTGGTTGACTATGTATCTACAAATTTACACGTTAATGTTGTGAATACAAGACGGCACGACCATAAGGAAGGGGTAAATTATTCCAAGAATAACAAGATGTTGTGGGAAATTTCGACCTGTTAAGATGAAATTGGCTGATCGGAATTGCCATAAATGAGTAAGAATTTCTAATTCGTATTTTGCCGTTTATTGATGCACTCTACTCCCAAGCGGAGAGGGTGTTATGACGCGACAAATTGATATGATGATGGGGAAAAGATTAAGCGTTATTCGGGAAAGGCAGGGAGTTTCACAAGATACCCTCGCTAACAGTATCGGCATTTCAGTTCAGGAAATTCAAGAATATGAAAAAGGTTCAAACAGAATGAGCGCAAGTTTGGTGTGTCAGCTTGCAACCATATTGGACGTCTGCATTTCGTCATTTTTTGAGAACTTGGTGATCAGCTCAATTCAACTGCAAACAGGCAAAGGCATTAATAGCCAAAACCTGTCAAAAATCTCTGCAACGGACCAAGACATGCACACTTTGGTTCAATATATTTCCACGATAAATTCCGATGACATTAGGCATGCTGTTCTCCTCCTTGCTTTGGCGGTTTCAGAAAATGACAAGCAAGCTGAAGTGAATTGAGAGCTGGAACATTACTGGCCACTGGATGGCAATGAATTGTTACTGCGGTCATGGAAGAAATAGCTTGGCCTAAGATGCACCACGGCTGATTTGTGCGTCGCGTATCAAGGCTGCCAGACGATAAAATCCGTGGGCCATTTTTGTGTAGGGCGAGGTTAGGAAAAAGCACAATACCGCACCAAGGTGGATCGCTAGCAAGGGCATTACAAATTGGCTGCCGGTTGCCATGAAAAGCAGCAGGCCAGTAAGGCCGACAATGCCAAGCAGCAGTACAAATGCCATTTCGCCGCCCCAACGCGATACTGATCCTAAAGCCGGGTCCGCCTTTAATTTTAGCCAAGCCAGCCAGAATGTGCCGCCAACCAGCAATATGCCGCCAGGAACGCCGAGCAATTTGGGAAGGCTGAAAAGCGGGTAGGGCGCTGGCACGGCAAAGAAATAATGCAAAATGGTGCCCGCACAGGTCGATGCAAAGCATAATAGAAAGCCGTACATGGTGGCCTGGTGGGCGAAGCGGCGCGCATTGGAGAAACGGTCTTCGTCTTCAAAATTGCAACCTTGGCCCTGTCCGCCATCAAGGTTTCGCATCGTTGCAGCACGCGCCAATGCTTGTGTTAGGTCTGGCCAGCGAATTGCCTTGCCGCCGACATCGCGCCAATAGTTGAACAATCCAAAGCAAATTGCGACGAGAGGAATGAGGGAAGCGGGGATAAAGATTGCCACCATGATGCTATGAGAAATGGCGGCGTAGAAATCRTTTCCTGCATGGGATGCAAGACTGGTGGCAACCCAGAACAACACGGCAATTCCCAGCATTATTGCAGCCGAAAGYGCCATGCCGCTYCGYTGAAAYARTTTKGCAAAAGGGCCRGGCCAGGCRTATTTYTCCCAACTTTCAGAGCGCACTTCAGCAAGGGCKGCSGGTAARTTTAAYGCGAATTCGTGYGGCGYGGTGTATTGGCARGCRTAGTAACAACCACGGCAATTATGGCACAGATTGGCCATTTGCGTGAGGTCTGCATCGGCAAAACTCTTTTCGCGGAACATCGCCGGAAACACCGCGCAATAGCCCTCRCAATAACGGCAAGCATTGCAGATTTCGACCTGTCTACGTGCTTCGGTGATGATAGCGTCAAACGACATGTGCGGCAGCCTCTTGTCCGGCAATGCGTCCAAACACAGTGCCAATTGTCATGCCAAATCCTGCGAGATAYCCTTGGCCCAAAATCGAYCCGGCCATAATCTCGCCTGCCGCCCAAATATTGRCGAATGGTCCATYTGGCCCCTGAACCCGCGCCGTCTTATCAACCTTTAATCCTAGATAGGTGAAGGTCACACCCGGGCGCAGCGGATAACCGAAAAACGGGGGTTGGCTTATAGCGCGTGCCCAGTTGGTCTTTGGCGGCGTAAGGTTTTTGGTGGTAACGCCATCCAGCGTGGTTGGATGAAAAGTGCCCGCTTGGCACGCCTCATTAAACGTCTCAACTGTATGCTTTAATTGTTCGCCAGGCAGGCCAAGCTTTTGTCCAAGCTCTTCAATTGTATCAGCTTGAATGGGCGGGAAAACTGACGGCATGAACAGATCAATGCTTTGAGCATCGATGATGGAATAGGCGATTTGTTCGGGCTGGGCGGCAACAAGACGCCCCCAAATGGCATAGCGTTTTGGCCATACATCTTCGCCCTCATCATAAAACCGATCACCATGCTTGTTCACCACAATGGAGAAGGGGACACAGTCGAGGCGCGTAACAATGCCGCCATCGAACTTGGGGGCACGGCCATCAATTGCTACTGCGTGGCATTGCGTTGGATCACCCACGCTTTGCGCGCCAAAATCCAGCATATCGCGCAATATAACGCCGCGATTATAGGGCGTGCCACGGATCAGAAAGTTTCGGGCAGCGGGCCCCCATGCGCGTGCCAGCCATTCAAGRTCKGCCTGAAAYCCACCGGTTGCCAGYAYTGTTGCAGCGCCYGRAATTGTGGCGCAYTCATCGCYATTGCRAAGATCAACAGCGGTGAAYTTATTGTCGGWAAYWTGAATATGCAGCGCTTCRGTATCRTAYAAAACAGTYACGCCAAGCYGYKYRGCYGTSMGRTAATAGGCATTSACKARMGCCTTGCCGCCRCCAAGGAAAAACGCATTGGTTCKGCTCAACGACAARGTRCCAGACAGCGAAGGTTGAAACCGCACGCCATGTGCCTCCATCCAYGGCAAGGCATCTTGCGATGCGTTGATCACCATGTTGGCCAGTTCTGGGTTGGTGTTATTTTGCGTTACYCGYAAWAGATCATCAAAATATTCGTCTTGAGCATAGCTATCCGTGAGRACCGAAAGYGGCCCATCGTGCATGCARCGAAAATTGCGGGTATGRCGCGAATTACCACCGCGATAGGGCTTGGGTGCGCTTTCCACAATCARYACTTTGGCRCCYGCTTCGGCAGCTTCAATCGCYGCACACAGGCCTGCATTGCCGCCGCCCAWKACAATGAGATCCCAATYGGTTTCRGCGGCACGACTAAGGGGTGTCATTAATGGTCTCATTCTGGATGCGGTGTTGCCGGATTTGCCGCAAACGGGCCTGATGCGCAGCTGCAATATGGCGGCGCATGGCTTGTCCGGCAGCCTCCGGGTTGCGCGCTCTTAGGGCTGTAATAATGTCCGCATGTTCAATTTGGGCGCTGTCGGCTCTGCCGGTCTCTTCCATGGTTGAAGGGCCCAAGATAAGCAGGGTTTTATGCGTCACACCAACGGCTGTGATTAAAAATCGATTGCGCGCCGCATCAAGAAGGGCTGCATGAAATTGTTGATTGAGGCTGTAGAGTTCTTCAGTTGTTTTGGCCGCGCACATGGATTCGTGAATGGCTTCCAATTCACACAGCTCAACTTCTGAGGCGGCACGGGCCGCAAATTGCGCCGCCGCACCTTCAAGCACCGAGCGCATGTCATAAAGTTCTGAAATTTCCGCATGACCCAGGCTGCGTATTGTCGCCCCGCGCCGGGGCGTATGCACAACAAGCCCATCTGCCTCAAGCTGGCGGATTGCCTCGCGCACCGGTGTGCGGCTGATGCCGAGGCGTTCGGCAAGATCGGTTTCGGTCAGGCGATCACCTGGCAGCAATGCGCCACTGCGAATTTCACTGATGACGCGTTGATAAGCATCTTGCCCTTGTGGCAATTTTTGCTGTGGTTTGCGAGACATGCTTGCTCCTTGATTTCAAATTGCATACAGTAGGATACAACAGGATGCAAGAATTTAGGATTCATGAATGTCAGTAGGCAGAGCACGCGCGGAAACGGTTCTTATTGCGTCGATTGGCGCCGCGCTGTTTTGGGTGATTGGCGCGCCGCTTCCGTTTTTGTTTGGGCCTATGGGAGCGTGTTTGCTCGCGGCACTCGCACGCCGACCGCTGAAGGGGTTGGGTGAGCTATCAGTCGCTGCGCGCACGATTTTGGGCGTGGCAGTGGGAGCATCCATCACCCCGGAGGTCGTTTCCCAGCTGCCACAAATGGCGGCATCAGTCGCCCTCATTCCACTCTATATCGGCCTCATTGCCGTCATTGGCGTGCCGTTCTTTCACAAAATATGCGGGTTTGACTGGGTAACGGCGTGGTACGCCGCCATGCCCGGTGGCTTGCAGGATATGGTGATATTTGGCCAGGAGGCGGGCGGTGATGGACGCGCGCTCTCCTTAATTCACGCGACACGGGTGCTTATCGTGGTCACGATAGGTCCGGCAATATTGGTGTTTGGGTTTGGCGCGTCATTAGACGCTCCCATTGGCGAGCCTGCTTCCACTTTGCCATTGCTCGAGATGGCGCTGATGGTTGTTGCAGCTTTAGTTGGCTGGAAGGGCGGCGAGAAAATTGGCTTGTTTGGCGCCTCTATATTGGGGCCAATGATTGTATCCGCCATATTCTCACTAACCGGGCTGATCCATCACCGACCTCCAGCAGAGGCCATATTGGTCGCCCAATATATGATTGGGATCGGGATTGGCGTTGGCTATGTCGGTGTGACCATGGCTGAATTACGCAAGAATGTGCTGTCCGGTGTCGCATTTGCGTTCATTTTGGCGATTTTGGCTGGGGGCATTACCTGGGTAGTTATTACGCTAAAACTCGCTAATCCGATTGAAGGGTTCCTTGCTTTTGCACCCGGTGGACAGGCTGAGATGACCGTGCTTTCTATCGTTGCAGGGGCTGATCTTGGCTTTGTTATTGTTCATCATCTAACCCGTGTCTTCGTGGTGATTCTATGTGCGCCGCTTGCTGCACGCTGGCTTATGCCCCGCGATAAATAGAGGATTTTGCATGATTTTCACGACCCGCCCCGAACTATCTGGCACATTTGGCATGGTTGCCAGCACTCACTGGATTGCAACGGCTGTAGGAATGAAGATGTTGGAGGCTGGCGGAACAGCCGTTGATGCCGCTACCGCCTCGGGCTTTGTCTTGAACGTGCTCGAACCCCATTTATGCGGGCCATTGGGGGATATGCCAGCGATGCTATGGCCTGCGGGCGCTGATGAACCCACGGTGTTTTGTGGGCAGGGCACGGCCCCCGCTGGCGCTACAATTGAGCATTACAAAAGCGAGGGGATCGAGTTAATCCCCGGCGCGGGCTTGCTGGCCACGGTCATTCCCGGCGCGTTTGACGCTTGGATGATTATGCTGCGTGATCACGGAAGGCTAAGTTTGCGAGATGTTTTGGAACCCGCGATTTACTACGCTGAGCATGGCCACCCCATGCTTGAAAGCGCTGTGGGTTCTATCGCTGACATGGCAGATACTTTCCGCAATGAATGGCCGACAAGCGCACAGGTTTGGTTGCCAAACAATGCGGTTCCAAAGGCCGGGCAGTTGTTTTGCAATCCTGAATTGGCCGCGTTTTGGACGCGGTTGCTGACAGAGGCAGAAAGTGTTTCAGGCCGAGAAGCGCAAATTGAAGCTGCGCGAAATGCCTTTTACAACGGTTTCGTGGCACAAGCGATTGACGATTACATGCGAGATGCTTGCGTCATGGATGGCACTGGTGAGCGGCGCAAAGGCGTGCTCAATGGCCAAGATATGGCCAATTGGCGCGCCACGACGGAGCCAGCATTGAGCACCGATTACCATGGTTGGAATGTATCCAAAGTGGGCATGTGGAGCCAGGGACCAGTCCTGTTGCAATCCCTGCAGATATTGGCCGGTGACGATATCGCGGCGATGGACCCAAATAGTGCCGGGTTTGTGCATTTGGTCACCGAGACGCTGAAACTCGCATTCGCAGATCGTGAGGCCTATTATGGCGATCCATCATTCAGTGATATTCCGACCGATTTACTGCTGTCTGCCGAGTATGGTGCCGCGCGGCGTCGCCTTATTGATAGCACAGCATCGGTTGTGCAACGTCCCGGAGAAATTTCAGGGCTAGAACATTGGGCGGAGGCTTTTCAGCGTAGCTCAATGCCATCAAAAACGCCTGTTTCGGCGGGTGTTGGCGGCGGTGAACCCACCATGGCGCATCTCGGCAATCGTTCCGGTGATACTGTACACATCGATGTTGTGGACCGTTGGGGCAACATGGTTTCTGCAACGCCATCGGGTGGTTGGCTCAAATCTAATCCGGTTATTCCGGGATTAGGCGTACCTCTCAACAGCCGCGCGCAGATGTTTTGGCTTGAAGAAGGACGCCCCACATCTCTTGCCCCCGGCAGGCGGCCACGCACCACTTTATCGCCTTCTATGGCGCGTGCGCCCGATGGAACGCGATTGGCCTTTGGAACGCCAGGCGGCGATCAACAAGACCAGTGGCAGCTCAGTTTTTTGCTAAGGCTCGTTCATCACGGTATGAATTTGCAGGAAGCGATTGAGGCACCGTTGTTTCATACTGGCCACCTGCAAGCGAGTTTTTATCCGCGCCGCACAGACCCGGCACTTTTGATGGTTGAGCCACAATTTGATCCGGACGTCATTGATACATTACGCCAGCAGGGGCATAAAATTACCGTATCCGCACCATGGGCCATCGGGAGGCTTACGGCCGCTTCGCGTTCGCCCGATGGCATGCTACGAGCGGCTGCAACACCAAGGTTGATGCAGGCTTACGCAGCGGGTCGCTGAATCTTTCGACACCAAAATGTCAGGCGCTAATATAGCGGCAAACTTATGCGCACACGCAGCCCGCTTGTTTGCGGAAATAGCGTGAACGTACCTTTGTGCCGCTGCACCACGGCTTCTGCGATAGGTAGGCCAAGGCCGCTTCCCTGGCTTGGCTGGGCCTGACCAAAGCGCGCCATGACAGTGGGTATGTCTTCCGGCTTTATCCCGATGCCATTATCTTCAACAATAATAATGGCTTCCTGCGCTTCGCTTATCAGTTCCACCGACAGTTTTGAAACATYGGCCCCGCCATGCAGCAGCACATTGTCYAATAAATTTGTCATSGCTTCACCCAGCATCACGGCATCCCCAAGCACGGTAATRGGTGCGTCCGGGGTCTGYAGGGTGAGAGAAATATTGCGRTCGTCGGTGACCGCGTGRAAGYCCTTGGTGATGCGCKYCARGAGYGGGTTTAGTACRACGAGATCAAAATCCTCATTGAGGCTTTGAGCATGTATRCGCTCCARMGTGAGCAACCGGTTGGCAAGGATACTTGCRTGCTGTGTTGCTCCRACCAAATCTTTGGCGCGCGTTTTGGCAGCCTCTAAGGATGTTGCCGTGAGGATCGATTCYCCGAGMGCRTGGATGCCYGCAATAGGGTTGCGCAATTGATGGGCCGCATCTGAAATAAARGTATTTTGYGCCTCAATAGTSACATGTAACTGGCCAATCAGRCGGTTYAATTGYCGCACAATGCCGCGYGTTTCTTGCGGGACTTTGCGGCGAATGGGTGTGAGGTCTTTGGGGTTTCGCTTTGAAATCGCATCCTCAAGATTATGCAGTGGTTTGAGGCCTAAATTAACACCAAACCAGACAACAACAGCGACTGTTCCAATCAGCGCTATAATCACAATGAGCGCGCGATACGCCATTCGGCTGACAAACCGTTGCCGGATCGCGTTTTCTTGCCATACCGTTATGGTGAAAACCCCAGACATACCAGCTATTTGAGAGACATCCCAAAGCCGTAAAACCCGCACCTCTTCGCCCTTATAAAGGGCATCAAAATGAGCAAAAGACTGGCCTGGATTAGGAGGGGTGCGGCTAACCGGAATAGGCGGCATGGCATAGCCGGTAACGAAAACTCCATCAGGCGCATAAACATGGTAGCGAATGGGGCCGCCAGCAGCATCGCTCAGCATTCTTTGCGTGTCCAAAGAAATGGCATCACCATCAAGCAAGGCCATGTCGCGTGCCACTGCAATGGCCGTGAACACCAGATTGCGATCATACAAATCGCCAGCGGTTTTGCGAGCTTCATAGATGCGCCAAATGCCAATCGCAGTGCCGATTACCAAGAGCGGCAGCAAGATAATGATGAACAATCGAAGGCGCAAAGAAACGACCATTATTTGCCGCCCACTTTGACCAATTGGTAGCCCAGACCACGCTGCATTTGAATTTCGATATCAAAGGGGACCAGTTTCTTACGTAGTCTGGAAATGTGAACCTCGACAGCGGAAACATCAACATCTGCACCCGTGCCATAAAGGTGTTCCAGCAAGTCCAGTTTGGGCACCATGCGGCCCGTTCTCAGTAGCAAAATTTCCAACAAAGCACACTCACGGCGCGGAATTTCGATCGGCTTGTCGTCATAGGTAACAGAGCGGTTGGAGACATCAAAAGCCAGCGCATCCAAGCGCAAAAAGCTGCGTAAAACATTGCCCTTGCGCCGCCCAAGTGCCCGAAGGCGCGCTTCAAGCTCTTCCATAGCGAAGGGCTTTGTCAGGTAATCATCAGCGCCTGCATCAAGGCCGGATACGCGCTGGGCGGTGTTGTCATAGGCGGTCAACAACAGCACCGGGCGCTCATCTCCGCGCGCTCGTAAATTGCGCAATACACTCAGTCCATCCAGCCCTGGCAGGTTTATATCGAGGATGATGATATCATTTCCGTCGCTTTTCAAAAAGTCATCGGCACTTGCGCCATCGTGCAGAATATCGATTGCGTGGCCGCGATCTTGCAGCCGATAGGCGATGCCTTTTGCAAGGYTTTTGTTATCCTCAATAATCGCTATGCGCAAAATTTCCACTCCGAAAGGTTGTTGCAAGCTTCGTGGCTAATAGTTGATCCATCTTGCGGATAGAGTTCCGTTGGTACGTGAAAAAGCAAGGTAAAAATACCGTGCTGTTCATYTGGGAGGAAATTATGAACACGAAAAAAATGGCCCTCGGGGCCGTATGCGCTGCTGCGCTTGCATCAGTAAGTTTCACCACAAGYGTTACTGCTGARGGCCTGGATCTGGCCGGTGAAACTATTGAATTGATAATCCCGTTCTCTGAATCAGGCGGTTCYGCAAAATGGGCAAACTTCTATGCGCCTTTGCTCAGCGAYGCTCTGCCWGGCAACCCAACCGTTGTTGTTGGCTATATGCCAGGTGCAGGTTCCACTAAAGGCGCGAACTGGTTTCARAATCAGACTTTTGCCGACACYMAAGGYACKTTGATYTTYGGYTCTTCCGGTTCAACACAGTTCCCGTATTTGCTGGATGATCCACGCGTGAAATACGAAYATGGTGACTGGAATATCGTGCTGGCATCCGGCACAGGCGGCGTTGCATTCTTGCCACCTGAACTGGCCAAAAAGATGAATGGCATGGATGCCACTGGCCTGCAGGGTGTGGATTTCATCTGGGGATCACAGGGTGCAACGCGTCTTGATCTCGTACCATTGCTGGCATGGCAAATGCTGGGCATGTCGGTTGAGCCTGTATTTGGTATCAAAGGTCGCGGCGATGGTCGTTTGATGTTTGAGCGCGGCGAAGCMAATATCGATTATCAGACATCTTCGGCTTATCTCAGCTCGGTTGTKCCATTGGTAGAAAATGGCCAGGCTGTGCCAATGATGACTTGGGGCGCTTTGGACGCAGATGGCAACATTGTTCGYGATCCTACTTTCCCGGATATTCCATCTTTCAAAGAAGTGTGTAACTCGACTCCAGGCTGTAAAACTGAGGGTGAACAATGGGACGCATGGAAGGCGTTTTTCATTGCAGGCTTCCCAGCACAGAAAATGATTTTCTTGCCAGCAGGCGCAACTGATGAGGCAATTGCTGTCTTTACCAAAGCGTTTAATGACATCATTGCACGTGATGATTTTGCTGAAATCTCTGCAGCTCGCCTTGGCGTTTATCCGCAGCTTACCGGCGRTCAGGCAAAAGCTACATTGGCTCTTGGCACGCAGGTTGATGCTGGCGCTAAAGCGTTTGTGATCAATTGGTTGAACGAAGCTTATGGCATTTCGTTGAAGTAATTCTTCCCTTTAGCCCTCGCGCTATATTCAGTGCGAGGGCTTTTTTCTTCCGAAAGATTCCGCAATGGAAATCCTGTCAACGGCGCTTCCGGCGCTGAACGAAGCTTTTTCGCTTATTTTACAGCCCACGCAGATGATGTATCTGGTGCTTGGCGTGTTGCTCGGCCTGTCCGTAGGTGTATTTCCGGGGCTTGGCGGTATCGCAGGTCTCAGCCTGGTRATGCCATTTATGTTTGGCATGGACCCTGTTTCAGGMTTGGCACTYATGGTTGGYCTGGTGGCCGTTGTGCCYACGTCCGAYACATTTGCCAGYGTTCTCATGGGCATTCCKGGYTCATCGGCAAGYCAGGCCACSGTGCTGGATGGSTTTCCACTTGCCCGSAAAGGTGAGGCGGCGCGCGCGCTAGCTGCAGCATTTGCTTCATCATTGTTTGGCGGGCTATTGGGCGCGACTGTACTTACATTCTTTATCCTGATTGCGCGCCCTTTGGTGCTGGCATTCGGAACGCCAGAGATGCTGGCGATTACTATTCTTGGGCTGTCGATGGTTGCCATCCTTGCCGGGCGCTTGCCCCTAAAAGGGTTGGCTGCGGCATGTTTGGGCCTGCTGGTTGGCACGATTGGCGAGGCTGGCGCTGGCGGGTCGCTGCGCATGGCAACCTATGATATTCCCTATTTAACAGACGGCATTACCTTGGTCATTGTTGGTCTTGGTATTTTTGCTATTCCCGAAATCATCGGCCTGCTGCGCCACGACGAATCTATCGCCCGGGGTGCTAAACTTGGCTCGGGTTGGAAGCAAGGCGTGCGCGACTGGTTCGATAATATTTGGCTGTCTGTGCGTTGCTCGGTTATCGGCGTGATTGTCGGGGTTATTCCTGGTCTTGGTGGTTCTGTTGTGGATTGGATCGCCTATGGCCATACCGTGCAAACGGCCAAGGACAAATCGCAATTTGGTTCGGGTGATATTCGCGGTGTGATCGGGCCAGAAAGTTCGAACAACGCCAAAGAGGGCGGCGGTTTGGTGCCAACCCTTATTTTTGGCATCCCCGGTTCTGGCTCAATGGCTGTTTTTCTCGGCGGCTTGGGCCTGCTTGGCTTCGATGCCGGTCCTCAGTTGATCCAAAATAATTTGCATATCACTTACACGGTTGTCTGGTCTCTGGCCTTGGCCAATGTGTTTGGAGCTGGCTTGTGTATTGCGCTTTCTGGCGGGATTGCACGGCTGACGACCATCCGGTTTACGCTGCTCGCGCCGTTCCTGTTTATGATGATTGCCTTTGCCGCCTTCCAATCTCGCCAAAGCTTGGGTGATTTGGTGGCCCTGTTCTCTGTTGGTCTGTTGGGCATATTCCTGCGCCGGTTTGATTGGTCTCGCCCAGCGTTTCTGATCGGGTTTGTGCTGTCCAGCCAAGCTGAGAATTTCTCTAACAATGCGCATCAGATCGCAAGATTTAAATTTCGTCACGGCTGGGAAGAAGGCTTTGCTTATGTCGCATCGCCCATCGTGTTGGTAATCGTCGCCATTACCGTGATTTCGGTCATTGTCGGGTTGCGGCAAGCCCACCATATTCGGCCCGAAGGTAAAGTTGAAACGGGCGCAAAACGCGCACCATTGATCTTCTTGCTGTTGGTCTTGGCCTATATGGTTACGGCTTGGATCAACGCCTCATTCATCTCGCTCACTTCTGATAAGATATTCCCGCTAACGATTGGCACKGTCGGGATYATCTCGCTGTGTTTGCTMCTGATCCAGATGTCACGGGCACCCGAAGGAAGCGCTATCTTTGCCGATCGTGAAGCGAGCGGCGAAGATGCCGATGCCCCYCAYGGACTATGGGGAACGCTGGTGTGGTTTGGCGGGCTGCTGGTGCTGTCATCGTTGCTTGGGTTCATTCTTGCMTTGGGCTTGTTCCTGCTTGCCTTTTTYCGCACTCGAGCAGRGCTTGCCTGGCCTCGCACGTTGCTCCTTACCTCGGCAGGCCTTTGCGCAATGTGCTTCATYGCATGGACGCTTCACCGTGATTTCCCGCCTGGATTATTGCAAGAATTCTTCAGATTACCATGGCCGTTCACATGACCCAGACAGCAGTTCCCTTTCACTTTATGCGCGGTGGTACATCGCGCGGCCCATACTTTCATCGCAGCAATTTGCCGGAAAACCTGGAGGAATTGAGCGAGGTGCTGATCGCYGTGGTTGGMGCKGGCAACCCGCKYAATATCGACGGGATAGGKGGTGGCAATATGGTCACCACCAAGRTTGCKATGCTTTCGCCTTCTGCTGAAGCAGACGTGGATGTTGATTATTTCTTTGCGCAGGTTTCGGTGAATGAGCGACTGGTTGATTACGGTCCAACCTGTGGCAACATACTGGTAGGTGTTGGGCCTGCTGCAATTGAAATGGGCATCGTGCCGGTAGATGGCGATGTAACCACAGTGCGCATCCGTGCGGTCAATACCGGCGCTTTGATCTTAGCTGAAATACAGACGTTATCGGATGTTGTTCGCTATGATGGCACAGTATCTATCGATGGCGTGCCAGGAACCGCCGCTCCGGTGGCGCTCAACTTCCTTGAGGTTGTTGGCTCCAGAACCGGGTCTATGTTCCCAACCGGCAATCCAATTGATGTGATTGATGGCGTCGAGGTCAGCTGTGTTGATGTTGCCATGCCAATGATGATCGCTCGCGCAAGCGATATGGGGATATCAGGCTATGAAAGCCAAGATGAGTTGGATGCCAACACCGCATTGTTTGCGCGCATTGAAAAGATACGTTTGCAGGCCGGACAATTGATGGGGCTCGGTGATGTAGCAAAGTCAGTTGTACCCAAGGTTGGGCTCATCGCGCCGCCGCGTGCCAATGGTTATTTCACGGCGAGATATTTTATGCCGTGGACCACGCACCCAACACTGGCTGTGACAGGGTCCCAATGTCTTGCAGCTTGCGCACTTGCACCCGGCACTGTCGCCGAAGGGATGGTTGCGCCGCCACAGCCATCGCCCTTTGCAATGCAAATAGAGCATCCAATGGGCCAGATGGAAGTGCGTGTTCGCTATCAATACGGAGAGGATGGCTTTCAATTTTTATCAGCAGGCGTAACCCGAACGGCGCGTTTGATTGCGCGCGGTGAAGTGATGGTGCCACAAGGGCTGATGACATGACCAAACGCATATATGACATGCTGGCAGCAGCCGTGGCGCAAGAGAGCATCGGTACCTGCTTTAGCCTGCTGGGCGATGCGAATATGAATTTTGCCACCCGTTTACGCGAGGCCGGGTGCGAAATGATTTATGTGAGGCACGAGCATTGCGCTGTCGCAGCTGCAATGGCCTATGCCCGCAAAACCGGAGATTTGGGGCTAGCGACCGTAACTTGTGGGCCGGGGCTAACGCAGCTTATGACAGCGCTTCCCGCCGCTGTGCGCGCGCATTTGCCAATGGTTATACTGGCCGGTGAAGCGCCGTTAAAGGCGGGTTGGTACAACCAAGCCATTGATCAAGCGCCATTTATTATCGCCACCGGCGCGGCCTACCATGCGCTGCATTGGTCAGCACGAATGGCAACAGCGTTGCGCGATGCGTTTATACAGGCGCGGCGCGAACAGAGGCCCGTGGTGCTTGGCATTCCATTCGATTTGCAGGATTTGCCGTGGGATGAATGTGATTTGCCGCAGCCATCGCGTGAATTAATTCCCGCAATGTCACCCACTCCTCCGCATCCAGATGATGTCGCGTCGGCAGCTGCTCGCGTGGCAAGCGCCAAACGAATCGTCGTGATGGCTGGGCTGGGCGCGCTGCATGCTGGCACAGCTTGCCGAGCGTTGTCGGAACGTGTTGATGGTTTGCTTGCAACATCACTGCCTGCGCGAGGGTTGTTTCACGATGACCCGTATTCCATTGGCATATCGGGTGGTTTTTCCAGCGAAATGGCGCGGAAGTGTTTGGGTGAAGCGGACTTGATCATCGCCGTTGGGTGTTCCCTGGCCAAGCATAATACCGATGCGGGCAAACTATGGCCAAACGCCGAAGTACTGCAAATTGATACCAACCCGCTGGTGATCAGCCAAGGTCAGGTCGCCGCACAAAGCCATCTGCGGGCAGATGCGCAGTTGGGTGTCTCTGCGCTATTGCTGGCATTGCCTGAGCGCAGCGAAAATTGGCGCAGTCCTGATCTTGTTCGCGCGATTGCCGAGACGCCCGCTGATAGCGCAGACTACCCTGCCGAGCCGGGCATCCATGATCCGCGCGATGCTGTAACGGCGCTTGATGCTGCTATTCCACAAGGGTGGGAGCTGGTTAATTCATCTGGGCATTGCTCTTATTTCTTTGCCCAAATGCCGGGTAGGGCACAGGCTCAATTCCTGACAATTCGCGAGTTCGGGGCTATCGGCAACGGAATATCATTTGCGATGGGCGTGTCGCGTGCGCGGCCCGATACACCGGTGGTTCTGTTTGATGGCGATGGCAGTCTCCTGATGCACATTCAGGAGCTGGAGACGATTCAGCGTCATAAAATGAATATCCTGATCATTGTATTCAACGATGGTGCGTATGGCTCCGAGATATACAAATTACGCTCTGATGGGCTGTCAGATGCTGGCGCCGTATTTGGCCGCACCGATCTTGCAGCCGTAGCGCGGGGCTTTGGCATGGGCGGTTCGACAATCACTGATCTCAGCGCGATACCCGCCATGATCGCAGAGTTCACTCAGACCGGCGGTGCAGCGGTGTGGGATATTCCAGTTAGCGATCAGGTCGCATCACCCGTTATTCGGCGGGCCCATCCTCAAAGGTAACTTAGATGAAAATCCATATCCTAGATGACTGGTTTGATACATTGCGCAGTTTGCCAAGTTTTGCTGCGCTGGCGAACCACGAAATTACCGTGTGGAATGACCACGTTCAAGATACGGCTCAACTGGCAGAACGCTTGCAAGATGCTGAAGGGCTGGTACTGTTTCGCGAGCGCACCCAGATTACCGGCGAGCTGTTGGCGGCGCTGCCCAAATTGCGTTTGATTTCACAACGCAGTGTTTATCCCCATGTTGATGTTACAGCTTGCACGGAGCAAAACGTGTTGCTCAGCTCCAATATGCACAGCGACACACCTTCAATCGCCGCCTCTGAGCTAACATTCGCACTTATTCTGGCTTCCGCGCGCCAAATTCCCCAACAGATGAATTCGCTGAAGGCGGGGCATTGGCAAATGGGGGTGGGGCAAACATTGTCCGGACGTGTTTTGGGGCTTTATGGCTACGGCCGTATTGCGCGGCAAGTTGCAAAATACGCTCAAGCATTTGGCATGAAAACTGTTTGGTGGGGATCTGAGGCAGGGCGCGCACGCGCAAAAAGTGACGGGAAAAATGTTGCATCAAGCCGGGCCGACTTCTTTGGCAATAGTGATTTTGTCAGCCTGCATGTGCGCTTGAAGCCAGAGACAAAAAACATCATTAGCGCTGATGATCTTACAGGGATGAAGCCTTCGGCTACGTTTGTTAATACGTCACGATCGGGGTTGATTGTTGCGGGTGCGCTCGGGCAGGCATTGACTGCTGGAAGGCCTGGGCGTTTGGCTCTGGATGTCTTTGATGTTGAACCAATGACTGACGCCAATGATGTGATTGTCAATCACCCCTCAGTGATCGCCACGCCGCATATCGGCTACGTCACCGAGGATGAATTGGATTTACAATTCAGCGATATCTACGCGCAGATCAATGCCTATGCGGAGGGTAAGCCCATCCACATGGCCAACCCTGAAGTTTGGGATGCTAAATAGAGAACTTAGGTGAGTTTTGGTTGTGGCCCATCCTTGGGGAAGATTACCGTGCCATCAATGTCTGACACCAGAAAATCACCGGGAGAGACACGCGCTTCGCCCAACCTAATATCAATACCGATCTGACCATCATCACGTCGCTTACCGGGGCGGGGAATGTGTCCCAAAGCAAGAACACCCAATTTGAGTTCTGCCATTTGCGCTACATCACGAATTGCGCCCCAAATAATCACGCCCGCCCAGCCATTTGCCTCAAAATCACCAGCGATCATGTCGCCCATTACAGCGTTACGAACAGAGCCTGCGGCATCAACAACCAGCACCCTGCCATTTCCGGCTGTTTTTGATAACTCTTTGATTCTGCTATTATCTTCAAAGCATTTTACAGTTTCAACCGCGCCCATGAAATCCACATGTCCCCCATAAGAGCGCAGCCCAAATGGCAATATTTCAAGCGCCTGCCCAAATTCATCGTGTAAATCGCAGATTGGGGTCATTGTTATCATTCCTTCCATGTTGAGCAGCACCTTAGCATATGGGAACACCATGGGAATGGCTGATACACATCAATTTATGCCCCTGTAAGGTCATAGGTTTTCGGGAAGTTTCTTGGTACAATCAAGCTCTATTGGTTGTCATTGTACGTGCATTCAAACAATGAGAAAACTCGGCTTCTCGCGGCCCTCTAGGTTTCTTGTTTGAGCCGATGGTGAGAGGTTCCTCGACCTGATACAAATAGCGTGGAGTCTCGAGCCGCATTGTCAATTTCTACAAAATATGTATATACATAAAATTAGAGCACCTAGAGGCGAGCAAATTATGAGCCAAGCATTTTTTGATTTAACCGGCAAAAATGCCTTGGTTACCGGCAGTAGCCGAGGGCTGGGCCAAGCCATGGCAATTGGGTTGGCTGAAGCTGGGGCAATCGTTTCCATTACATCAAGAAACATGGCGTCTCTTCACGAGACCGAAGACTTGATCAATCAAGCTGGCGGGAAAGCCCTCAAGGTCGAGCTGGATGTTGAAGATATTTCGTCTTTAGGGAAAATAATTGACGATGTTGCCGAGCAATTGGGAGGGCTCGATATTCTCGTCAATAATGCAGGTTATGAAGAGGTTTGCCCGTCTTTRGATATTGATGAGCGYCTGTGGGACAAAATCAATGACACCAATTTGAAAGGYGCATTCTTCTGCGCGCAACATGCMGCCAAAAGCATGMTGCAAACGGGCAGGGGTGGRTCCATCATCAATRTCTGYTCTYTRACATCCTATGTKGGAGTGCCAACYGCGGTGCCATAYGGATCATCCAARTCYGGCYTGYTGGGCATGACRCGGGCTTTGTCTGCGGAATGGGCAAAAGAYAAAATACGGGTCAATGCCATMGCACCGGGGTATTTTAGAACTGAACTTACGGATGAGTTTTACAAGGATGAGGCKTGGCAAAAAGCAATGCTCGACAAAATWCCTGTCGGCGTGTTTGGYGAHGCKGATGATCTCAAAGGAGCGGTAATATACCTCTCCAGCAGAGCATCATCTTATGTRACAGGGCAGTGTATTGCAGTGGATGGTGGATATTWGGCGTCGATTTAATCCTGCGTTYAATTGCCTAAGGTCAATTGCCTAACTGATTAGATTGATAGTTTTGATGGATACATACTTGACAATCGCTTCGCCGATGGTTTTTTTGTATAGACATAAAGTTTGCGAACTTGATTTCGCACATTTGTGAAATTTGGATAGCCGTTAGGGCAAGTACAGTGACAACAACTTCCACGCCGGCTGTTTCAGTATCGAATGTTATGATGCAATTCGGCGATTTTAAAGCCGTCAAGAACGCGAGCTTTAATCTGGAAAACGGACGGTTCTTGACAATTCTTGGTCCGTCGGGCTCTGGCAAGACGACGCTGCTGCGCATGATCGCCGGATTTCTCACCCCAACAGCAGGCGAGATTTTTATAAATGGCAAGACCGTCAGTGCTGTCGCGCCGAATAAGCGCGCTGTTGGAATGGTCTTTCAGAAGCTTGCGCTATTCCCCCATATGAGCGTTGCTGAGAATGTTGCTTTCCCTCTGAAAATGCGCCGCTTTAATGCGAAGACTATTCCTTCTCGTGTGTCGGAATACCTCAATTTGGTAAGCCTGGATGGTTTTGAAGACCGACGTATCAATGAGTTATCGGGTGGCCAGCAACAACGGGTTGCGATTGCCCGGGCGCTTGTTTTTGAACCTGAGCTGCTTTTGTTGGATGAACCGCTGGCAGCTCTTGACCGCAAACTGCGCGAAGAAATGCAACTTGAATTCAGGCGCATTCAAAAGGAACTGGGCGTAACGACCATCAATGTGACGCATGATCAGCGCGAAGCGCTTGTGGTCTCAGATCAGGTCATCGTTATGGATAATGGTGAAATCCAGCAAGATGCGTCGCCGACGCAAATGTACCGATCTCCCAGCAACCCATTTGTGGCGAATTTCATTGGCGTTACCAATTCCGTTTCCGGCAAGGTGACCTCGTTAAACGGCGATATGGCAACGGTTCTGGCAGGCGAGGTGGCGTTAACCGGCATCTTGAGAAGCAATCCAAAAGTAGCCTCAAAAGGCAGCCAGGCAGTTTGTGCGGTGCGTGCCGAGCAAATACGCATTGCGAGCAAAAAGGCCGATTTGAGCATGCTCGACAATATTTTCGAGGGAATTGTTACAGACGTAATTTTTGAGGGCGAAAGGCTGCTCTATGAGCTTAACGTTCCTGAACTTGGCGATAAGCCGATTAGAATTTTCCATCATGATCAAAATGACTTTGCAACTCACGAATTGGGAGGTGCAGTCCACATCGGATGGGCAAACCGCGATCTTCATATCTTTGTCGCGGACTAGAAGGCTTGAAATGATTTGAGCCTAACCTGAACAGGGAGACAAAAATGACTATTGATAAAAAATTCAACCGYCGCGACYTGCTGAAAGCATCAGCTGCTGTCGGTGCTGCGAGTGCTTTCACACTCAGYACRCCTGCRATTTTGCAYGCWGCAGARCCTGCTAAACCAAAAGATCTGATCATTCGTGCATGGGGTGGYCCTTGGGTWGAAGCTCTTAAAAAGGGTGTTTCYGATCCTTTTACAGCCCGCACAGGCATYCGCATTATCCATGATTTGACAGAAGATAATGAAATTCAGCCAAAGGTTTGGGCCGCKGTTGCGCAGGGYCGYACGCCGCCGATCCACATCAACTGGGATACAWCAACCAACGCAACMAAATCTGMKYTGCGCGGTGTTTGYGARGATCTYTCCGATCTGCCAAACCTTAAGGGTGTAACCGAYCTTGCAAAGCCWGTTGGCGTTGAAGGRTATCCAATCATCAACACRTATGGCTATGTTTAYGTGYTGGCCTACAGCCCAAAAGCATTCCCGGATGGTCCRCCAAAATCATACCACGATYTGCTCGATCCRAAATTCAAGGGCCGTCTTGCCTTCTACAATGATGGCATTGGTTTCCACTTCCCAGCTCAGGTAGCTGGCGGYGGTTCACTTGATGGTATTCCAGAYAATATGGGCCCTTGCTGGGAATTCATCGAAAAAATGAAGGTTCAAAAGCCYCTCTTGGGYGAAGATCCAGATTTTGTAACATGGTTCCAAAATGGSGAGATTGATGCCGCTTGCACAATTTCARCAAACGCACTYGGTGCCAAGAAAAATGGCGTCGATATYGCWTGGACRGTGCCARTTGAAGGYAGCAAGTTCGAYACTGATGGTYTGTGGATTCCAAAAGGYCACTCTGAAAGTGAGCTGTATTGGGCCAAGGATTACATCAATCAGGCGCTGACCAAAGAGTCTCAGCAAGTGTGGCTTGATGGTTTGGGCCTTCCAGGTGTTGTTCCAGGCCTGACACCTCCTCCAGGCATGGCAGGTGATCCTGCTTACCCAACCAAGCCGGAAGATTTTGAGCGCCTTATTCGCGTTTCCGGTAAGGTACAGGTTGAACATGAGAGCGAGTGGTTCTCGAAATTCAAGCAAATCATGCAGGGCTGATAACCAGCCCTTCGACCACCGGACGCCTCAAAGTTGGTGTCCGGTGGATTTGGATATTTTTGGAAAATCTGAAATGCGAAATTATCGCTCCTCATACCCGTTATCATGGCGTGTTATGGATGTGCTGGAAGCCACGTTTGCGGCAATCTGGCCCAAAGGTGGTGGCAAATACACACCCTATCTAATGCTGGCCCCGGCAATTCTGCTGGTTGGCGTGTTGGTGGTTGGCTTGCTTTATATCGGCGATTCATCTCTGCGGACTTTGGACCGAACCACTTTTCAGTTTTCTGATTATTGGACCTTGGAAAATTATACCCGTGCGTTTTCTGAATCTTTCACCTTCACAATAATCTGGCGCAGTTTGCTTGGCGCAATCATTGTGACCGCTGTTACGCTCTGCCTTGCATTTCCCTATGCCTATATGATGGTCCGCACGACCAATAACACGCTGCGAAAGTTCCTGCTTATCGCGCTGTTTTTGCCGTTCTTTATTGGACAGGTCATTCGCGCCTACGGGTGGTTGATCATTCTCGGTAATCAGGGAATTGTGAACGATGTGCTCGGTCTTGTCGGCGTTGAGCCGCTGCGTTTGCTTTTCAATTATCCAGCCGTGCTTTTTGGTCTCGTGCAGTACATGCTACCCTTCGCCGTATTGATGCTGGCCCCTGCAATGACAGCGATCCCCGAAGAGATTGAAGCTGCAGCAGGGTCTCTGGGAGCCTCATGGGTCAAAACAATGGCCTATGTCGTCATACCCATGGCCAAGCCTGGTCTGATCGGTGCTGGTCTGGTTGTTCTCACGCTTTCACTCACWGACTTTGCCATGCCYGCCATTTTGGGCGGCGGGTCTCAGGATTTYATTGCCAACGCYATCTAYGATCARTTTTTYAGAACCTCGGACCARGGCTTTGGGTCSTCACTGGCGATTATCTTGATTGCGCTCGGCTCAATACTCGTCGGCTTTATATTCWCGGTCTTTGGGGCCGGAACTCTTGCACTTGACGGGGGCAAGAAATGAAYCAGCCAAGCTCCAAAAAATTCGTATTCTGGTCKCTGGTGGTGATCTCGATCATAACGCTGTCCGCTCCGACTTTTGTTGTTCTTGGCGCGTCGTTCACSTCYGGWAATATCATCACATTCCCACCCGATGGCTTTTCTTTGAAATGGTATGCCGCCATTTTGGGAGAGCAGGATTTGAGAGACGCATTTGGGCGTTCCATCATTGTCGCCACCATATGCGTGCTGGTGTCTCTGCCTACCGGCACTCTGGCTGGCATAGCGCTGTCAAAATACAGCATCAAAGGCGGCAATATCATTCAGACCTACTTGTTGCTTCCCTTCACCGTTCCGCTCATTGGYTCGGGTATTGGCTTGATGCTGGCATTTGGTGAAGCTGGCATATTGGGAAGCCTTTGGCCGGTCGGCATTGCAACGGCGGTCATCAATTTGCCCTTTATGMTCTGGGCTGTTTCATCTAGTGCCGCGAGCCTGGACCCTGACTTGGAACTTGCTGCTCAAAGCTGTGGGGCAGGACCAGTACAAACCTTTTTCAACGTGACACTTCCCGCTGTTACGCCGGGCGTCATAACCGGTTCATTGTTGATGTTCATTCTCTCTTTGAACGAGTTTTTAGTTAGCCTTCTTCTGGTGGATGCCCGAATTGTGACGCTCCCCGTGCAGATTTACAACTCCATCCGCTCCATCATCACCCCGGATTTGGCAGCGGTATCGGTTGTGTTCATCGCTGTCGCGATATTGGCGATTACGGTTCTCGACAAGCTTGTGGGTTTGGAAATCTTCTTGAAATCTAAGTAATGACGCGCCTTGTGGCGCATGAAAGGCGACAAGAAATGTCTACGGTATCATTTCACGAAACTAAGCACCTCTCATCAGCGCAATATGCTGCGCTGATGAAAAGGTCCGAAGCTGATCTGTCGGGCTTTATGGAAAAGGTCGAGCCTATTATCGAGGCCGTCAAAAATGAGGGTGATGCGGCACTGGTTCGCTTTGGCCAGAATTTTGATGGTGCCAAAGCGCTGACGGCAGCGACGCTGAAGGCCAGTGAAGCAGAGTTTGATGCCGCTTTTGATTTGGTTGAAGACGATGTTATCGAGGCCATTCGCTTTGGTATAAGCAACATCAAATCCTTTCATGAAGAGCAAAAACCGAAACCTTTGTGGTTGAAAGAAATTCAGCCTGGTGCTTTTGCCGGTGACCGGTATACGCCGATCCAATCCGTTGCTCTTTATGTTCCCAGAGGCAAAGGCTCCTTTCCATCCGTTACGATGATGACATCGGTTCCCGGTGTTGTTGCGCAAGTGCCTGAATTGGCAATATTTACGCCGCCAGCACCGGATGGCTCGGTTGATGCCGCGACGCTGGTGGCGGCAAGGATCGCCGGTATAGACACTGTCTACAAATGCGGCGGTGCGCAGGCGGTGGCTGCTGCTGCTTTTGGAACTGAAACCATTAAACCAGCGCTCAAAATTGTTGGTCCGGGCAGCCTGTGGGTTGTTGCGGCCAAACGGCGTCTTGCCGACATCATCGACCCTGGCCTGCCAGCCGGGCCGTCTGAGGCCATCATTTTTGCGGATGACACTGTGCATGGCGGCTTGGCTGCCCTTGACCTTTTAATCGAAGCGGAACACGGACCGGACAGCGCCGCCTATCTGGTAACCCATTCGCGAAAAGTGGCCGAAGAAGCACTTGCGGCTCTGCCAGAGCATTGGTCCAAAATGACAGAGCAACGGGTGGAATTTTCCACCGCCGTATTGTGCGGCTCAGCTGGGGGCATTGTGCTGACGTCTTCAGTTGAAGAGAGCTATAAATTCATCAATGATTTTGCGCCTGAGCATCTGGAAATATTATCGACTGAACCATTCGAGCATTTGGGTCATATCACCGAAGCAGCAGAGATATTGATGGGACCGCACACACCGGTCTGCATTGGTAACTTTGCTCTAGGTCCCAATGCCGTTCTGCCAACCAGCCAGGGCGCACGCACCTATGGTCCGCTTTCTGTCCATGATTTTGTGAAATGCAGTTCTATCGGATATGTGACCAAACCCGCCTATGAAACCATGGCCAAGCACTCTCGGGTTCTGGCCAGATATGAGGGCTTTTCCTCCCATGAGAATGCCGTTTCCGAGATGCGTGATCCTTATCTGAGAAAAAGCTAGATGAAAGCTGTTCGCCTTTATGATCCGCTYGATATTCGATATGAGAAYATCGACAAGGYCGCAGAYCCRCTACCYGGAGAAATMCGGGTAAAGGTAGCCTATGCAGGTATTTGCGGTTCGGAYATTCAYAATTAYAAAACCGGGCAATGGATATCACGTCGACCATCTGTTGCYGGRCACGAGTTTTCYGGTTGGGTGGATGCAATAGGYGACGGTGTTGAAGGGTTTGCGCTGCAAGATAAGGTYATTGCAGATTCGAGRTATTACTGTTCCAGCTGCRCCAACTGCCAATCTGGYAATGCTCAYCTKTGCGARAAYCTTGGGTTTATCGGTGARGCGATTGATGGTGGTTTTGCTGAATATGTRACWCTGCCCTCAAAACTGCTTGAGAAATGCCASCCTTCTTCAAGGCTWGATATTGCGGCACTYGCGGAACCCTTGGCCGTTGCGCTTCACGCGCTTAAACGTCTGAACATTCCCGATGATGAACCGCTTCTCATTATTGGTTGCGGACCAATTGGGGCACTAACTGCAATCGCATCAAGCTGCCAGTCCAACCGGGCTGTGTTGGTCAGTGATATCAACAAGGAAAGGGAAGCACTCGTCGCCGAACTTTCGAATGGAGAAGGGATTGAGCTAGCCTCTCTCAACCAATTTGATAACCCGACGGCAAAACCCCTTCGATATGTGCTGGATACCACCGGCAATGTTGGCGTTATTTCAAATCTCATCGCGCAAATGAATGGATGCACCATAGGCCTTGTGGGCATTGGTGCTGGAGAGTTTCCTTTTGATCCTGTTCATTTGGTGGAACGGGAGCTGACCGTTTTGGGATGCCATGCCTATTGCGATGAACTGCGCGATGCGCTCTCCCTATTGGAACAATTACCAGAAAGGTTTGAACCCGTGATTGGGACGAGAATTACTCTGGAAGAAACGCCGGACGCTTATGATGCGATTGCGGCAGGTCATGCAAATGGGATCAAGACAATGATTGTCATCAACGAAACTTTRAAYGCTGTTGAWGGWACAGAATTTTGAGCAATTTYACTCGAACAAMTGAGCCCACARYGCCATCACGCACAGCTGCKATCAGGGCACTGGCGAAGCATGAYGATGMMRCCGCTATTGTCGAGCTTGCCGTATTCYTGCRAGAGACATTTGAGATTGAAGTATCCRATGTAGAGATCAATCACGATCAATATTCATTGAATTCCCTCAATGGCTTTTTTAGGTCCGGCAATGAGCCGTTCTTCTTCAAATTTCACCAGGAGGAGGGGGAAGAGGATATGAAGGGCGAATATTACCGCGCCGAGATTATCGCCAATGTGAAGCTGCCCATCGATATGCCRRTCATGACATCRACAATGCCAGGRGAGCAAATTCTGGTTTACCGCAGACGCAACGAYAAGCGGTTCTCGGATGTKTTGCTGACATTGGAYARAAACCCSGATGAGATTGCGGAARACCTCGCGGCCAATGCCGAGMGRGTGCTGAATAACAARATTYTWGATGTTGCCCTCAAAACGCTGCATCCAGTTAGCAAGRYGCAAGTGGCTGATGAGCCTATTCAYCATCTGTTTCATGACAGAATGATTGATCTCAAAACCGGTGARTGTCCCGGCGGCCGGTACAAGGAATTCTATGTAGGCCAGACMTTTGARTTTCCYGGTGCGCRGCTTTCATGGCAGCAGYTCTCCAACGCRTCTCTTGTYATCAATGGGCAGGAAATGGYCACCRCTTTTGGCGGGATTTTTGATGCAGCYTTGCATYATTTRCACGCWGATAATYTGGCYGAAGCRGGWGGCATCGTTGCGCATGGAGATGCTCATAACGCCAATGTYTGGTACCAAGTTCAATCCGRTCCGCCGACACTCTCMTAYTTYGAYCCAGCTTYTGCGGGAGARCATATCCCGTCGCTCTTGGCTGAGRCCAAAGCCACCTTTCACAACATATTCGCCCACCCTCTGTGGCTTTATAACTCCGAAGATGCTGCGGCCACATATGGCGCAGATGCAAGCTATAAAGATGGCAAATTATCGATCAATACAGATTGGAAGATCAGCAGGGTAAGGGAGAAACTGCTGGATGCTAAAATTGACTGTTTCTGGAGGCCGTTTCTGAARCATCTTGATGAGYGCRATATGCTGCCAAGYACTTGGCGGCAAACYTTGCGYTCTGCATTGGCYATGTGCCCRGCCTTGGTGATGAAYCTTCGGGGKMAYGYGGATCGCCACAATCCAATATCTTCAGCCATTGCTTTTTCGGTGATCGGGATATGCGGTAGTGAGCCGGTGTCCGGYACWAATGTCATCACGGAGTTTCTGGATCGTATCGRYCCATCTTAGAACGTTAACKRCCTTTTCTAAGAATACCCWATGCGATGYTAGTTTTGCCCGGCTGGRGTRAACGTCGCRAACAATTTATGCTCGTCGCCCGAATAAGATAGTTTTGCGCGGGTCACATAGCCTTTGTCGTTTTGCGTTTTWCGYTCCACAACYARGCAGGCGGCACCRTCARCAACACCCAAAATATTGGCGATRATATCRGTGGCCAARCARGCRGTGATTTGATGTTCTGCGGTATTCCAGGGGACTTTTTKYAGCAGCCAAGCACCTGGCGCTAWATTTTCAAAAGTGACAYCYSCARTTTYWGSAAYSKMAYCMRYAWWGMYKMYWSSWWMMKYAWMWCMWRMWSSAGTTGGATCAAATACTTCTTCTAATGGAAGTGCAGGTGCAAAAAACACTTCTTGACCATTAAATAATAATGCGCCATGCTCGCCTTTTTTGATGATGACAAACTTAGGTCCCATTGCAATTATTTTTTTAGCCGCTTTTGCTAAAGAATACTCTCCCGACAATTGTCGAGCTTCTTCATCATTAATGGTTAAAACATCAATTTTAGCGATCACTTTATTTAAATCATCCATCGCAATATCCATCCAAAAGTTCATCGTATCCAAACTAATTAGTTTTGGACGAGTAGGCATTTGATCGATTACGCTCAATTGAACATCGGGTGATAAATTTCCTAACATCAAAATATCGACGTTTTTGAACGATTCTGGAACGACAGGTTTGAAATTTTCTAAAACATTTAATTCAGTAATTAATGTGTCTCTAGAGTTCATATCATTATGATATTTCCCTGCCCAAAAAAATGATTTCTCACCTT
>NVXB01000080.1 GCA_002746425.1 Hyphomicrobiales bacterium | reverse complement strand
CCGCCTCAATTCAGGGTGAGAACATCATGGCCAAACAAAACCGCGAACCAACAATCGTCAAAACCGATGAGGAATGGCGCGAGCTTTTGAGCGAAGAGCAATATGTCATCACCCGCCAAGCGGGTACCGAGCCATCTGGCACCGGGCCTGATTCCGATCAAAAAGCCGATGGCATCTATCGCTGCGTGGGCTGCGATACCGTGCTGTTCAAATCCGAGACCAAATTCGATTCCGGCACTGGCTGGCCCAGCTTTTTTGCGCCTGCGGATGAGGTTGTGGTCAACGAGTTTATCGAAGGTCGTTTCTTCATGAAACGCACCGAAGTGCGCTGCGCCACCTGCGACGCGCATTTGGGCCATGTCTTTACCGATGGCCCCCAACCCACCGGCCTGCGCTATTGCATGAACGGCTATGCGATGAACTTTGAAAAAGATGCCTAAGGCTTTGCCGCAAACGGGCCTTTCCCAAATCATCCTCTACACAAAGCGTTTGGAGGAGATGGTCGGTTTTTACGGCCTGCATTTTGGCTACTCAGCCCAGCGCGATGAGAACGACCGCATTGTACAACTGGTTAGCCCCAATGGTTCCACCGACCTGCTGCTGCACCCCGCTGCCAAAGGCACRCGAGAGGGGCAGGYTTGCRTMAAGCTGGTRTTTGAYRTTGCYGATGTGCCTGCRTTTTGCGCGCAAGCCCGCRATAAYGGGCTGGAGTTTGGTCCAATTCATCAGGCCGATGGYTAYGMKTTTGCCAATGCCAAAGACCYSTCTAAAAATTCGATCTCAGTTTCCAGYCGRGCWTTYAGAAAAACCTGATAATTTATAGAYGAAAGTGTCTATAAGAGCATTGATGATCAGATGATTTATCTGGCCAAATCAATCGCTCTTCGTTCCCATTRAAAGACGATGGCTGCGCCCCACCGGGAGCGTTAAACCAGTTGTGAAAGGCTGCAATGACACAAGTTGTTTCTGCAAACACCAAGCCGCTTACCGCTGTGCTGATGGTTGCTTGTGCTGTCTTTTTGTTCGCCATAAGCGATGTGCTGGCCAAACATCTGATGACCCGGCACCCGGTGCCKCTTGTYGTGGCGATACGCTATTTTGTAAGCCTGATATTGATATTGGTGGTTTTGTGGCCTCGCTACAAATCCCGGCTATGGCAAACACAGCGCACCAGGCTTGTGGTTGCCAGAGGGTTTGTGCTGGCATTTGCATCCCTAACCATGGGCCTTGCGCTGCGCCTTATGCCGGTGGGAGAGACCATCGCAATACTGTATCTGTCACCTTTCGCCGTTATGCTGCTGTCGATACCTCTGCTTGGTGAACGCTCGAGCGCAGCCAGTTGGATCGGGGCGATCATCGGTTTTACCGGCGTGATGTTGATAATGCGGCCAGGCAGCGGTCTGGACCCGGTGGGCGTTGCCTTCGCCCTTGTAAATGCAGCTTGTGGAACAGCCTATCTTTTGATGACGCGTATGCTTGCAAAAACAGAAACAGCTGTTGCGATGCTGTTTCATGTCACGGTTGTGGGAACTGTGTTTTTTGGCCTGTCTGCCATTCCATCATATGGCGGACCAATGCCCGACTGGACAGATTTATCGCTCATGGTTGTGCTTGGTGCCACCGCCACGACAGGCCATTTTCTGCTCACAATTGCCTATCGCGATGCCCCCGCATCGCTGCTCGCGCCGGTGAATTATATGCACCTTGTTTGGGCGGCAATTCTTGGCTGGTTCGTCTTCGACCATCTGCCAGACAATATCAGCCTGTTCGGCATGGCGCTTATCTGCGTTGCCGGTGTGGCCGTCGCGCTTCGCGCCCATTTGGTCAACAGGAAACTCAAGAGTGCCGCGGCCCCAGCTCAATAGAGCTTTAGCCGCGCCAACAGCGCTGCCTTTTTTGACAGTTTGATTCAAAAGAAGCGGTTAAGTCTTTGACGCAGAATCAATTTATGCGACCAGCCTAAAAGCAGATGCAGCGGCACATCGCCCACCCGTTCCTCAACAACTACACGCCATGCCATCATAACAATACACCGCCGCGCCGTTCCCCGGACTTGATCCGGGGTCTTGAGCACTGCCGTTGCAATCAGTTGCACTCAACGTCCCAACACCTGCGATGAAGACCCCGGATCAAGTCCGGGGAATGAGCTCGGTGGGTACTGCCCTAAAAACTATCAATCACTGTCACGCCTGCAACAGCGCTGGTGTCCATGGCGCGCAAGGCATCGCCTGCGCCTTCCAGTGAAATGCGCTTTGTCACCAGGCCATCCAAACTTAAATGCCCGGCCTTGATCATATTGAACAGCGCGGTAAACCGGTTGGCGGCCATGCCCCGTGTGCCCAAAATGGTCAGCTGGCGGGAATAGATATGTTCCAGCAGTTTGATCGATGGCTCGGCATGCTCTTCTGTTGGCATGCCGATTTGCACGTGGCGGCCCAGCTTGCGCAAACTGCCCAGAGAATTGTGAAACGCGATTGTCGTGCCCACCGCATCTGCCGAGACATGCGCGCCGCCGCCGGTGATATCGCGGATCGCCTCGCCGACATTGTCGACATTGCGCGCATTGATAATGTAGGTCGCGCCCAGCGCGTGCGCCAGCTCCAGTGCATCGTCCGACACATCCACGGCCACGGTTTGCGCGCCAATGGCCGAGGCGATTTTGATGGCGGACAGGCCAACGCCGCCGCAGCCATGCACGGCCAGCCATTCGCCCGGTGCCAATTGCGCCCGGTCAATCAGCGCCCGAAACGCGGTGGTAACGCGGCAACCCATGCCAGCGGCATCGACAAAATCCATGCTGTCGGGCAAATGCACCAGATTGAAATCGGCATGCGGAATGGCTATCCGCTCGGCAAATGCGCCATAGGCAGAAAAGCCGATAACGTGCTGGCTGTTGCAGGTGGTAGGCTCGCCGCCCATGCAATCCGGGCACGCGCCGCAGGCCAGAATGAACGGCGCGGTGACACGCTGGCCAACTTTAAACCGTGTGATGCTCTTGCCAACTTCCAGCACAACACCGGCAAATTCATGGCCGCTAACGTGCGGCGGCAACACATCTGAATCCGCGCCTTTCCAGGCATGCCAATCCGAGCGACACACGCCGCAAGCCCGCACATCAATGATCACACCATCTTCGGGGCAATCCGGCTCGTCGATGTTGATAACATTGAGGGGGCCATCATAGGCGTCGAAAACTGCTGCTCTCATGGAAAATGTGTCCTGCTGGTATTTTTGCGCACCTTGTCATATTTGCCGCGAATTTCCAGCTCATTTTTTGACTTTTCGCCCCAAACGGCTGGCTGCGACATTATTGATCAGCGCTCTGGCCACGTGCCCATACGTAGATTTAGACTTGACCGCCCTGCCCGATTTCCCACATGACAGAGCGATAGAACTTGCAAGCGAGCCCTTTATGACCCTGACGCCTCCCACCGCCGACAAACGCCCTTCCAGCCAAACCCATCACGGCATTACCATTGAAGACCCCTATGCCTGGCTGCGCGCCGATAATTGGCAAGAAGTGATGCACGATCCATCGGTGCTGGCAGATGATATCAGCGCCTATCTGGAAGCGGAAAACGCCTATACCGATGCGGCCATGGCAAACACCAAAGAGCTGCAAGACACGCTTTTCAAGGAAATGCGCGGGCGTATCAAAGAAGATGACAGCTCTGTGCCCTCGCCCGATGGCGCTTACGCCTATCTGCACCGCGATTTAACCGGCGCGCAACACCCGCAACTGGTGCGCATGCCGCGCGATGGCGGGACAGAAACCGTGTTGCTGGACGCCAATGTGGAAGCCGAAGGGCTGGCCTATTTTAAGTTAGGCGGTGCCAACCACTCGCCCGATCACAGCAAGCTGGCCTGGACGGCAGACCGAAAAGGTTCTGAATATTACACGCTAAATGTGCGCGATTTAAGCACCGGCAAAGAGCTGCCAGACGTCATTGAAAACACCACCGGTGCCAGCGTGTGGGATGCCGCCAGTGAGGGCCTATTCTACACCGTGCTGGATGACAACCACCGCCCCTGCAAGGTGTTTTATCATAAGCTGGGCAGCGCGCAGGAAGATGATGTGCTGGTCTATGAGGAAACCGACCCAGGCTTTTTCGTTGGCATCGGCAAGACACAATCTGGCACATATATCGAAATTGATTGCCACGATCATGAAACCTCGGAAATTCGCACGCTTTTGGCCGATCAGCCGCTCAGCACGCCTAAGCTTATTGCCGCGCGCGAAACCGGCGTGGAATATTCGCTAGAGCATCACGGCAGCGATTTTTACATTCTGACCAATCGCGGCAACGCCGATGATTTCAAAATCGTCAAGGTTGGTGTCGACGCTCCGGCGGCTGACAATTGGAGCGATGTGATTGCTCATGAAGAAGGCACGCTGATCCTCTCCCACACGCTTTTTGCCCATTACATGATGCGGCTAGAGCGTTTTGAGGGCCTGCCGCGCATTGTCATCCGCGATATGGCCAACGGCGAAGAGCACGCCATTGCCTTTGATGAAGAGGCCTATTCGCTGGGCGTTTCTGGCGGCTATGAATATGACACCACCGGCCTGCGGTTTTCCTACAGCTCGATGACGACCCCGGCGCAGGTCTATGATTACGACATGAAAAGCCGCGAGCGCGTGTTGCGCAAAACGCAGGAAGTGCCCTCGGGCCACAACCCCGATGATTACCGCACCCGCCGCATTTTCGCGCTGGCAGAAGATGGCGAGCGCGTACCGATTTCGGTGCTTTACCACAAAGACACCGCGCTGGATGGCACCGCCCCGTGCCTGCTTTACGGCTATGGTTCCTATGGCATTTCCATTCCCGCCAGCTTCTCCATCACCTGCCTGTCGCTGGTTGATCGCGGCTTTATCTATGCCATCGCCCATATTCGCGGCGGCAAGGACAAGGGCGATCATTGGTACCGCGCCGGGCGCAAAGACAAAAAGACCAACACGTTTAAAGATTTCATCGCCGCCGGGCGCTATCTGGCGATGGAAGGCATGACCAGCGAAGGCGCGATCATCGGCCATGGCGGTTCTGCGGGCGGCATGCTGATGGGCGCGGTGGCCAATATGGCCCCCAAATTATTCGCCGGCATCATCGCCGAAGTACCATTTGTTGATGTGCTCAACACCATGCTCGACGACACGCTGCCCCTCACCCCGCCGGAATGGCCAGAATGGGGCAACCCACTGACCAGCCAGGAAGATTTCGAAACCATCCAGGCCTACAGCCCGTATGACAACGTCGAAGCCAAGGATTATCCCGCGCTTGTGGCGCTGGGCGGTTTGACCGATCCGCGCGTGACCTATTGGGAACCCGCCAAATGGGTGGCCCGCCTGCGCGAGCTGAAAACCGATGATAATCTGCTGATGTTGAAGACCAACATGGATGCAGGCCATGGCGGAGCCTCCGGGCGGTTTGACCGGCTGAAGGAAACGGCGTTTACCACCGCGTTTGCGTTGATGATTGCGGGTAAGGCTGGGGAATAATTGGTTTAAGTGACGGAGCTGAAGGCCCCGGATCAAGTCCGGGGAACGATGTGTGTGGTGAATGGGACGGGTCTGGGCTAATTTGGGAACTGCTTGCGGCTACAAACGGCCGCCGCTACCTGCCCGGCTCGTCATCTCCTCCACTACCGTCATCCTCCCCACTTCCGTCATCCCAAGACTTGATCTTGGGATCCAGTCGGCGCGATCATTTGCCGTAAGGCGTAATATGAGATGTGGTTTGTGAACGGTGCCGTTGCTCTGGATACCAAGATCAAGTCTTGGCATGACGAAACGGAGAGGTCGGCGCGGGGTGTTGAACGGGGAGGTTTTCGCTAGGTGTTGAGATGAAGAGGCCCGGAAGGGGTTTGATGGTCTAGGCCACCTTCTCCATCCGTCATCCTCGGGCTTGATAAGCCTGTCCTCAACTTGATTGGGGAGGGACCCATGCAACGGGAATGAAGGCGCATGAATACCTGATTGTGGAGACAAACAAACCGCTCACACCGAGGGTCCCCGGGTCAAGCCCGAGGATGRCGATGGTGGCTTATGATGGGCGGGGATACTTGCTTAAGCAATACTGGGGCTGCAACAACACATCCGGCTATTCTCCAACCGTATTCCTAAGATCGTCATGCCAAGACTTGATCTTGGGATCCAGTCGGCGCGAGCCGTCCCCACAGATCGCAACACTAGACGCGGTTTATAAACCGATCCGTTGCTCTGGATCCCAAGATCAAGTCTTGGCATGACGAAACGGAGAGGTTTTCGCTAGGTGTTGAGATGAAGAGGCCCGGATGGGTTTTGATGGTCCAGGCCACCTTCTCATCCGTCATCCTCGGGCTTGACCCGGGGACCCATGCAACGGGAATGATGGTGCATAAATAGCTGATTGTGGAGATAAACAAACCGCTCACGCTGTGGGTCCCCGGGTCAAGCCCGAGGATGACGGCAGAGAGGGGAGATCACGTTCATCTGGATCCCAAGATCAAGTCTTGGGATGACGAGTTAGGGGGGGGGAGCGGTGGAGGAAAATGGTATTGGTTGATGCCTGCCAATCGGCTTTTTGAGAAGGCTGACAACATCGATCACACCCACCACCGTCATCCCCAGAATTGGCCAAGACTTGATCTTGGGATCCAGTGCAACCAGCACAACTGATCGAACATTACTCGTCCAAACCAGCCCTAGCTTTTCGGCGTTCTCGGCAAGGGCGTCACAGATTTCAAATAGGCGGCAATCGCGTCGCGGTCGGCGGCGGTGAGTTTTGCGGTGTTCTCGATCACCGCGCCCATGGAGCTGCCAAGGCTGTCAAATTCGGGCGTAAATCCGCTCTCCAGCGCGTAGGAAATGTCGCTCTCTGCCCAGCTCATCATGCCATCGGCGTGGGGCGTGATGTTGGGGATGAAACCCTTGCCATCGGGGTTGGGCGCGCCAGCAAAGGCCTTGTCATAGAGCAACCCGCCAACGGCATTGCGCGGGGTGTGGCACTCGTTGCAATGGCCCAGCGTGTTGACCAGATAAGCGCCGCGATTGATGATTTCTGATTTGGATGCATCGGCCACAAACGGCTCTGGTTTGAAGAACAGCAATTTCCACAGGCCAAGGCCGCGGCGGATGTTGAAAGGRARGCYCACCTCATGCTCGGGCGCGCGCGCAGCCACTTTTGGCAGCGTGTCCATATAGGCTTTCAAATCCAAGATATCTACGGTTTTGGCACCGGTATAAGAGGTGTAGGGGAAGGCTGGATAATAGTGTGATCCGCCCGGCGAAACACCGCGCTTCACCGCGTTGACGAATTGCAAATCGCTCCATCCACCAATGCCAGAATCGGGATCAGGTGAGATATTTGGCGCAATRAAAGTGCCAAATTCYGTTTCAAARCGCTGACCGCCSGWGAGCAATAATTTGTCGTCGCCACTGGCACCTTTGGCYTTGTGGCACGAGGCGCAGCCAGCRGCGGCRAAAATGTATTCGCCGTTTTCCGCGCTRGCGGTGTGGCTTGGYAAATCMSYACTGGCAAGAGGTTGCGGCGCGCTCAAAAACNACCCAACGATAGCTCCAATAATACCCAAAGCGCTCAAGAGCGGCAGAACACGTCGCAACATATTTTTRTTTCCTGAATTAAGGGTCTGAACTCAATTGGGAGGTCGTATTGGCGATGATTAGAAAGCCCAAATGCTATGAGCAGATTGCAGATAAGGCTGGTTGCCTTTTCAAAATCTGCGAAGCTGCAGTTGGGCTTTCTAATCATCGTCCTATTGGATGGCTGCCTTTTTAATCAGGATGTCGTTGCAAAACCTTGAAAACCAGACGGTTTCCKGCGCTTTCGCGCCTAATCCTGATTAAAAATTCAAGCCACCAATACGGCCTCCCAATTGAGTCCAGACCCTGGGTCGACAAAAGCTTATTTYTTTGGCACACGATACTCTGTGTGGCAGCCTTTGCAATTGCCGGCAACCTGACCAAAYTGRGCTTTAAARCCATCYAGATCAGCAGCAGGTGCTGCCATTGCAGCGGCTGAATCAGCCTGGAATTTTGCCAGTTTMGCAGAAAATCCRCCCATATCAGACCAGATTTTAGGAGACGCTGTTGTCTCGCCGCCGGTTTCAGAACCAGCAGGGAACATTTCGCCAAACCCAATAGATGCGGCATTGATGGTGCGCATGGCCAGCATGGCAACACGGGCATCATAGGGTGCTTCACCCTTCATCATTTTAACCGACACACCAACRGRTGCACCAACCGATTTCATAAGCGCTTTACGCGCTGCAATCSGATTATCAGCAGCTGTCGCCMTGCCAGAAGCARCGGCAACACCYGCTGTCAAAGCAAGAATCRATATTTTTTTCATGTAGTCCTCTCCAAAAGTCTTCAGTCATCCCTAAACGCAAAAAAAGGCATCTAGAGTTGTGGCCCCAACTCAACAATACACATCTTTGGTAATAACGTTACCATGAACAATTGAACGTACTGTTCAAAAATAGTTGAACAATAAGATTAAGTTGGTCGAACAATGTGGAAACTATGTGGCGAGCGCACAAGCAAGTGGGTGTAGGTAGTAGTAATTACATTCAACCAAATGGTTGAATGTATCTGTGTTTGATGATAATCCTGCAGAAAACAGGAGTTTCATCATGACATCACCAAAATTTGCCAGCCGGGCGCAATGGCTGGAAGCGCGAATTGCGCTGCTCGCCGATGAAAAGGCTTTGATGCGCGAACGCGACAGACTATCCGCCGCGCGTCGGGCTCTGCCCTTGGTAAAGGTGGAACAAAGCTATTCGTTTGATACCGAGAATGGCCAAAAGACCCTTGGCGATCTGTTTGGCGATAAAAGCCAGTTGCTGGTCTATCACTTTATGTACGGGCCTGATTGGAAAGAGGGTTGCCCAAGTTGCTCGTTCTGGGCCGATGGTTTTGATGGCTCGCTGGTGCATTTGTCCGCCCGCGACACGGCGTTCGCCTGCGTATCCAATGCGCCGCTGCCGGTGTTGCTGGCCTATCGCAAACGCATGGGCTGGTCGTTTCCCTGGGTGTCTGCGCAGGCAAGCTCTTTTAGCAAGGATTTTGGTGTCACCTTTGAAGGCAATGATGAGCCGGTAGGTTTGGGCTACAATTATTCCGGCAAGGTTTTTGGCAGTGAAATGCCCGGCATCAGCACGTTTCTAAAACTGGAAGATGGCACCATTGGCCACAAATATTCCACCTTTAGCCGAGGACTGGATTCGGTGAATGCCACCTATCAATTGCTGGATTTAACCCCCAAGGGCCGCGATGAAGATAATCTGCCCGGCATCATGTCTTGGCTGCGCCGCAACGATAGTTATGACGCGGCATAATGACGAAAGCCCAACAAAAAAGCCCGGCAGAACTGATCCACCGGGCTTTTGATTTCTTATTGACCGTCTGGCGTTAGGAAGAAGCTTCCAGAAGCTCGCTTACGTATTCCCAGTTCACCAGATTATCGACAAAGGCTTCCAAATATTTTGGACGCAGATTGCGGTAATCGATGTAGTAGGAATGTTCCCAAACATCGCAGCCAAGAATGGGCGTTGCGTCATGCACCAGCGGGTTTTCGCCGTTTGGTGTTTTCATGATTTCCAGCTTGCCGTCTTTAACAACGAGCCAGCACCAGCCAGAACCAAACTGGGTCATGCCAGCTTTAATAAAGGCATCGCGGAAGGCATCAAAAGAGCCAAGATCAGCATTGATTTTAGCTTCAAGCGCACCAGGAAGCTTGCCGCCGCCATTTGGCTTCATCCATTTCCAAAAATGGATATGGTTGAAATGCTGGCCTGCCTGATTGAACAGGCCGGGATTGTCGGAGTGGCTTTTGCGCACGATGTCTTCCAGAGACATGTTGGCGTAATCGGTGCCTTCCATCATGCCATTGCCGGCATTTACATAGGCATTGTGGTGCTTGTCGTGGTGGAATTCCAGCGTTTCAGCGGACATATAAGGGCCCAATGCATCATAGGCATAGGGAAGATCCGGGAGTTCAAAAGCCATGGGAGGTCTCCAGCAGTTGGCGTGGGTCAAAAACTCGGGCGTGTCGGTAGTAAAACTTACCGGCTGCTCTTGGTTGCAACATAAGCAGATGGGCCTGTTCCGGCAATGACAAACTTGTTGGCGCGCCGATTTGGCCCATTTGAGCCTTTGCTAACCGGTTTGCCCGGTGCTACATAGCCAGCGAATACGCCACATTTCTGTTTATCATGGACACTAAAATGACCCCCGCCGCCAAGGCTCCTCTCACTCTTTATCTGGCAGCGCCGCGCGGCTTTTGCGCTGGTGTGGACCGGGCGATTAAAATCGTCGAGCTGGCGCTAAAAGTGCACGGCGCGCCGGTTTATGTGCGCCATGAGATTGTGCACAATAAATACGTTGTCGATGATTTGCGCAAAAAGGGCGCGGTGTTTGTTGATGAGTTGGAGGAAATTCCGCCCACCGATCAACCGGTTATTTTCTCCGCCCATGGCGTGCCAAAATCGGTGCCACGGGATGCTCAAAAGCGCAACATGTTCTTTATTGATGCCACCTGTCCGCTGGTGTCAAAAGTGCACAAAGAAGCCATGATCCATGAGCGGCGCAACCGCGATATTTTGTTGATCGGCCATAAAGGGCACCCGGAAGTGATCGGCACGATGGGCCAATTGCCCGATGGCGCGGTCACGCTGATTGAAACCGTTGAAGACGCAGAAAACCTGGTTCCAAAAGACGCGGAAAATCTGGCGTGGATCACCCAGACCACGCTGTCTGTCGATGATACGCGCGATATTGTCGCCGCGCTGCAAAACCGTTTTCCCAACATTGTCGGCCCGCATAAGGACGATATTTGCTACGCCACCACCAACCGCCAAGCATCTGTCAAAGCCATTGCTGCTAAATGCGATGCGGTGCTGGTGGTGGGTGCGCCCAACTCGTCCAACTCTCAGCGCCTGCGCGAAGTAGCAGAGCGCAGCGGCGCGAAAATTGCCCAACTGGTGCAACGCGCGACAGATATTGACTGGCAAACGCTCGGCCTGCTCAAAACCGTTGGCCTGACCGCCGGAGCCTCCGCGCCGGAAATACTGGTCGACGAGGTGATTGAAGCCTTCAAATCGCGCTATGAAGTGAGCGTGGAACTGGAAAACACGGTGGAGGAAGACGTTGTCTTCACCCTGCCGCGAGCCTTGCGCGAAAGTGCCGCTGAACTGGATGTAACAGGATAAATCATGGCCGTTTATACCGATGTGAGCGACGAAGCGCTCGCCCAATTCCTCACGCTTTACGATATTGGCACTTTGGTGTCGTGCAAGGGCATTGCGGAAGGGGTGGAGAACTCCAACTATCTGCTGGGCACCGACCAAGGCAATTTCATTCTCACCTTGTATGAGAAACGGGTTGATACCGATGATTTACCGTTTTTTCTGGGGCTGATGGACCATCTGGCGGCCAAGGATTTGGCATGTCCGGTGCCGATCCATGATCGTTCTGGCAAGGCGCTTAACACGCTAGAAGGCCGACCCGCCGCCATTATTTCGTTTCTCAACGGCATGTGGGCCAAAAACCCGCACACCGAGCAATGCATAATGGTGGGCGCAGCGCTGGCTGAGTTTCATGACAAGGGCGAGGATTTTACCATTCGCCGCGCCAATGCCCTGAACCAGCCCGCCTGGAAACCGCTATTTGCCCAATCGGCGACCCGTGCTGACGAGGTGCAAATCGGGCTGCGCAGCGCCATTGAAACCGAGCTGGATTATCTGGCCGCAAACTGGCCGCAAAACCTGCCCGGCGGTGTAATCCACGCCGATTTATTC
The DNA here is from genome assembly GCA_002746425.1 of Hyphomicrobiales bacterium. GTDB lineage: Bacteria > Pseudomonadota > Alphaproteobacteria > Rhizobiales. The sequence continues at coordinate 9,009 of NVXB01000080.1, read as the reverse complement.
CCCGACAATGTGTTTTTTCTGGGCGGCACTTTTTCCGGCATGATCGACTTCTATTTCGCCTGCAACGATATGCTGGCCTATGATCTTGCCATCTGCCTCAACGCCTGGTGTTTTGAGAAGGACAACGCCTTCAACATCACCAAAGGCCGGGCGCTTATTGAGGGCTATCAAAGCGTGCGCCCGTTAAGCGCCGATGAGCTGGCCGCCTTGCCGGTGCTGGCGCGCGGCGCGGCCATGCGGTTTTTCCTGACCCGTCTGCATGACTGGATTCGTGTGCCGCCGGGCGCGTTGGTTGTGCCAAAAAACCCTCTCGAATATGTCAAAAAACTGCGGTTTCACCAGCAAGTTGAAACCGCCTCAGCCTATGGAATTGATTTGTGAGCGATACCGCAATGAGCAATAACCCTGTGAGCGACAATAAAGTCATCATTTACACCGACGGTGCCTGTTCTGGAAATCCCGGTCCGGGTGGCTGGGGCGCAATCCTCACCTCCGGCGATCACAGCAAAGAGCTGAGCGGCGGCGATTTCGACACCACCAACAACCGCATGGAGCTGATGGCAGCGATTGAATCGCTCAAAGCCCTAAAACGCCCCTCAATTGTGGAGCTGTGGACCGACAGCCAATACGTAAAAGGCGGCATCACCACCTGGATTCACGGCTGGAAGAAAAACGGCTGGAAAACCGCCGCCCGCAAACCAGTTAAAAACGTGGAACTGTGGCAAGCGTTGGACGAAGCGCTAAAACGCCACGAAGTAAGCTGGCACTGGGTCAAAGGCCACGCAGGCCACGACATGAATGAGCGCGCCGATGAGCTGGCCCGCATGGGCATGGCACCGTATAAGGGGTAGTTGTGGGGGCTGAGTTTTCCAGCGGGCATGAGCTAAATCACACCAAGATGCAGATCACCTGCCGACGCTAGCCAACTCGCTCACGCAACCGCAACCAACAGCCACGCCCCCCCGCCAGCCAACAGCCGCGCCGCCCGTCGGCCACATCACTAGCCCAACAAACTACCGTCACATCACCCCAAAACCGTCATCCTCGGGCTTGACCCGGGGACCCACGGTGAAGGTCGCCGGATTTCTCAACAATCGGCCATTAGAGCTTGTCACATCAGTTGCATGGGTCCCTCCCCAATCAAGTTGAGGACAGGCTTATCAAGCCCGAGGATGACGGATGGAGAAAATGGCATGGACCATAGAAACCCTTCCGGGCATTCACATCTCAGCACCTAGCGAGAATCTCTCCGTTCAGCACCCCGCACCTCCCTATCCGTTTCGTCATGCCAAGACTTGATCTTGGTATCCAGAGCAACGGCTCCGCTCACAAACCACGTCTCACATAACGCTCTACGGCAAATGCTCACGCTGGCTGGATCCCTCCCCAATCTAGTTGAGGACAGGCTTCTCAAGTCTTGGGATGACGGGGGGGATGACGGGGGGTGGATGACGGTTTATGCGTGATGACTGACGGGCCGTCGAGATGCCAACAAACACATCACCCGCGTGCCCTACTCTCTCCCCGCCTCCCAAAGCACAACACATCATACCCAAACAAATCCCCCTCACGAATACTTACAAATCCCAACACGCCGCCGAAAAACCTTATTTTGCCTGCAACGAGTGTGTTAGAATAAGTCTTGGCAGGGGTGCCTGACTCAAAAGGAGGTCACACGATAATGATCAAACGATTCACAACACCTTTTATGGTGCTTGCAATGGCGGTATTTGCCTTTGCAACGCTCGATATAAGGCCTGCGGATGCGCATAAATTGCGGATTTTCCACAATCATGGCGGTTTTTCCGTTGGCATTGGCTCTGGTATTGCTGGCGGTATTTATCTGGGTACGAGAAAAGCGCGTCGTCGGCATTGCCACGGCAACAGCTTTTGCCACAAGCACTCAAACCGGGGCTATCACAGCCACAATAAACGCGGGCTTAAAGTATATCCGCGCTCAACAGCGCCGCGCAATCGCCGCACCTTTACGTATAACGCCCATGTTCGTTGGTGCGTGAACCGCTATCGGACCTACAGCGTTAGAACAGACACTTTTCAGCCTTATCATGGCCCACGGAAACGCTGCCGTTCACCGTTCTGAGTTCAGCTAAAGCAACATGTATCATGCGCGCAGCAACCATCTTGCGCGCATGATGCGTTTATTAATCACTGGTAAAAACGACAATTAAAATCCAAATAAATTTATAAACACCAAGTATATAACTCTTTATTTGGTATAAACCATTACATCAATACACACGAGTATTGCATAAAATACCATGTTATAAGTATTTCAACGTCATTCATCTGAGGAGGAAATACAAAAACATGATCAAACGAATTTCATCATATCTACTGGTTGGGGCCTTGGCCGTGTTCAGTGTGACAGCACTGGATACAACGCCAGCTGATGCGCACAGCAGAGCCTATATCCATGTTCACCCTGGTGTGGTGGTGGCTCCGCGCCGCGCTGTACGCCGTGCGGTGAGACGATCTGTCGTGGTTGCGCCTTTGGTGGTGGCACCAATTATTGTTGGCGCAAGCGCCCATGTAAACTGGTGCTTGTCCAAGTATAGATCCTACCACGTGCCAACCGATACTTTCCAACCCTATAATGGCCCGCGCAAAAACTGCGTGTCGCCTTACTTTCCCTAAAACCCCAATAAATCTGATGTGACTTCACACCACAAACGACATAAAAATGCGCGAGCTTTGCAAAAAGTCCGCGCATTTTTGTATCTGGCGTCTTTGTATCTAGTGTCAGGGCCCGCCATTAATGGCAATTAGCGGCTTGCAGGCATGTTTGATTATCGAATATTATAAACCTTAAACTCGCACAAGGTTTCTCATGTCCGACATCATATTGCACAACTATCCTCAATCTCCCGTTGCCGAAAAGGCCCGTATTGCGCTTGGTATCAAGGGCTTGTCATGGCGCTCGGTGGAAATCCCGCGCCTTGCCCCAAAACCAATGCTGACAAAATTGACCGGTGGTTACCGGCGCACGCCTGTGATGCAGATTGGCGCGGATATATATTGCGACACTCAATGCATCCTTCAGGAGTTGGAGCGCCGGTTTCCCTCGCCAACATTCTTTCCCACCAAGGACGCGGGTTTAATCTGGACGTTGAGCCGATGGACCGATGGCGGCCTGTTTGATTTAACGGTAAAGATTGTGCTGGGTTCCGCCGGAGATGACCTTCCGCAAGATTTTGCTGAAGATCGCGGCCGGCTTTATCTGGGTACAGATTGGGCAGCGGGGCTGAAGGCGGCCAATGAGGCACTGCCCCACCTGGCATCGCAAATGCGCGGGCCGCTGCACTGGCTGAACGACCAGCTATCAGATGATCGCACCTATTTGTTGGGCGAAAAGCCTGCCGCCATCGATGCACAGTTTTATCATCTGATCTGGTTTTTGAGAGGCCGATGGAAGCAAGGCCCGGCGTTTCTGGCAGAATTCCCGCACCTTGTGCGGTGGGAAGACAATGTTCGGCAAATTGGCCATGGGCAGATGTCGGAGTTTTCGCCCGAAGATGCCATTTTATACGCGTCCAAATCCACGCCGGATGCGTTGGAGCTTGTCAATGACAACGATCCCCAGGGCCTCGTGCCTGGCACATCTGTGTCTGTATCGCCCGATCTTGATGGCGGCGAGCAACCTGTTGAGGGAGAGCTGGTCGCCGCCGATCACGAGCGGATCATTGTCCGCAGAAATGAGCCTGATGTCGGCGATCTCCACATCCATTTTCCGCGTATCGGGTATCGCGTCAAACTTTTGGGATGATTCTGTCTTTGGGTTTGGCGCATCAAGTTATTTTACATTGCAGAATTGTTATTGCAAAACTGTCACTTAGCGTCACTCATACAAGATATGATATAGGCGGTGGCAAGAAAATCGTGCGATTTTCCTGCCTCGTCTACAACCACGCCTCTTGCTAAACCATACCCAAGCATTTCGGCTCCGTCAGAGCCAAGGATGTGCCCTCTGAATCGCAGCAAGTCTCCGGATAGTTGTTTGAACTCGCCCGGTTCAAAACCAGCAAGGCGCAGGTTTTTAGCGCTGAATGAGCCCTCTAGCGTAAAGCCGCCCAAATTGTCAAACTGAACCAACAGCTTTCCAGAAACATCGCCATACTGGTAGCCGCCACCTTCTTCAAGCGTGATTTCGCCGCCGCTGTCGGAGAATTGAGCTTTGCCGATGAAGTCGCCAAAGTCGTTACTTGGCTCAAAGGTCCCCATTTTCGCGGTGTCACCATCAATACGCCCTCTGCTAATATCGCGAAGGCCAAACCATATTTCCGCTGTCTTTGCCTTGGGCAAGGGGGCTGTTGCGGGGATGGTGTATCCAATCATAAATGATGTTCCGGCATTCGAACTGTTTGAGACTGGAGTGTCTTTCCGCAGCAGGTGAAAACTCTCTACTGTTTCTTGAACGCATCCAGGGGCGTTTTCATCAGGTAGGATTTTGATTGAATTGCGGTCATAGTCGGAGCTTCCAGATGCAAGATCTTCGTAAGCCCGCCCATTCCGACCCTTTTTCGTTAACTCAAGCCGCTCCAAAGGTTCCGCGCCCAACACGCGACCTTCTTGTTCCAGGATACATATATCGCTGATGCTCTTGGTGGCATAATCGTTAGAGTAATAGAGCTTTCCAAAGCCCAAAATTCCTGGGCAATTGTCAATACGGTAATTATAGATCGGTAGTCCCGGCGCGGGTTCTTCAACGGTAAGCGACGGGTCATTTGCCCAACTGGGAAAAATTACCAGGATTGAGAGGGTGATAAGGATAGTTCTCATTAAAAAGCCTCAGTCTGTAGAAAAATGGTCGAATTGGCGCACCATAAGAAGAGAAATCTTACCACGCTAAAGTAACGAGCCTCAACACAAGACGTGTATATTCTCCCACTTCTCCCATTGGGCCACCTTGTCCCGCTAAGATCAGCACCATCAAAGTTTGCGAAGTTGATTTGTTGGTCCTGAGAACCGGTGCTCATGGCGTTTTGCGCTAAAACCACCAAGCAATCGGGCCAAATAAAGTGTTGCGCACTAGGCATTTTTACCAATACCCTTGAAGAACAATCCTGATCTCTTTGGCTGGGCTTCTTGATTAGGCTTTTGGAGCCAATGCATCGCTAAAAAACCGTTCGTAATATTTCTCTAAAAGGACCAAATTACATGATCCGCGCCGCAACCATTACTGCGCTAGCCTTAACCACATTCACTTTTCCCGGCACATCTTTTGCCAGCGATGCCTGTCCATGTTTCACCGCGACAGAAATTACTGCGGCGTGTCCGCGCCCGGATGCCGACCACACGGAAGTCTATGATACGGGCGGCGATGGTAAATCCATGATCCTGAAATGCCTGGCCACCCAGAATTATTCGCCCGGCTCCATCATGTTCGAAACTGGTCCTGGCGATAAGGATCGCGGTGCCTATTGCGGGCGTCAGTCAGTCGAAGTGGAACCTTATGAATCTGGCGGTCAATTTCCGCAGGTGTCTGGTGAAGAATATGCCGCTTGCAAAACCGTCTTGAACGGKGCYGCTGAAAAGCTGGAGCTGCAATTGGTTATGGACCAGTTCAGCAAAAARGAKATTCTCTCTGGATCATACCGCGATTACATCGATGCTCGCAGCACGGCTAAATCCTTCGATGACCTAGTTCCATTTATGGCAAGCGACACTGTTAAAGAGCTGCAAAAGATGCCTGCTGACCTTCAGGGAATGATATTTGAGATGTCACAGGAAATGGCCGGACCTCTCAAAGARGCCAAAATTATCAGCGAGTCGGTTGATGATAATCAGGCTGTGATCGTGGCCCAGTATTGCTCCCCTRACAARAAWTCTGGCCTGCATACCACTTGGTATGTTGTCGAAAATGGCGGCTGGAAAATCAGAAAAGAATATGATTTTGTTGGCTTGGAAAGCTGCGGTGGCGATGCAGCACAAACGGCTGGYGGCGATGCYGGGCAAACGGCCAATGCCTGCGATGATGCAAGATGGAACAAAGGTAGCACSAGAATAAACGAGCTGCTTGCTTCGTTTCCGGTAGATCAGCAAGACAATCTGTATAATGAAGCRGTAGACGCGACGATGGACAAATTGGGTGAAAGTTTTTGTTCGCAGCAAGCYAATGAATGCACCTGTAACGAGGAAGCCATCAAGTATCTGGAAGCAAAATAGGTTGGTGGACTAATCCCTATTAATTGGCCCTCAAAAAGGGCCAATTAATAGGCAGAGTTTTAGGCCTAGCTGTGGGCAAATTCCCAATACAGCTCGCGCGCTTTGGCGGTGATTGGGCCGGGCTGCATATCGCGCTCTTCAAATTTGATGATTGGCATCACCTTGGCGTAATTGCCGGTTGAGAATATCTCATCGGCACCGCGGAAATCATCATAACTCAGCGTGGTTTCCAGCACTTCCGTGCCAGCGCCGCGCAGCAAGCCCATCACCCTCTGGCGGGTCACACCGTTCAAAAACGTGCCATTGGCCGATGGCGTCAGCACTTTGCCATCCTTGACCATAAAGGCGTTGGCGGAGGCGAACTCAGCCACATTGCCCAGCGCATCGCAGCACAGCGCGTTATCAAAACCCTTGTCGCGCGCTTCCTGCAACATGCGGCCATTATTGGGATAAAGGCACCCTGCTTTGGCATTGACCGGCATGGAATTGAGCGTGGGCCGCTGAAAACGTGTGGTGGTGGCGGAGAAGCCGGTTGGCGCAGGCATCGGCATTTCATAGATGCACACGGCAAACTTGGTGCTGTCGGGGTCTGGCACGATCGACATGAAGCCGCCCTCTTCGGCCCAATACATCGGGCGGATATAGAGCTCCATGTTTTCATCAAACTTGGCCACGCCTTCGCGCGCAATCTCGGCGATTTTTTCTGGCGCCATAAAGCCGTTCATGCCCAGAATATCGGCAGAGCGGTTAACCCGCTGGCAGTGCCGGATCAAATCGGGAATCACCCCTTCAAAAGCACGCGCGCCATCAAAAACGCTGGATCCGAGCCAGCCCGCCTGACTGCGCAAACCGATCAGCGGCTTGTTGCCCTCAAACCATTCGCCGTCCATCCAGGTCCAGGTTTTGCTCCAATCGACCATAAAAACTCCCATATTAAAGTGTTGTTGCCACCAGACATGCAATATCAGGTCTGGTCAATGCCAGACTTTAAAGTGCTGTGATGTTCAAAAAAACGCACACTTCAGCCCTGTTTAATAAGATGACGGTACTATCCGATAAGTTTTGCTTGTTTGCCAACGCATATTTTGAATTTGACACGCAAATCCCCGCCACTACATAAAGCGCCACAAGTAACGCCCACCAAGTGATATTATGACCCACGCTGTTTTCGTTTTTGATGCCTATGGCACCTTGTTTGATGTTCATGCCGCCGTGCGTAGCCACGCCGATGCGATTGGCCCCGATGGTGCCCGCCTGTCGGAAATCTGGCGCGCCAAGCAGCTGGAATATTCCTGGGTGCGCTCGCTGATGAACCAGTATCAGGATTTTTGGCAGTTGACCGAGCAAGCGCTGGACCATGCTTTTGCTTGTGTGCCTAGCGCCGATCCATCGCACCGAAATGATTTGCTGGAAGCGTATCGCGAGCTGGATTGCTACCCCGAAGTGCCAAGCGTTTTGCGGGCGCTAAAGGAAAGCGGCGCGCAAACCGCCATATTGTCCAACGGCTCGCCAGCCATGCTGGACAGCGCTGTGCGCTCTGCCAAAATCGACGATTTGCTGGATGCTGTGCTGTCGGTGGATGAGCTGCGCACCTACAAAACCAGCAATCCGGTCTATGAAATGGCAACAACGCATTTTCGGGTGTTCCCGCAGGCGATCTCGTTTCAATCATCCAACCGCTGGGATGTCGCCGGCGCAACCGGCTTTGGCTTTCGCACGGTATGGGTCAACCGCACCGGGCAGCAGGACGAGTATCTCGATCTAAGCCCCGCCGCCGTTTTGCCCTCTCTCGATGGCTTGCCCGCGCTTGGCTAACCGATGAGCGAAACCCTCTCCATTTTCTCTTACGGCTCCAATCTCTCGATGGCGCGGCTTAGCGCGCGCGTGCCATCGGCCCGCTTTGTCGCAAAAGGCTATTTGAGCCATCACGAGCTGAAATGGCACAAGCATGGCCGCGATGGCTCTGGCAAATGCGATGCGTTTCATACCGGCGATGAAAACCACCAGCTATGGGGCGGCGTTTTTGACATTGCCCGTGAGGACAAGCATTTACTGGATAAAGCCGAAGGGCTGGGCGTTGGTTATGACGAGAAAACCGCGCTGATTGCCTGCGATCACGGAGCGCATGAGGCGACGCTTTATATCGCACTGCAAATTAGCCACGAGATTTCGCCGTTCTCCTGGTACAAGGATTTTGTTGTCGCGGGCGCGCTGGAATGCGATTTACCCAGCTTCTATATCGCGCAATTACTGGCCGTCACAGCGGATGTCGACCGAGATACCGCTCGCGAAGAGTTGAACAGGGCGATCTTGTCAGGCGGCGCATTTACGCCCTAACCTAACGTCATGAAAATATTTCGCGCCCTTGCTGTGCTGACAGCGCTCACCGCTTTTTCCTCATCCACGCTGGCGGATCAATCTGACCCGCGTTTGCCGGGTCTTTTTGACCTGCTGCAAGAAGTCGATAATGCCGGGGATGCCGCGCAAATCGAGCAGAAAATATGGGGTATCTGGCACGAAGCGCCCAATGACGAGCTGCAAGACATTATGGAGCGCGGCGTATCAGCGATGAATTACGGCGATTTCGCCACCGCGTTTGATTATTTCGACCAACTCACCGTCAAAGCCCCCGATTTTGCCGAAGGCTGGAACAAGCGCGCCACGGTGAACTATTTTATCGGCGCGTTGGATGCCTCGCTGGCCGATATTGCGGAAACCCTCAAACGCGAGCCGCACCATTTTGGCGCACTCTCCGGGCGCGGCCTGGTGCACATGCAAGCGGGCGAGCTGGAAGCGGCGATTGATGCGTTTGAGGATGCCCAAAAA
>NVXB01000079.1:5398-20840 GCA_002746425.1 Hyphomicrobiales bacterium | reverse complement strand
AAGTGCGCTGGGGCGGATACGCCACCAAGGCGCGGGTTGATGCTGATTGGCTGGTGGCTATGCCCAAGGGCATGAGCGCGCGCGATGCCATGTCTGTTGGCACAGCGGGTTTCACCTCCATGCTGTCTGTTATGGCGCTGGAAGACCATGGACTAACCCCTGAAAAAGGCGAGGTTTTGGTCACCGGCGCTGCGGGCGGTGTGGGCTCTGTTGCTCTCGCGATATTTGCCAAGCTGGGCTACGACGTTGCGGCCGTGACGGGCCGCCCTGAGACAGAATCCTACCTCAAAGGTTTGGGCGCAAAGTCCATCATCGCGCGCTCTGATCTGGAAGAAGAAAACAAGCGCCCGCTGGAGTCGGAACGTTGGGCAGGCACTGTCGATGCTGTCGGCGGCGAGATTTTGGGCCGGGTGCTGAAACAAACCAAATATGGTGGCTCCGTCGCAGCTGTTGGCTTGGCGGGCGGCGCGGCCATTCCTTCGTTTACGGTGGTGCCATTTCTGCTGCGCGGCGTGAACTTGCTGGGCATCGATTCCGTCATGTGTCCCTTCGAGCGGCGGGTGCAGGCATGGGCACGATTGGCCGATGAATTCCCGTGGGACAAAATGGCGCCAATCGTCAATGAACAGCCGTTGAGCGCGTTGCCAGAGCTTGGCCGCAGCATTTTGAAGGGGCAGGTCAAGGGCCGCACCATCATCAATGTGCGAGACAACACTGCCTAAAATTCATGGTTACAAAAATTTGTTTTCCACTCGCATGCTTGCGAAACGGTTGCTGTGTGCCTACACTCATTTCCAACGAAAGGTCGTCACCGATTACTTATCGGCATTTTGACGTAAGGAAATGACATATGAGACAGGATGAGACGTCCGATATTCGGACCTCATCCTCGCAGGACCAACGCACGGCGCGCGATGGACAAGACAATGACGTTGTTTTGGGAGCCATAGAGCAGCAGCCAGCAGGACCAGCGATATCGCCGAATGGTCGCACCAATTCGTGCGAAAGCACCAACGGGCCAGCATCGACGGTAGCGTCAGAAGCGGAGAATTCCGTTCAGGCGTTGGATGATAAGGAATCCGGGAATCCGCGTGGAGGTCTTCAAGAAGATCGCGTGCGGCAGACCAATGACAATCGGAATAACCCGCAATCTACGAATAATGGGGCCAATCCTCAACAACCGCACGCCAATGGTGTTGGCGCAGATGTGCCTGCAAAAAAAGTTGCGCCTGCCCAAAAAATTGCGGCGACGCCGAATGCCGACGGCAAATATCTTTATGCTGCGCTGGATTTAGGCACCAATAATTGTCGCCTGCTCATTGCCGAGCCGAATGACAAAGGCTTTCGCATTATTGATTCCTTTTCGAAGATTGTTCGGTTGGGTGAGGGCATTTCGGCCAATAACCGGTTAAGCGATGAAGCCGCTGACCGGGCCATACAAGCCTTGCGTATTTGCTGGAACAAGCTGAAATACCACAAGATTACCAAGGCAAGGCTCATCGCTACCGAGGCTTGCCGATCCGCAGAAAATGGCCTTGAGTTTCTGGCACGCGTTAGCTCTGAAATTGGCCTTGAGCTGGAAATTGTTGACCGTGAGACCGAAGCCAAACTGGCAATGACGGGCTGTATTTCTCTGGTCGAGCCGCGCTCAGACGGTGTTGTGCTATTTGATATTGGCGGCGGGTCTTCGGAAATTGTCTGGATGGACCGTCGCGGGCGGCGCAAGCGCAACCGCATGGGCGGCACGCTGCGGGCGTGGGATTCGCTGCCCATTGGCGTCGTGACGCTTTCTGAACGGCATAATGGCCGCGATGTAACGCCTGCCAGCTTTGAGGTGATGGTGGAAGAGGTGCAGGAGCGCCTGCAACACTTCCCCAAGCGCAAAGAACTTGTGCAAGCCTTATCACATGGTCGGCACCATCTATTGGGCACTTCGGGTACTGTCACAACCCTTGCAGGCGTCCATTTGGGCCTTAGGCGCTATGATCGCCGCCGGGTTGATGGTATGTGGATGAGCAATGAAGATGCGGCAAAAATGGTCGAAAAGCTGCTGAATCTGAGCTATGAAGAGCGGGTAAAACACCCTTGCATTGGTAGTGATCGGGCTGATCTCGTGCTGCCAGGCTGCGCTATTTTCGAAGCCATTCGGCGGGAATTCACCTGTGACCAGCTACGCGTTGCCGATCGGGGTTTGCGCGAAGGTATTTTGGTTGAGTTGATGCGTGAAGACGGCCATAAAAGCGTCCGTGCAAAAGAGAATAATAACCGCTGGCGGCGGCGACCAAACAACAAAAAGAAAAACAGTAAGCGAGAACAGACATGAGCCAGAAATCGAGTGGCCGAGGGCGTGGCAACGGATATCGCGGCCTGTCTGTGCGCCTTAAAACCGCCAAGGGTCGTAAATTATCATCTACAATCTGGTTGCAACGCCATCTGAATGATCCTTACGTCCAGCGTTCTAAAATTGATGGTATGCGCTCCCGAGCTGCCTATAAGCTTTTGGAAATAGACGAAAAATACGATTTGCTCAAACCAAAAGCCCGCATCGTGGATCTTGGCGCCGCACCGGGTGGCTGGAGCCAGGTCGCTGCAAGTAAAGTTAAAAGCATGGCGGATGATATTCGGGTTGTCGGTATCGATTATCTGGAAATGGACCCACTATCCGGGGTGACGTTGCTGCTAAAGAATTTTCTGGATGATGACGCCCCCGACATGCTGAAGCAGGCGATGGGTGGCCATCTGGTTGATGTGGTGCTGTCTGATATGGCAGCCCCAACCACAGGCCATAAACAGACTGACCACATGCGCATTATCCAATTATGCGAAGTTGCAGCCTTGTTTGCGCAGGATGTGTTGAGACCCGGCGGTGCCTTTGTCGCAAAAGTGTTTCAGGGCGGTACAGAGCAACAGCTTTTGAAAGAATTGAAGCGTGATTTTGAGCAGGTTGGCCACTACAAACCACCGGCAAGCCGTAAGGATTCACCAGAGACTTATCTGATTGCCAGAAAATTTAAGGGCAATCGTTCTCAAGCATAGCGCATTTTCGCGTTTGCATATGCTGCAATGCATGATAACAGGCATCGTCAACTCACATAGATTCTAGACTCATTTCAAGGAGTTGACATGGTAACCATTGTCGAACCAGCCTTTAGCAGAGAAGCACTCACTTTTGATGATGTGTTGCTGCTGCCCGGCCATTCCGAAGTTATGCCCGCTGAAGTCAATATCTCCAGCCGTGTCACCAAAACAATTTCGGTCAATCTGCCCATCATTTCATCCGCCATGGATACGGTCACCGAATCCGGTATGGCCATTGCGATGGCGCAGGCTGGCGGCCTTGGGGTTATTCACCGTAATCTCGACATTCCGCTTCAAGCGGAAGCCGTGCGGCAGGTCAAAAAGTTTGAATCCGGCATGGTGGTAAACCCCGTCGTTATCGGGCCTGATGCGACCTTGGCAGAAGCTCTTACCTTGATGGCGAATAACGGCATATCGGGTATTCCGGTGCTGGAAAATGGTGGCACTGGCGGACACAGCGTCGGTCGTTTGGTTGGCGTTTTGACCAATCGTGATGTGCGCTTTGCCACGGATAAGCGCCAGCTGGTCCGCGAGTTGATGACCCACGAAAACTTGATTACGGTCAAGGATACCGCCACGCAGGCCGAAGCCAAACGCTTGCTGCATCAATTCCGCATCGAAAAACTGCTGGTGGTTGATGACGACTATAATTGCATTGGGCTGATCACCGTTAAAGACATCGAGAAAAGCCAGCTCAACCCCCATGCTACCAAGGATGATCAGGGCCGCTTGCGCGTTGCCGCTGCCACCAGCACTGGCAAGGATGGTTTGGACCGCGCCATGGCGCTGGCAGAGGCTGGCGTTGATCTGATCGTTGTCGATACAGCGCATGGCCACTCCGAGCGTGTGTTGCAGACCGTGCGCGATGTGAAAAAGATTTCTAACGGCGTACAGATTATCGCTGGCAATGTGGCAACTGGAGAAGCAACCAAAGCGTTGATTGATGCTGGCGCTGATTCCATCAAGGTTGGCATTGGTCCTGGCTCCATCTGCACAACACGTATTGTCGCCGGTGTCGGCGTGCCGCAATTGACCGCGATTATGGAATGCGTTGCCGAGGCGGAAAAACACGGTGTGCCGATTATCGCCGATGGTGGCATCAAATTCTCTGGCGATTTGGCAAAAGCTCTGGCCGCTGGTGCCTCGTGCACCATGGTTGGCTCGCTGCTGGCGGGTACCGATGAAAGCCCCGGCGAGGTCTATCTCTATCAGGGTCGCAGCTACAAATCCTATCGCGGCATGGGCTCAGTTGGTGCCATGGCACGCGGCTCGGCAGATCGCTATTTCCAGGCCGAAGTTCAGGACACCTTGAAACTTGTCCCAGAAGGCATTGAGGGGCAGGTGCCGCATAAAGGGCCAACCTCTGCGGTTCTGCATCAATTGCAGGGTGGCTTGCGCGCTGCCATGGGCTATGTTGGTGCACCCGACTTGAAAGCTTTTAACGAACGCGCGCGCTTTGTGCGCATTACCAATGCTGGCCTTACAGAAAGCCATGCACATAATGTGACAATTACACGCGAAAGCCCAAATTATGTAGGCGGTTCATAGGGTTACGGTTACGTCACGGAATATTTTACTCAATAGGTATTGAAGATCATGAAATTAGGCGGTCGAATTCAGGCAGCAATAGAAGTTTTGGATGATGTGGAAAAACGCCATCGTCCGGTTTCTGAATCGCTCAAGGACTGGGGCTTGTCCCACCGGTTTGCTGGCTCGGGAGATCGTGCCGCCATCGGTAACATCGCCTATGATTCCCTGCGCTGGAAAGCATCATCGCGCTGGCGCATGGACAGTGCAGATGTGCGTCATTGGGTGCTGGGCACAGTTGCCTATCGCTGGCATGAAAATTGGGACACCTTGGAAAGCATATTTAAGGACGATAAATTCGCCCCGCAATTGCCAGACAAAGCAGATCTTGATGCCGCCAATGAGCGCAATTTGAGCGAAGCGCCAGAATGGGTGCAGGCCGATTTACCAAAATGGCTGGTGCCGCATTTTGAGTCCAACTTTGATGATGAGTGGGTCAAGGAAGCACAAGCGCTTGCCGAGCGCCCGCCGCTTGATATGCGCGTTAACACCATCAAATCCACCCGCGCTGCCGAGTTAAAAGCGCTGGATTATCTGGACGCTATCCCGTGCCCCATCTCGCGTAATGGCATTCGCATTCCGCCATCAGCCGCCGCGCGGCGTCATCCCAATGTGCAAAACGAAGAATCCTATCGCCGTGGCCGCATTGAAATTCAGGATGAGTCTAGCCAGATCGCCTCACAGCTGATCTATGCCCGCTCCAATGAAACGGTGCTGGATTTCTGCGCAGGCGCGGGCGGTAAAACGCTGGCACTTGCTGCCGATATGAACAATGAGGGCAAGCTCTACGCCTATGATAGCGACCGCAACCGTCTTGGCCCGATCTATGAGCGCCTTGACCGCGCTGGCATTGAAAACACCACCGTCCTAAAGCCTGAAGATGGCCGCCTTGCTGAATTGCTTGGCAATTGCGACCGGGTGCTAGTCGATGCGCCATGCACAGGCACCGGCACATGGCGCAGACGGCCAGATGCCAAATGGCGGCTTAACTTCAAGCAATTGTCAAAGCGCAAGCAGGAACAGCAAATTGTGCTGGAAGAAGCGGCACCTTTCGTGAAAGCTGGCGGCTTCCTCGTCTACATGACATGCAGCGTGCTTAGTGCCGAAAACGAAGAATCTGTCGGCCACTTCCTAAATGACAACCCGGCCTTTGAATTGGTATCCGCTGGCGAGGTTTGGCAGGATTTGTTTGGCTTTGACAAAGCACAACCATGGTCATCCGACATGATGTCAATCACGCTTACGCCAGCGTCTACCAACACCGATGGCTTCTATTTTGCCGTTATGCAGAACCGCAGTTAACGTTCAAAGTGAGCTGACATTTCCACATGGTTGGACCACAAAAACTGATCAACCGGTAACAGGCTGATCAGTTTAAAGCCGCCATCAATCAGTGTTTTCGCATCGCGGGCAAAGCTGATGGGGTTGCACGAAACAGCGGCGACTTTTCTGATTTTGGACTTGGCAATCTGCTCGCATTGCGCCCGTGCGCCTGCACGCGGCGGATCGAACAAAATAGCGTCAAACTTGCGCAATTCCAGCTCCGACAATGGGTGCTTGAACAAATCCCGACGGATTGTCGCAATGGCTTTGATCTTTTGGGTGCGGGACGCGGTCTGTTTCAGGGCATTCAGCGCCGCCTGCTGCGATTCAATGGCTGTTACCTTGGCAAAGCGCGCCATGGGAAAACTAAAGGTGCCAATACCGCTAAACAAATCAGCACAGTTCTTGCTGCCCTTCAAAAAGGATATGCTGTGTTCTACCAGCGCGGCTTCTGCGCTAGAGACCGCCTGCAAAAACGCACCGGGCACGGTGGCCAGATTAAAATCACCGCTTTTGACCAGATCATCACCGGGGTCATGGCTGACCAGCTCATCATTGAGCATGACTTTCCAGAACGGGCTTGTCGCATTCCAGAATTCTTCGACCTGATTGCGATTCTTGCCTGGATCCCGGCCAGTCATATCGATGCTGACACCGTTAATGCCAAGCGTCGCAGTCATGCGCTCTTCCTTCTTGGCACGCACCACTTGCCGCGCAAGGGCTGAAAACCCACGTTTGGACACCAGATGCTTTTCCAAAACAGGATCAAGAACGGGGCATTCTTTTGGCGTGATGATTTGTGAAGATTTCTTGCCGTGAAAGCCCAGATGCACGCCATCCTTGGCAGCTTTAAATGAAAATGCTGCACGACGCCGGCTGCCCGGTAACACAGAAACAATGGGTAGCATGTCCACATCATCAATGCCCTGTTTGCTCAAAGCGTCGACGATCAAAGAGGTTTTCCACGACAGATAAGCAGGCTCCGATAGGTGCTGCATGTTGCAACCACCACAATCGGTAAAGTGCTGGCATTTGGGGTCAACTCGGTCGGGCGATTTCTCGACAATCTCGATCAGTTCACCACGGTTTTGGTGCTCATACACACGCACCGTTTCGCCGGGCAGCGCGTAGGGAACAAAAACCTGATTGCCCGCCTCGTTAAAGCCAATGCCGTCGCCTTCATGGCCAAGTCGTTCAATTTTCAGTGTGCTAATCATGTGCTCTCAATTATTTTGTATCGCCAAGAATGGCACCTACAAGAAATTCCTGGTTACCGCCGCCACCAGATATGGGTGATTTAATCGGGCCTTGAACCGTGCTTCCATAGTCATTTGCCAACCAGTGGGCGATATTGACCGCGCTGGCAAGGGCAAGCTCTGGATCGGACACAATGCCGCCCTTGCCAAGATTGCCTTTACCGACCTCAAATTGGGGTTTGACCAGAAACAAACAAGTGGCACCGGGCTGCGCAAGGGCAAGGCAGGCGGGCAGCGCCGTTTGCAATGAAATAAAGCTGACATCGCTGACAATAAAGCTAAACGGGAATGGCAAATCATCCGCCGTAATGGTTTTGGCGTTCAGGCCCTCGCGGTTCACAACGGCTGGATGGGACGCCACGCGCTCTTTCATCTGGCCATGGCCAACATCAAAGGCGAAAACGCGGTTTGCGCCTTGCTCCAGCAGCACCTGGGTAAAACCGCCAGTGCTGGCGCCAACATCCATGCAGTCATGACCTTTTGGAGAAAAGCCGAATTGCTCCAGCCCGTATTTCAATTTTAGCGCGGCGCGGGAAACATATTGGCTGGCCGGATCATCAAGGACGATATCATCGCCCTCCCAAGTGCCAGCAGAGGCCTTTTTGGCGCGCTGACCGTTAATGCTGACGTGACCGCGCAAGACAGCGTCGCGCGCCCGCGCACGGCTTTGCACCAGCCTTCGTTCGACCATTGCCTGATCCAGTCGCATTCTTGCCAAAGGGATGTCTCCACCATCTACCCGTCAAAGATGGCTTATGCACAAATAAGGGGGCAGGGATCAAGGCTCATCTTCAGGTTCCTCATCTGGACCACCCTCTGGATCAGGCAGGAACTCAACAGTGGGGTCGGGTTCGACGTCGCCTTCATACAGATAACCAATGTCCGAAAGCTGCACCGCGGTGTGGGTTTCTTCCAACTCAATGGCATCGACAACCACTTCCGGGGTCAGCACGGCAGTGGTGAGATCGGCAGCTTCTTCATTGGCCATCGCCACAACAGGGGCGGTGGAGGCCAGATCAAAGTCTTCGCGATCAGGCTCGGCAACCGCAGCACGTGAGCGAATGCGCCATAAAAGAAACAAAAGCATACCAATCTGAACCACCGCAACGGACAGGAACAGCGAGGACACACCGCTGATTTCCATTATAATGGAAATGATTAACGGGCCAATGGTAGAGCCAATACCGTAGAACAACAGCAGGCCGGACGAGGTTTCAACATAGGCATCCGGTTCGGTGATATCGAAGGCGTGGGCCACAGCAATCGCGTAGGTCGTGTGGGTAAAAACACCCACAAGAAACATCAGAACCAAAAAGCCCCAAAGGCTGTCCCCCTGCATCAGGCCTGTTGCAAAACAGGCAATGACAGAGCCCAAAGCCAGCGCGGCAAGCACGCGGCGACGATCAAACCTGTCAGACAGCCGCCCGATGGGCCATTGCGACACCGCGCCGCCCGCAATCATCGTGGCCGCGAAAGAGGCAGCAATGGTGGTATCAAACCCCTTGGCGGTGGCAAACACGGGTGCCAGCATCCATGTCGAGCCGGAAGACACGCCAATCAGCAAGGAAGCCACAAAGGCGGTGGGAGATGTGGCGTAGAGCTTTGCCGGCCTGAAGCGGAACAGCGTGATGGGGGCAGGTTGGGCAGATGTCGTCAACGCCACGGGTATCACCGCCACCGACACCACAATCGATGCCAGAATAAACAGCGTGTAGCCCTCTACAGAGCCAAAGGCGACAGCAAACTGGCCAATCATAATGCCGCTGAGCGCGATGATAACGTAGGATGACATAATCAGGCCGCGCACCTCATTGGTGGCGCGCTCATTGAGCCAGCTTTCAATGACGATGTAGAAACAGGCGACGCAAAAGCCCGTGGCAAAGCGAAACATGATCCAGGCAATTTCATCGACAAATAGCGGATGCATCAACGCCACGGCAGAGGCCAGCGACACCATGGCGGCATAGGCGCGGATATGGCCTGCGCGGTAGATGAGATAAGGCCCAGCGATACAGCCGATCACAAATCCGGCAAAATATCCGGAAATGCTGGCACCAATGGCGATGGTGCCAAAGCCTTCCAGCTCGGCACGCAGTGGCACAAGCGCGCTTTGCACGCCATGGCCGAACATCAACATGCTAACGGCCAACAACAATGAACTGATGGAACCAAGAGTCTTCAACATGGCCAGACATCCATATGCAGAAGAATGGCCTGAAATGCGGCCAACAAAGCCTAGCTTTTAACGATGATTCGCGCGTCGTGCTTTATCAGGCGCGACGCTCGATTTCGCTTTTGTCTAATCCAAGCGCTTTTGTGGCCTGCTGCACAATGGAATTGGCATCCAGCCCGGCACGCGCATACATCACATCAGGCTTGTTATGCGCGGTATATTCATCGGCCAGACAAAGCGGGCGAAACTTAACAGCGCCATCAAGATAGCCATTCATCGCCAGGAAATGGCCTACATGGCTGCCAAAGCCGCCCACAGAGCCTTCTTCCACGGTAATGAGCACTTCATGCTCACGGGCCAATCGCGCGATCATGTCGGTATCCAGCGGCTTTGCAAAGCGTGCATCGGCCAGCGTGGTGGAAATGCCCATGGCGGTAAGCTGCTCATAGGCGAGGGTGCTTTCGCCCAAGCGCCCACCAAACGACAGGATGGCGACCTTGGTGCCCTCACGCAAAATACGGCCTTTGCCGATTTGGATGATTTCGCCCCGATCTGGCAATTCAACGCCCAAGCCTTCGCCGCGCGGATAGCGGAAAGATATCGGGCCTTCATCATAGGCAGCGGCAGTCGCCACCATATGTTTCAGCTCAGCCTCATCACCGGCTGCCATAACCACGAAATTGGGCAGGCAGGAGAGATATGCAATATCAAACGAACCGGCATGCGTTGGACCATCAGCGCCGACAAGGCCCGCGCGATCAATCGGAAAACGTACCGGCAATTGCTGGATCGAGACATCATGCACGACCTGATCATAGGCGCGCTGCAAAAAGGTCGAATAGATCGCCACAAACGGTTTGAAACCTTCAGAGGCCAGCCCGGCGGCAAAGGTTACGGCGTGTTGCTCGGCAATGCCCACATCAAAGGTACGCTCTGGAAAAGCTTGTTGAAACAGATCGATGCCGGTGCCATCGGGCATCGCGGCGGTGATGCCGACAATCTTGTCGTCGCGCTGCGCTTCATCGACCAGCGAAGTGCCAAACACTTTTGTGTAGGACGGTGCGTTGGGGATGGGTTTTGACTGCTCGCCGGTGACTACGTTGAATTTGGAAACGCCGTGATACTTGTCGGCAGAATTTTCTGCCGGGCCATAGCCCTTGCCCTTTTGCGTCACGACATGAAGCAGAATGGGGCCCTTGTCGGTATCGCGAATGTTTTTCAAAACTGGCAGCAAATGTTGCAGATTGTGGCCATCGACCGGGCCAACATAGTAAAAGCCAAGCTCTTCAAACAGCGTGCCGCCGGTGAAGAAATTACGGGTGTATTCTTCTGTTTTGCGGGCGTTGCGCTGGATAATTTTGGGCAGATGCTTGGTCAGCGCCTTACCGGCCTCGCGCAGGCTGATATAGGTGCGCCCAGATACCAACCGCGCCAGATAGGCGCTCATCGCGCCAACGGGCGGTGCAATCGACATGTCATTATCGTTGAGTATGACGAGTTGCAGGGAATCCACCGCACCGGCATTGTTCATGGCTTCATAGGCCATGCCCGCAGACATCGCGCCATCGCCAATAACGGAAATGATTTTGCGGTCGCCATTTTCCAGATCGCGCGCAGCGGCCATGCCAAGACCGGCAGAAATGGAGGTGGATGAGTGGGCCGCGCCAAACGGATCATACTCGCTCTCGGCGCGCTGAGTGAAGCCGGATAGGCCCTCGGCCTGGCGCAACGTACGAATACGGTCGCGGCGTCCGGTCAAAATTTTGTGGGGGTAGCATTGGTGGCCAACATCCCAAATCAACCGATCATCAGGCGTGTTGAACACGTAATGCAGCGCGATTGTCAGCTCGACAACACCAAGACCCGCGCCAAGATGGCCGCCGGTGATGGATACAGCGTCAATCAGCTCGGCACGAAGCTCTGTCGCCAATTCTGTGAGTTGTGATTCTTCAAGCTTTTTCAGATCAGCTGGAATGTTGATCTGATCCAAAAGAGGCGTGTCTGGCCTTGGATTCACGAAAATACCTCAAAAATAGGCGCCAAATGCTCCTTATTTAAAGAGCGGCGCGCTGTGCTGACATCGTCGTGTCAACGGCCTGTCATATATGCGGACCAATTATGTTTCAGGCAAGGGGATAAAGTCATCTTCATCGCCGGGAACGATATCAAAGCGGGCTTTTCGCCAATCTTCCTTGGCTTGATTGATTTTTTCGCGGCTGGAGGAGACAAAATTCCACCAGATATAGCGCGGGCCATCCATCGGCTCGCCGCCAAGCAACATCAGGCGCGAGGGCTGCGTGGCGGTGATGGTAATGCGGTCGCCGGGTTTGAAAACTAGCAGCCGACCGCCGGAGAATTTATCGCCGGAAATATCAATTTCACCCGATACGATATAGATGCCGCGCTCTTCATAATCCGCATCGAACGGAATTTGACTTCCCGGCAGCAAATCCACGGATGCATAGAACATGTCAGAGTGTGTGTTGACCGGTGAGCGCTCGCCATACATATCGCCCAGAATAAGCCGGACATTGCTGCCGTGATCGCTTATTTCAGGCAGTTCCTCTTTTTTGCGATGTTCAAAGGCGGGCGCGATTTCTTCAAATTTGCTGGGCAGCGCAACCCATGTCTGGATGCCAAACAATTCATGCCCAGCTTTGCGGGGCGCATCCGGCGTGCGTTCTGAATGCACAATGCCTTTGCCAGCCGTCATCCAGTTCACTTCGCCCGGCATGATGGGCAGTTCAGTACCAAGACTATCGCGGTGCTGTATTTGGCCGCTGAAGAGATATGTCACGGTCGACAGGCCAATATGCGGATGAGGGCGCACATCTATGCCCTCATCGGTCAAAAATTCGGCCGGGCCGATATGATCAAAGAATATGAAAGGGCCAATCATTTGCCGCTTGGCGCTGGGCAAAGCGCGGCGCACTTCAAAGCCGCCAAGATCGCGGGCGCGCGGAACAATGATGGTGTCAATCGCATCGCAGGCAAATGTATCGCCCGGTGCCGGATCTTGTGATGGATGCCAGGTCATATCGGTCTCCTTTTTTAAAAGGATAACTCAATTGGCATGCATCTAAAGCTTATTCTTGGAGAAACATCGTCAAACGAAATGAGGCGGTTGCCGTACCCGCTTATTCCATTGGCTCCGTGGATGTCGCTTCGCCATCTGCATTGCTGCGAATTTTCTCGACCTTTTCCTCGGCAGATTTCAGCAACACATCGCAGCGCCCTTTAAGCACTTCGCCGCGCTCGTAAATGGCAATGGATTCCTCAAGCGGCACATCGCCGCGCTCCAGCCGAGCCACAATGGTTTCCAACTCAGCCAGCGCTGCTTCAAAGCTCAAGGCGCTGATATCTGGATTTTCGTTACTCATTAGGCTTCCTCATAAAGGCTAGGAACTAGCGTCCATCATCGTATTGATATGCGCGGCTGCCGATTCGGCAAGACCAAGCAGATCATAGCCACCTTCGAGCAAAGATACCATGCGCGCGCCGCAGTGTTTATCCGCCTTTTCCAGCAGTTTGGACGTAACCCAAGCGAAATCCTCGGCTTGCAGATTGATCTGCGCCAACGGGTCGCGCTGGTGGGCGTCAAATCCAGCAGAGATTAAAATCAAATCAGGCGCGAAATTATCGATCGCGGGAAAGATACGGCTCTCAAAGGCTTCCTGAAAATGCTGGATATCATCACCCATGGCCAAAGGCGCGTTGATGATGTTGCCATGCTCGCCCTCTTCAATCAAAGCGCCGGAGCCGGGAAACAGCGGCATTTGATGGGTGGAGCAGTACATGACGGATGGATCATCCCAAAAGATATCCTGACTGCCATTGCCGTGATGCACATCGAAATCGACTATTACAACACGCTCAACGCCATGAATTTTCTGGGCATGACGCGCTGCAATCGCAATGGTGTTGAACAGGCAAAAGCCCATCGCCGTGGTTTTCTCGGCATGGTGGCCGGGCGGGCGAATGGCGCAAAAGGCGTTATCGGCTTCGCCGCTCATTACCGCATCAATCGCCGCTGTTGCCGCGCCAATACCGCGCAAACTGGCTTCCCAAGAGCCGGGCGACATCACCGTGTCATTATCCAAACGCCGAATGCCTTCATCAGGGATGGCCGAACGGATCATGTTTAAATGGCTCAGCGGATGCGCGTACAACACCTTGTCGACATCGCCCATCGGCGCTTCCATTTTGGCAAGGGCATCAAAATGCGGATCAGCCAGCACATCCATCAAAGCGCGGATACGGTCCGGGCGCTCAGGATGGCCAATAGGCGTCTTGTGATTGAGAAAGGCCTCGTGCTGATAAAGCTGGGTCGGCAATGGGATACCACGCAAGTCAGATACAAAATTGTGAATTCAAGTGTTACGCGGCGCAGCGGCCCTTCGCAAGCGATCAACAATGGCAACGCCAAGCCCATGGGCTGGCGGCGGCACGACAATGATGCGTTTGGGCTGTAGCTCATCCAATTGCCGAAGCATGGAAAACAGGTTTGCTGCTGCCTCTGCCATATCGCCAGTTAGGCTGAGATCAAGCGTATTTAGTGCGCGTTCCATGCCGGTGACTGGCTGCGCAGCGAAGGTTAGAACAGTGTCAGTTTCTTGGGCCTGTGGTTGATCTTCATCCCACAAAACCAGTTTGGAATCAGGGGCGTAGTGGGAAGCCAGCATCCCGGGTGCGCGTGGTGCGTTTTCGTCGTTTATATCAGGTTGATGTTTACGCACTGTGTTTTCGCCCAGCACAGCTTCAAGGTCTTCCATAAGCACAGCGCCATGGCGCAAGATGGTGACAGGCTGACCCTCGACACAATAGACAATGGTTGATTCCAGGCCCATTTTGCACGGCCCCATATCCACAACCAGCGGCACCTGATCTGTTGAAAAGGCATCACGCACGGCGCTGGCCACCGTGGGGCTGAGTTTTCCAGATGGATTCGCGCTGGGAGCCGCCAAAGGCATGCCCATGGAGGCGATTAAATCTC
Organism: Hyphomicrobiales bacterium; assembly: GCA_002746425.1. GTDB lineage: Bacteria > Pseudomonadota > Alphaproteobacteria > Rhizobiales. The sequence goes on along the minus strand of NVXB01000079.1, from coordinate 6,430 downwards.
GGGTAAAAGCACTGTTGGGGCAACGAATAGCAATGGTATCGAGCCCCGCTGAAACCAAATCACTGACAGGACAGTCAGCGGTTTTGGGCACAACTATTGAGAGACTACCCGGCCAGAATTTCTTGGCCAATGCCATAGCGCGTTCATCAAATACGCCCAGCTTTTGAGCAAGTTCCAAACCATCTACATGGCAGATGAGTGGATTAAACTGTGGGCGGCCTTTGACCTCAAAAATCCGCGCAACAGCTTGGCCATTACACGCATCAGCGGCCAGTCCATAAACCGTTTCGGTGGGAATGCCGACGAGAGACCCCTTGCGTAACAAGTCCTGCGCGCGCTTTTGGGCCTCTTTATCGCCATCTCGTATACCAGATGAACCTAAAGGCTTCTGGCTCATTTATCCTTCAGCGGCGGTTTGCCTTCTGCTGCCCATTTGGCCATCAACGTTTCAAATTCCGCATCCGGTTGATCCGGGAAATGGATTTGCAGCGTCACCAGTAAATCTCCGGTTTTTTTCTTACCCGGAAGCCCTTTGCCGGGAACGCGCAAGGTTTTGCCCGAATTGCTTTTCGGCGGAACCGTCAAATTAATCCGGCCTGTCAGCGTTGGCACCTGAATTTTACAGCCCAGATAAGCCTCATGCAAATGCAGAGGCGCGTCATAGCGCAAATTATTGCCGTCCACTTTAAAGTGCGGGTGCGGCACAAAACGAATTTTGATTTTGGCGTCACCAACCGCGCCCGAAAGCGGGTTTTGCTGGCCCTGACCYTTKAGGCGAATAAGCTGRCCATCCWCCACACCTTTGGGCAGGGAGACAGAYARCGTGCGCCCATCATTGAGCGTAACGGAGRTTTTCTCGCCAGCGGCAATTTGTTCAACGGTTACAGCAGCTTTACCGGTAACATCTTCGCCCTTCATGGAGGTTTGGCGTGCACCCGGCTGGRCACCAAAGYCGCCTTGRGTYTGACGWSCGCCAAAACCACCGCGTCCACCGCCCAAGCCRCCAAAAATGCCGCTCAGAATATCCTCGGC
>NVXB01000079.1:0-5392 GCA_002746425.1 Hyphomicrobiales bacterium | reverse complement strand
ACTGCCRCCGCCAAAACCTTGTTGTGCGCCGCCCGCAGGTCCGGATTGATACGTTCTGGCACCCGGATGCATGCCAGGGTGTGCGCCGGGATGACCTTGCTGAAAGCCAGGGTGAAGGGCATTACCATCGCCATCAATTTCACCGCGATCATACTGGCCGCGCTTATCATCGTCGCCCACAACAGCATAAGCGTTGTTGATCCGYGAAAACCGTTCTTTGGCTTTGGGATCGTCCTGGTTCTGATCAGGGTGATTTYTTTTGGCAAGCTTACGGTAYGCAGATTTGATGTCTGCGGCGCTCATGCCTTTACTCACCCCAAGTATTTTATAGGGATCACTCATATTTCATCCAATAATCGACTCACGAACAGTATTTGCTCGCAAAGATAACAAAAAAGCGCGCAAAAAGCGCGTTACGCCAATTAGGTAGCGTTTCATCTTCTATATGGGGATTAAATGGRKTGATTCCAATATGATAATTGGACCAAGRSGCYGAAATACGGTGTTTTCTAGCTYAGATCGACCAGCTCAAACCGKGTGATTTTCCAATATTTGGCATTTGCRGTGCAGGTTTCGCCCTTRTAGCGCTGAATACCATCSACATTTTGCACSGTCGCRGCAAAACTRCGGCACTTGCCACGGCCATCATTGGGCGCAGAAAACGCCATSARACTGCCGTTGGAACCMGTYACATCRTTTTTCCAGCCAATAGGGGTGCCTGCCATCTCATCGCTGGATGCCTGATTGGCGATTTCGCGCAATTTMACCCAATCWGAATCATCAATRCTGGCTGGTTGAACCATCCCGCGTGATCTAAAGGAGCTTAAGGTTGAGCCGGTGATATCCGTGCTTGCACCCGAATCCAGCATGGATGTTGAGCATCCAGAAAGAGCACCTGCAACAAGCAATACCGAAGACGCCGAAAGTAACTTGGTCAAAAAAGACTTAGCCAGAAAAGACCTGGCCAAAAAAGACCGGGTAGGTATTTTCCGGGTTTGGCGAGACATCTTGTTGGGTCTATATGTAAAACTCAGCTGCAACATAGGCGACGAAAGGACCATTGGATTTCATGATTACTGATGAAAACACTACCAAATTAAAGTTAACGAGCGGTGACTTTACCGAAATCCAGGCGACTCCCCTTGCGCCTTATCAACTGTTTGCCCAATGGATGAGCGATGCCAAGGCAGACGAGCAGAACGACCCAAACGCCATGGCACTGGCAACCGTTGATGATGACGGATTGCCTAATGTACGTATAGTGCTTCTCAAAGATTACGACCAGCAGGGTTTTGTCTTTTACACAAATTTTGACAGCGCCAAGGGCAATGAACTGACCCATAATTCCAAGGCTGCGCTGAATTTCCATTGGAAATCACTGCGCAGGCAGGTACGGATTCGTGGTTTAGTTTCAAAGGTTTCCGATGCTGAGGCCGATGAATATTATCAATCACGCCCGCAGGGCAGCCGCATTGGCGCGTGGGCCAGTCAGCAATCTCAGCCGCTGGAAAGCCGGGCAACACTGGAGCAAGCCGTTGCAACACTGGAGCAACGTTATGAGGGCAAAGATATTCCGCGTCCTGAACACTGGTCCGGCTTTCGCATTGCGCCTCTGAGCATAGAATTTTGGCACGACAGGCCGTTTCGCCTGCATGACAGAATTGTGTTTTCCAGAAATTCCACAACGGACATAGAGTGGGGCAAAACACGGTTATATCCCTAAGGGGATCAAGCGAGGCTCCATGAAATTCACCATCGGATTGGCCATTTGCGGCATTGTAGTATCGGCTATGATGCCCGCAAATGCGGATGCACAATGGTCTGCTAAAGTCACCAGTTCCGGCGCGCATAAATCAGCTCTAAACCGAGCCCGTGGTGGCCGCGCAGCTGCCAAGGGCGGCATTCCCAATGGCTATACCGGCAGAGCCACAATTGGCGGCAAAAAGGTGTGGGGCTGGTACACAAAGCCAACACGGCGCTATGCCCATGGCGCGCTGGGCGATACTGTTGAGGGCGGCGGGCTGGCCGTTCGTGTGGGCAGCAAGCGTTATGATTTAACCTTGCCCAAAACTCAGGTTTTTGAAGACCTTGCACCGCGCATAGCGGATTTAAACCGTGATGGCATTGCCGATATCATCACCATCAGAACCAATCTTTCTGGCGGGGCAGCAATCGCCGTTTACACCATTTCTGGCGGCAAACTAAAGCAGCTGGCCGCGACAAAACCCATCGGCCGGGCAAATCGCTGGCTTAATATCGCTGGCATTGCTGATTTCACCGGCGATGGCCGTCCAGACATTGTCAGCGTCGTCAAACCGCACATTCAGGGTACATTGGAGCTGCACCAACTAAAGGGCAGCAAGCTGCGCCGCACTGCGCGTGCCAAAGGCCTGTCCAACCACATCTATAAATCCACCGAATTGCGCCTGTCAGCTATTGCCGATGTGAACGGCGACGGCGTGCTGGATATTATTGTGCCTAGTTTCGGGCAACAAAGATTGGTGGCCTACAGCTTGCGCGGCAAAATCAAAAAGCTGTTTGATGTTGCGCTTTCCAGCCCGCTGAATTCCCCAATTGGAGTTGCCCGCAGTAAGGGCAAACCGGTTTTTGTCTTTCGCGACCGGGCAGGCAAGCTCATCGCCGTTTCAAACTGATATTTTTCGCAGGTTTTTGGGCCAAAAACCCTCAAACTTGTTGATTATGCCACTGGCTAGCAACAATTCTTTCCTTCTGGCATCATTCTCCCTATAAGCTTGCCAGAACAACGGCGGAATTGTCTGCTGGCTAATTGTGTGCGGTATCACCTTGTCCCAATCCCGGCAAAAAACTGTCTATCTGCTCAACGGTCCCAACCTTAATTTGCTGGGCACCAGAGAGCCGGATATTTACGGTGCCAAAACCTTGGCAGATGTTGAGGCTGAATGCGCCACATTGTGCGCGTCGCTTGGTGTGGCTTTGACATTTCGTCAGAGCAACCATGAGGGCGAGCTGGTGGGCTGGATTCAGGAAGCTGGATTAAGCGGGAATAACATAGGGCTGGTCATCAACCCCGGCGCTTACACACATACGTCGGTCGCATTGCGCGATGCCATTAGCGGCACCGGCATTCCAACCATCGAAGTGCATTTGAGCAATATTCACAAGCGTGAAGAATTCCGCCATCATTCCTATATATCACCCGTGGCAAACGGGGTTATTTTGGGTTTGGGCACAAAAGGATATAGTTTGGCTCTGGTAGCCATGAATGATATTCTGGATAAAACATAAATCGGGTTTGCNAAAAAANTYCGGGTTTAAAAAANCAGGCGATACAAACGCCAGGAGTTAATAAGGGGCACTATGTCTAAGGGCAAAATCATCGATCATGAACTGGTACGACAGCTGGCAATCATTTTGAACGAGACTGATCTGACCGAGATTGAGTTGGAACAGGAAGATATGCGCATTCGTGTTGCGCGTAATGTGATTGTCGCCGCAGCCCCCATTGCAGCAGCGCCTGTCGCGGCTGTTGCCGCWGCACCWGTTGCCGCTGCACCGCAGGCAGCYGAACCYAAGGCTGAAASCAACGAAGCYAATACCGTGACATCACCCATGGTGGGCACGGCCTATCATTCTCCAGAACCTGGCGCAAAATCTTATGTTCAGRTCGGTGACAAGRTCTCTGTTGGCCAGACAATTATTATTATTGAAGCCATGAAACACATGAACCAGATCGCCGCMGAGCGCGCTGGTACTGTGACAGAAATATTTGTCGAAAACGGCCAACCGGTCGAATACGGCGAACCCCTCATGGTCATCGAATAGGCAAAAGCGCATGTTCAACAAAATCCTGATTGCCAACCGCGGCGAGATTGCGCTGAGAATTCTGCGCGCTGCCAAGGAACTTGGTATCCAAACCGTGGCCGTCCATTCAACCGCCGATCAGGACGCCATGCATGTGCGCCTTGCTGATGAAAGCGTGTGTATTGGCCCGCCGCCTGCAGCGAAAAGCTATCTAAATATTCCAGAAATTCTGGCCGCATGCGAAATCACTGGCGCAGAAGCTGTGCACCCAGGCTATGGTTTCCTGTCGGAAAATGCCCGCTTTGCGGAGATTCTTGAAGCGCATAATGTGACCTTTATTGGCCCCAAAGCCGAGCATATCCGCATTATGGGCGATAAGATTGCGGCCAAAAAAGCGGTCAGCAAGCTGGGTATCCCGGTTGTGCCGGGTTCCAAGGGCAGTATCACCGATGATGATGATGTCGATGCGATTGCCGCGGAAATTGGTTATCCCATTCTCATCAAAGCGGCATCTGGTGGCGGTGGACGCGGCATGAAGCTGGCCGAAACGCCCGCTGATTTGCACAACGCCATTAGCACAGCGCGCGCTGAAGCCAGTTCGGCCTTCGGTGATGGCACCGTTTACATGGAAAAATACCTGGCCAAACCGCGCCATATCGAATTTCAGATTTTGGGCGACGGGCAGGGCAATGCCATCCATTTGGGCGAGCGTGATTGCTCGCTGCAACGTCGCAACCAAAAGGTCTGGGAAGAAGCACCATCGCCTGCGCTCAACGATGAGCAGCGCAATCGTATGGGCAATATCGTGGCCAAAGCCATGGCCGACCTTGGCTATTCCGGTGTTGGTACCATCGAGTTCCTCTATGAAAATGGCGAGTTCTATTTCATCGAGATGAACACCCGTTTGCAGGTGGAGCATCCTGTAACTGAAGCCATCACCGGTATTGATCTGGTGCATGAGCAAATCCGTATTGCCGCTGGCGGCAAGCTGGATCTTAAGCAGGAAGATGTTGAATTTCATGGCCATGCCATTGAATGCCGCATCAACGCTGAAGACCCAAAGACCTTTGCGCCATCACCGGGTGTCATCACCTATTACCACCCACCGGGCGGTCTTGGTACGCGCGTCGATTCTGGCGTCTATCAGGGATATATGGTGCCGCCGCATTACGACAGCCTCATTGGCAAATTGATCGTCCATGGCCGTAGCCGCGTCGAGTGCATGATGCGTTTGCGCCGGGCGCTGGGTGAATTTGTGGTTGATGGTATCAAGACAACCATTCCGCTGTTTGAGGAACTGGTCGACAACCCGGATATCGCCAATGGCATGTATGATATTCACTGGCTTGAGAAACATCTGGATTTGTAAGCTCAGCGAGGCTTCTCACCAAGATTATGAGTGAGCACGACCCCGATTCAGAGCCCATGGAAATCACCCCGCAGATATTGCTCAAGGCATATGCCTGCGGGTTGTTTCCCATGGCTGAATCCGTCGATGACCCGACCATGTTCTGGATTGAGCCAGACATGCGCGGCATTATTCCGTTGCAGGATTTTCATGTCTCCAAAAGCCTGGCGCGCACCATAAGACGGCAAAAGTTTGAGGTTC
>NVXB01000078.1 GCA_002746425.1 Hyphomicrobiales bacterium | reverse complement strand
TACGCCCAAAGCTGGTGATTGGCTTTGCTGCCGAAACCAACGATGTCATTGAAAACGCTACCAAAAAACGCCTTAAAAAGGGCTGCGACTGGCTCTTGGCCAATGATGTGTCGCCAGAAACCGGCGTTATGGGCGGTGATTTCAACACCATTCATTTGATCTCGGAAAACGGCGTTGATCACTGGGAAAAAACCAATAAACGCGATGTTGCCGTGCGGTTGATTGCAGCTATAGCCGCTGCTGTGTAGGGTTCATCATGGCTGATGTGAAGTTGGCCAAATTTCCTTATTGTTACGGATTATTGAACAATGACGATTGATATTAACGTTCAGCGCTTGCCGCATGGCCAAAATCTGGAGCTGCCATTTTATCAAAGCGATGGCGCTGCCGGCATGGATTTATACGCTGCGATTGATGCAACTTCGGTATTGGTGCTGGAGCCGGGTGCCGTCTCCGCCGTACCCACCGGATTTGCCATGGCTTTGCCCGCAGGATTTGAAGCGCAGATACGTCCGCGCTCTGGCCTGGCGGCAAAACACAGCGTGACGGTGCTGAATGCGCCCGGCACCATCGACAGCGATTATCGCGGCGAGATTAAAGTGCTGCTGATCAATCACGGCAAGCAGGCTTTTGACATCACGCGCGGCATGCGTATTGCGCAAATGATTATCGCGCCGGTAACCCGCGCGCAGCTCAACGAGGTTGATAGCCTTGATGACACGCAGCGCGGCGCGGGCGGTTTTGGCAGCACGGGCGTCGCCTGAGATGACAGGGGCCCCGCTCTCAACAGATGAAATTAGCCGCTATGCGCGCCATCTGGTGTTGCCGGAGGTCGGCGGCCCGGGGCAGCAAAAGCTGAAAGCGGCCAGCGTGCTGGTTGTCGGCGCAGGCGGGCTGGGCGCGCCGGTGCTGCTTTATTTGGCCGCCGCTGGCGTAGGGCGGCTTGGCCTGCTGGATAATGATCATGTCAGCCTGTCGAATTTACAGCGACAAATCATCCACACCACCCAAAATATCGGCAAGCCCAAGGTTGAGAGCGCGGCGGAGCTGCTGAGCCAGATTAACCCGCATCCGGTGCTGGAACTGCACAACACACGGCTTGATGAGGGTAACGCCCAAGAGCTGATTGCGCCTTATGATATTGTCGTTGATGGCAGCGATAATTTTGCCACCCGCTTTTTGGTGGCCGACACATGCGAGCAGTTGGAAAAAACTCTGGTGACAGGCGCGGTCAACCGTTTTGATGGCTCCATCACCACGCTGCAACCCTATTTGCGCAATGCCGATGGGCAGCTAAACCCGCGCTATCGCGATTTGTTCCCCAAAATGCCAGACCCATCAATGACGCTCACTTGCGAGGAAGCCGGCATCTTGGGCGCGCTCACAGGCATTATCGGTTCCATGCAGGCGCTGGAAGTGATCAAGGCGATCACCGGCACCGGCACGCTGCTGATCGGCAAACAATTGCTGTTTGATTCTCAATCGATGTTTTTCTACCCTGTCACTTATTCTCGTAAACCAAATTGATTTTGAGGTTTTATGGCCCTTTTCACGCTTGATGACATCCGCGCTGCCCAGCAATTAATTTACCGCGAAATGCCGCCCACCCCGCAATATTCCTGGCCGCTGATCAACGCCGCTGTGGGCACGCAGGTCTGGGTCAAGCACGAAAACCATACCCCCACCGGCGCGTTTAAAATTCGCGGCGGCATCACCTTTATGGATTGGCTCAAACGCACCCACCCCGATATGCGCGGCATTGTTACGGCCACGCGCGGCAACCACGGTCAGGCGCAAGCGCGCGCCGCCATTGCCGCCGGGCTGATCGCCAAAATACTGGTGCCGATTGGCAATTCGGTTGAGAAAAACGCTGCCATGACGCATTTCGGCGGTGAGGTGATTGAGGCCGGGATAGATTTTGACATGGCGCGCGGCGCGGCAGCCCGCATTGCAAAAGAAGAAAACCTGTTTCTGGTGCCCTCCTTCCACCCCGAATTGCTGCGCGGTGTTGCCACTTATGCGCTGGAGTTTTTCAGCGCCGTGCCGGATTTGGACACGGTCTATGTGCCGATTGGCTGCGGGTCAGGCATTTGCAGCATGATTTTGGTGCGCGATATGCTGGGGCTTAAAACCAAAATTGTTGGCGTCGTGTCGCAGCAGGCCGATTGTGCCAAACAATCGGTGGAAGCGGGGCGGTTGATTGAAACCGCTACCGCCAACACGCTGGCCGATGGCATGGCCGTGCGCATACCCGTGCCAGAAGCTTTTGAGATTTACGCCAAGGGCGCAGATCATATTGTGGCCATTAGCGATGATGAGGTGGCCGATGCCATGCGGCTGTATTTTAGCGCCACCCACAATGTGGCAGAGGGCGCAGGCGCTGCCCCGCTTGCTGCATTGATGCAGGAGCGTGCGAAAATGGCGGGCAAAAAAGCCGGAATTATTCTTTGTGGCGGCAATGTAGACAGCGCGCTTTTCGCACGCGTGTTAAATGGCGAAACGCCAATTTTCTAAAAAAATTCAAAAAGGTATTTTTATGTCGCTGGAACCTTGGCTTGCTTTTGTTGCCGCTTGCATTGTCCTAACGCTCATTCCCGGCCCCAGCGTTATGCTTGTTGTCGGGCAGGCCATGACCAAGGGCAAAAAGGCGGCGCTGCTGTGCGTTGCGGGCGATGTGTTGGGCGGTATTGTTTTAATGCTGCTGTCGTTTTTGGGCGTTGGTGCCATTTTGGCGGCATCGGCTGTGCTGTTTCAAATCGTCAAATGGAGCGGCGTGTTTTATCTGGCATATCTGGGTTATTGCCAAATCCGCGATGCCCGTAATGATATTGATGGTTTTGCCCAAAACCATGACACATCCTCTGCTTTGGGTAGCTTGTGGGCCGGCGCAGTAACGGCAATTTTGAACCCCAAAGCCATTATTTTTTACATGGCCTTTGTTACGCAGTTCATAGACCCAACTGGCAACATGGTGCTGCAAATGAGCATTTTGACCCTAACATCCACCGTTGTGGTTGCGGTCCTGCTTGCAGGTTATGCGCTGATTGCCGAGCGGGCGCGGCAAGTGTTTCAAAGCAAACGTGCACGAAAACGCATCGGCTATACCGGCGGAACGTTTATGATTGGTGGCAGTGTGCTGATGGCGACAACGCGTTAAGAAGCATGGGCATAACGATGTGATCGCGAGTCGGGTTTCCCAGTTCTGCCATGCTCAAAGCTCTTTGGCCTAACGAGTGTATTTCCTAGCTTTGAATTGTTCCCAGACATGCATTCGCCCTTTCTGGCGAGCGTCGGCCAACCATAGCTTTTTTCGTGCGTCCGGCACTTCCAGTGAGCTATATTTCCCACCTGAGAACTTTGGCCAGTCAATAGCCAAACCGAGTTTGACCATTTCAGCTGAGAGGTCGCGACCATCTTGTAGATAGCATCGTGCTACAGTTCGGCCATGTGTATCTTGTTGGGTAACCTCCGCCCGAACTGTTTGCCCCTTGCATAAAGAAACCATTGCCCATTTTGCTTTTTGACCAAACGGATGGTCTATTTCAGGCGCATCGACACCAAACAAACGTATCTGGGTTTTCCGGATGACAATGGTGTCGCCATCGATCACGTAAGCAGAGCCTCGCAGGACAGAAAAGGCGGGCTGCGCTTTTGCGCTTTTCGCATCAAAAGGCTCTTGCCGTTTCGCAATGTTCTTACGAGGTTTGGTTCTTTTAGTTCGAGTGTATTTGCGCCAGGTACGTGTTCTGCGAAACTTAAATATTATGCCCCCGACGAACAAGACAATAAGTAATACGGTTCCCAAATAATCAAGCCTTGTTGAGGTGTTGCGGATAAATTTACTTACTCATGGTTGCATAGTGCCATTTTTGGCAATGAATAGCAAAAATACATGGCAGCAAGAAGTACTGGAGGACGCAAAATCCACGCACCCCATGTTAGTAAAATCTGCCCAAATCTTTCCCAAAACCCATGATAATTGGGCCGGTTGTTGTTGCGAGTGGATACAATTAGGCAGAATGTGACAAGGGAGCGAGAATTGAAAATACCATTCTACGATTTGCGATAAATCGTTGCCCGATAGTCCAGCAGCCTCTAAACTCCGGACATGACCAAGGAATATAAATTCGACATCAAATCTCCTTCCGATGCAACCAGTGGCGAGTTAGCGGAGTTTGTAAATTTAGTTGAGTCAGAAGGTGAAGTAATTAGTGGGCTCAAAGGTCGCGTTATAGAAAGAGGGTACAAGCTGATCTTTGTCCGTAGTCAGCATTCTTTGGCGGCTGTAGGCGCACTGAAAAAGCCATATCCCACATATCGAAGTGATGTTTTTAAAAAGGCCGAAACCTCGTCTTCGTCAGAAGAATACTGTTTCGAGCTAGGCTGGATAGTTGTATCTGCAGATGACCGAAGACGCGGTTTGTCACGTCGACTTGGCAATAAATTATTACAGGGAATCGATGATAAGAGCGTGTTTGCGACTGTACGTACGGACAACGACGCTATGCAATGCTGTCTCAAATCTCTTGGTTTTTCCTCAACTGGAAAACCGTATCCATCGAAAAAACAGAAGGCCAAACTGGACCTTTTTGTCAGGTGAGTAGCTGTTGCACAAAGGATCCACTATGCAACGAGATCAAATCGTCATGGCCAGTATTTGATGTCGTAAGGAGAGACATGAATACTCTCTCTGAGAAACAATTCGGGCTTATTGCTGATACTGGCTGAATCGTCAGAGATCATTATATTCGTACTACTCAGCAAAAAATCAATTCTCGAAAATCTCACCGGGGTAAACGCCCCATAGGCGTTCTTGCTGGACAAAGCCTTCATAGGTTTCGTCATTGGGCGCATCAATTTCTGCCTGACACCAGGTGCCATCGCATTCGTTGATTTTTATCAACAGGCCGGTTTCCAGCCTTGCGTTTAGTTTAGCGCCGGGGTTGCGCTCGCGGTATAGGGGCAGCGGTTCTGAGCGGCCACCCCATGGGGCAACAATGGCAGTACGGCGGCCTGATAGCAGGCTGTGGAAAACCCAGCCCTCATTGCTGGCAGAATCGCGCACGCGGCGCCAATTATCAAATTCCTGGGTCACTTCAACCGGCAAGCCACCGCGCACATAAATCCATGAAACTTCGTATTCCTGACCGGGGCCAACGCGCACATTAACGCGGTTGGATTTAAGGCTGACAAAACGCGGCAGCGGCAGGCCGGACGGGCCAACACTAAGATTGCGGTTGGTGCCACTTTGGGCATGGGCCGTGCCAATAAGGGTTGGTGCAGCTAGCATTATCGATCCCGTCGCCATTACTAAAGCGAGCGCACCAGCGCCAAATTGCAGGCGTGCGGCAATCTGAATCATCTTCCGAACATTCAGAACGAAATTTATCAAATGCGACACAAGTACTATCATCGGGGTCTGTAGGGATCCTGCAGGTCAATTCTTAAATATTAACGCAAATCTACTCGATATGCGGTGCATTGTCTTCGCCTAATTTTACCAGCGCTGCTTTGAACACAATATAAGTTGATTTCGCTGGGGATTACCTTTCTTTACGGCAGGTTATCTAGCTGGGGTGGGATGCGGGCAGCCGGTGAGCGGCAAATGCGCACATTGCGCGCAGCGGCGGCGTTTAGGGCCTGCAATGGGTGCGCTATCACATTGTGTTTGCAGGCTCATCTGCTAAACATGAAGGGCACACATGGCGCGCGGGTTCATTTTTGAACGTGTTTCTGGGCACCATGTAACAAGCGTACCCCACAGCCTGAGGCCACTTGCTATGCCAAAATCTAAATTACTGGTGATTGTATCGCGAAAGCTTCCAGAGCCTGTGGAAACAAGAATGCGCGAGTTGTTCAATGCCGAGTTGAATCTTGAAGATAAGCCCATGACGCAAGCTGAACTGGTGCAGGCGGTGAAACGCGCCGATGTGCTGGTGCCAACGGTGACCGACCGCATTGATGCCGCGATTTTAAATCAGGCTGGGCCGCAGCTTAAAATCATCGCCAATTTCGGCAATGGCGTGGATAATATTGATGTGCTGGCGGCGCATGACAAAGGCATCGTTGTCACCAACACGCCCAATGTGCTGACCGAAGATACTGCCGACATGACCATGGCGCTGATACTGGCYGTGCCGCGCCGCCTGACCGAGGGCGCGCAGGTGTTGCCATCGGGGCAGGAYTGGTCTGGCTGGTCGCCGACATGGATGACCGGGCACCGCATTTCCGGCAAGCGTTTGGGCATTGTCGGCATGGGCCGTATTGGCCAGGCTGTGGCGCGCCGCGCAAAAGCGTTTGGGTTGGCRATYCATTATCAYAATCGCCGCCCGCTACCGGCGCAGATTGAGGAAGATCTGGAAGCCACTTAYTGGGACAGTCTGGACCAGATGCTGGCGCGYATGGATATYATTTCGGTCAATTGCCCGCACACGCCCGCGACCTATCATTTGCTGTCRGCGCGCCGSYTGCAGCTGATGCGCCGCGATTCCTATATTGTGAACACCGCGCGCGGCGAGATTATTGCCGAGGATGCGCTGATCAAACTCATTGAAGAGGGGCGTATTGCCGGGGCCGGGCTGGATGTGTTTGAGCACGAGCCTGCGGTTAARCCAAAGCTGCTGAAACTGGCGCGCGAGCAYAAGGTGGTGTTGCTGCCGCATATGAGTTCGGCCACCATTGAGGGCCGTATTGATATGGGCGACAAAGTGATCGCCAATATCAAATCATTGCTTGATGGCCATGCTGCGCCCGACCGCGTTTTGCCCAACATGATCTAGGGTTTCGAACCCCTAGAGAATAAACCGGCTTAAATCGGTATCTTTGGCCAGTTCCGCCACATTATCGCGGACATAATCTGCATCGATATTGATGGTTTCTCCGCCGCGATCTGTGGCCGTAAAGCTGATCTCTTCCAGCAGTTTTTCCATAATGGTCTGCAACCGGCGCGCGCCAATGTTTTCAATCGAGGCGTTGATCTCCACGGCAAGGCGAGCGATTTCGTCAATCGCCTCATCGGTGAATTCCAGCGTGATGTCTTCGGTCAAAAGCAACGCTTTGTACTGCTTGATCAGGCTGGCTTCCGGCTCGGTCAAAATGCGGCGGAAATCATTTTCTTCCAATGCGCGCAGCTCAACGCGGATGGGCAGGCGGCCTTGCAGCTCGGGCAGTAAATCCGATGGTTTGGCGACGTGAAACGCGCCAGATGCGATGAACAAAATATGGTCGGTTTTAACCGGACCATGTTTTGTCGTCACGGTTGTGCCCTCAATAAGCGGCAGCAAATCGCGCTGCACGCCTTCGCGCGATACATCGCCGCCACTGCGGTCTGAACGGGTGCAAATCTTGTCGATTTCATCCAAAAAGACGATGCCGTCATTTTCCACCAGCGAGATCGCATCACTCACCAATTGCTCTTCATCAAGCATCTTGTCGGCTTCTTCGCTGAGCAGAATTTTGTAGCTGTCGCGCACAGAAACACGGCGCTTTTTGGTGCGCCCGCCCATGGCGGAGCCAAAGATATCGCTGAGGTTCATCACCCCGACACTGCCGCCGGGCATGCCGGGAATTTCCATGCCGGAAAGCGGATTGGATGTGTCGCGCACATCGACCTCGATTTCCTTGTCATCCATGCTGCCATCGCGCAGTTTCTTGCGGAAACTATCGCGCGTGGCTTCGCTGGCGTTCTCGCCGACAATGGCTTCCAGCACGCGGTTTTCGGCCAGCAAATGGGCCTTGGCTTCCACCGTTTTGCGGCTTTTCTCGCGGATCTGCGAAATGGCGATTTCCACCAGATCACGTATGATCTGCTCGACATCGCGCCCGACATAGCCAACTTCGGTAAATTTGGTGGCCTCGATTTTAACGAAGGGTGCATCGGCCAGCTTGGCAAGGCGGCGCGAAATCTCGGTTTTACCAACGCCGGTTGGCCCGATCATCAAGATGTTTTTGGGCTGAACTTCCTCGCGCATATCATCATCAAGCTGCTTGCGCCGCCAGCGATTGCGCAGGGCAATCGCCACCGCGCGCTTGGCGTCTTGTTGGCCAATGATATAACGGTCAAGTTCCGAGACAATTTCGCGTGGAGAAAAACTTGTCATTGATTCCTCAAATAAACTAGATGTCAGATACGTACCGGTGGCAGGGCTGCAACCCAGCTGGCCGGAAGAATTTTTAAGATGGTCGCAGCGCGGATGCGTTGCCAGCCTACCCCAAATATGATGACCAGTATGCCCGCTGCAAGCAGTATCAGCGCAAAGGGCGGAATGCCGGAGGTGTTGGCACCGGTTTCAAATATCCAGTAGACGCCAAGGCCGGTCAGATAGGCAAGGGTGGGGATCAGCAAGGCACGGCGATCAATCGCCAGCGAGATCAGCACCACAATCGTCATGATGAGCGCAAGGCCAACGCTTGCCAGCAGCTCTGGCTCAATCGCCAAAACGCCAATTTCGGCACCGCTGGACAGGATAAACAGCGGATGAATGATCATTGGCGCGGAGATTAAATGCAGCCAAAACGCTGAATCTGACATGGTGCTGAGGCGGTTACGATCGCGGAAATCGAGATAAATGCCGGTGGCGAAAATCAGCAGGCCGCAAATCAGCGGCAGCACCAGCAATTTCTCCATCAACATGATCATATCTGACAGGTCAGAGATTTTAACCTGACCGCGCGCAACCTCATCCATAAACAATTCGCTGGCCCCAACGGTCACCAGACCGGTGGCAGCAACTGCCATAATCGCGGCTTCAACCGGCACGCGGAACCGCCAGAAATAGAGAACCGCGATACCAAGATTAGTCGAGAAGGTGATCAGTCCCGCACTTTGCCCCTGATCCAGCAGCACCAGCGCAGACAGAACATTGTCCGGCTCAGCAAAATTATACTGCCCGTCCAGCCAGATTTGCAGGATCGCGTTGACGCAAAACAGAAAACCCAGCGCCAGCACGGTGCTGGGCAGTTTCATGTGTTTAACCCGGCTGATATATTCCGCCAGCAGCCAGATCAGCACGCCCATACCGGCAAATTTATACAGGTTCGGCCCGTCATAGATCGCATGCATCGTCACCGCCGCACCGGTCAGCAGCAGCACAATGCCGATGGTGACGAAAATATCGTTGAATCCGCCGATGAGCCGAAACGGCTCGCGGTCAATCGCTGCCGCGTTAACATCCGCAACGGTCTGAATGACGCCGCTATTGCTAAAAGTGGCCAGCGCGGCGGCTTGATCAGGATCGATAATCCCTTCACTCACCGCTGCATTAAGATCGATATTATGGCTCATGATATATTGCTCAGACCGCGTCCAGAACTTCCACAATGACCTGATCATTGGTGTAGACACAAATGTCGGCGGCAATGGTCATGGCTTTGCGGGCAATCTCTTCGGCGCTCAAATCTGTGTCCATCAGCGCTTTTGCAGCAGCCAGCGCAAAATTGCCGCCAGAGCCGATGCCCATCACGCCCTCGGGCGGTTCCAGCACATCGCCGGTGCCGGTCAGAACCAGTGTCACGTTTTTGTCGGCCACCAGCATCATCGCTTCCAAACGGCGCAAATAACGGTCGGTGCGCCAGTCTTTGGCCARATCRACACAGGCGCGGGTCAGYTGATCKGGATATTGCTCCAGCTTGGCYTCAAGGCGCTCAAAYARSGTRAAYGCRTCGGCGGTGGCACCGGCAAAACCGGCAATAACYTGTCCACGSCCAAGCGGGCGCACTTTTTTGGCATTATGCTTGATRATGGTYGGCCCAAGGCTCACCTGMCCATCGCCAGCGACAACCACTTTGCCGCCCTTGCGCACGGTAATAATGGTGGTGCCATGCCATAGCGGGRTTGCGTTTCGCTCACTCATGCCARAAATACTCCAAATTCGATTAGCGCTTATGTAGTCGTTTTTGCGGGCCACGCAAACAGTGCGTTTTTCAAGGGCCTAATCAGGCCGCCGCGCACCGCTGATCTTGCCATAATGCGCCGCAATACGCGCCTCGGCCTGCGCAAGCGGCTCAATTTCTACCGACATGTGATGCCCGTTGGCGTGGATGATRTTGCTCTCATCGATCATAATCGCCACGTGGCCGGGCCAAAAAATCAGATCACCACGCTGCAAACCACCAAAATCCGGTTTCAATTCAAGCTCTGTGCCCATCGTGCTTTGCATGTCAGAATCGCGCAAGGTTGGTTTATGCGCCATYAAWCGGGGAACTTGCARMAGSGCAGAACAATCCAGYCCAAYASWGCTGCGCCCGCCCCACAAATAAGGCACATGCAAATATTGCTCGCACAGCGATACCCAGTCTGAAACCGGATTATCCAGCGCGCGCAAATGCTTTGCAATCATCGTCCCTTCATCGCCATTGGGCAGGGTTACCAGCACATAATCGGTCCCGCGTGTTTGCGCTTGGCCGGTTACCTGAACCGCCGCACCAAGGGAGAGGGCGCATAAAGGTGGGTCCCGCAGCTCTGCTTCAGGATAGACAAAACTGCGATGCACCTGCACCACATGGCTGGGGACAGAAGCCCGAGCCACCGTGCAAAGATCCGCTTGCGGCAAATAACCGACATAACCATCACTCTGGAGCTGCCCCCAGCACCAACCATTCTTAATTTCGAAAACCTTGACGGTTTCGCCCATCAAAGCCTGACTTTCCATCATCGATGTTGGGTCGGGCTTGCGGTGCATTGGTGCAACCGGGGCAGAGACCAGATGCAGCGCATTACCGACATAGTTTTCGACGCTAATCCGGCCTTTCAATTTACGATCTGCAAGATCCGCCCGATAGGCGTTCAAACGCCGGTCTGTTTTGATATCAACACTCATCGGGGTACCTTCAAGGCTTCGCTGGAAATCAAATCGCCGACACGCTCTAGAAACAAAGCGCCATCGACAGTGCGTTGTATCACCACATTGCGGCGATCTTCAGGGTCGCGCTTTCGTGATACCAGCCCCCAATGCCCCATCGTGTCCAATGCGCGTGTGATCACCGGCTTGGTAACGCCAAGCTTGCTGGCAAGGCCGCGCACGGTATGGGGCGGCGCTTCCAGATAGATGGTGAGCAAAATGGTCCATTGGCGCTGGGATAAATCCGGCTCGTCATCCAGCACCATGGCAAGATTGGCCCGGTGCCAAAGATACAAAGCCTGGGCGGAACGCAGATTGACAGACATGATAACTCAGTATTTTACTAGGGTTTGGACTCAATTGGGAGGCTGTATTGGTGGCATGAATTTTTGGTCAGGGTTAGGCGCAGAAGCGCAGGAAACCGTCTGGTTTTCAAGCTTTTGCAACGACATCCTGCCCAAAAAGGCAGCCATCCCAAAGGACGGTGCATAGAAAGCCCAACTGCAGCTTCGCAGATTTTGAAAAGGCAACAAGCCTTATCTGCAATCTGCTCATAGCATTTGGGCTTTCTATACATCGCCAATACAACCTCCCAATTGAGTCCAGACCCTGAAATCGTTTCGGTACCGTATCTTTATTCAGCCTGTCCGTAAAGCGCCTTCATCCAGCCATAAAGCGCTCTGATGCCTTGCACTTCACCGCCAACAGGCTTGCCCGGTTTGGCCGTGGTGTTGTAGCCCATCAAGTCGATATGGGCCCAACGGGTAGACTTGGGCACAAAGGATGACAGGAACAAGGCTGCGGTAATCGCGCCGCCATAACCACCCGATGAGATGTGGTTGATATCAGCGATTTTGCTGTCGAGCATTTTGCGATAGGGCGTCCAAAGCGGCATGTGCCACAGCGGGTCCGCCGCCGTTAATGAGGTTTCCTGAAGCGATGCGGCAAACTCATGATCGTTGGAAAACAGCGCTGGCACATCGGTGCCCAGTGCCACACGGGCAGCGCCGGTAAGCGTCGCCATGTCGATGATCAATTCTGGCTCATCATCGCAGGCAAGGGTCAGGGCATCGGCCAGCACCAACCGGCCTTCGGCATCGGTGTTACCAATTTCCACGGTTCTGCCGCTGCGGCTGGTCAGCACATCGCCAGGGCGAAAGGCTGATCCATCGATAGAATTTTCCACCGCCGGGATGATCACCCGCAACCGCACTTTTAGCGCATTGGCCATGATAACGGAGGCGAGTGCCAGCACATTGGCCGCGCCGCCCATATCCTTCTTCATCAAAAGCATGCCAGCGGCGGGTTTGATATCAAGGCCGCCCGTATCAAAGGCAACGCCTTTGCCAACCAGCGTAATTTTGGGGTGGCCTTCATCGCCCCAGACAAAATCGATCAGGCGCGGCGCGCGGTTGCTGGCGCGGCCAACGGCGTGAACCATCGGGAAATTCTGGGTTAAAAGATCATCACCCTCAATGATTGTACAAGGCGCATCATAGATCGCGGCCAGCGCTTTGGCGGCATCGGCTATCTCAGCAGGCCCCATATCATTGGCCGGTGTGGTGATCAGATCGCGGCCAAAGGCAATGCTTTGCGCCAGCGAATACAGCTCGTCATATTGCGTGCTTAAAGAGCCATCCAGCATAAGCATCGCGGTTTTGTCGCAGGCTTTGCGATAGCGATCATAGCGGTACGACCCAAGCGCAAAAGCCAGCGCATCGCGGCCTCGGTCGCGCGTCTGGCCCTCTTCCAGCCCATAGGCCAGGCGGTATTCACCAGCAGGCAATTTTTGTGGCAGCACGCCAACAATCAACGGGTCCTGATCTTCGATAAGGTCTGGGCCAAGGCCCAAAATGACCGAAGCCAATTGTCCTTCATCATCGGGCACCAGCAACGTCGCGCCGCCGCTACCCTTAAAGCCGGCAGAGGAAATCCAGGTTTTTGCGCGCAGGCCGATAGCTTCAAAAGCCTCGTCTTCAAAGGCGATGCTATCGATACTCAGCAGATGAATTGGAATGCAATCGGCGGCGTTTAACCCGGTAGAGAAGCCGGGATGGAAATGCGCGGTAGGGTAGNNNYTGGTCATGAARCTCGGTCARAAARGGGTGAGATGAAGCTCAGCAATTAGCATTTCACARCGCATCGGCAAAGCTTGAACTGGGTTCKWRTAKATGACGTKGRGGTAACTTCAACGCTTTGGTAAKRTATRTCAGTGTAAWTTAATAYAGGAAATTCAATAATTTATCGTGATRATATGGCARTTAGTGRCCCACAAAAARCGGGTTTATCCTYAAGGCGRTTGAGCAAGGTCTCTCAAGCGGCSGGGGAARCTGCGCCAATCAACTCGATTGGRCCTGTCCTGTTTCTGCTGTTTAAAATCTGGATTTCGGTGGCCATTGTTGCCTTCACCTGCCTGTATTTCTGGGATTATGTGCAAAAGCCGTTACGGCGCGAGGCTCTGATTGAGGGGTCTATMGACCGGGTTCGACTGGCATGGCAAGCGGGCGTCGATGCGCGCGAATTGACCGACCTTGCCGAAACCGTGCGCCTGGGCAAAGAGTTCATTGTACATGATGTTATTCTGGGCGGTGTGGTGCTTAGCCCCACCGGCGATAAKATGGCCAGCTTTGGSCARKTGCCGGAATTAAGCTGGCAGGATGTGCATGTCGACCGCGTTGAGTTGYTGGAAAACCATACTCTAAAAGTGCTGGATGTGGTGCTGCCGGTGCTGGTAACCGGGTTGACCTATGAGGTTATGGTGCGGATTCCTGGCCCCGGCCACTCSTTTTCGAAACTGAYTTTGGGCGAAAGCCCGCTTGGCGGTATATCGGTGTTTGTCATCGCTGCCAGCATCATCGCGACCCTTGTTGCGCTGCTGGTTTACTGGCTKGTGGCACTGCCGCATTTGCAGTTTCAGCGCGCGGCATTGGGTGCGGCTAATGCCAAGGCCAATTACGACAGCCATCGCCTGCGCTGGAAGCGCAAGGATACGTTTGGCATGAGCGCAAGGTCTCTTGATACGCTGATTGCTCGGCTGCATTACATTCGCGAGCATGAGCTGCGGCCTATTGCCAATTTACTGGAGCGAACCAATTTTGCGGTTTTGCAGCTCAGCGGTAATGGCCGGTTCATTCAGGCCAATGATGCGGCGGCGCGTTTGTTTGGAACAGAGCGAGCAGACCAAATCGGCGACATGGATTTGATGTTCACGGATTTGGCGACCAACGATGTTGATGGCCCGATTGAGCTATGTCAAAAAACCGGAAAGGGCCAGTTTTTTGGTCAGGTGGTTATTGTAACAGCCACGGGCGAGCAGCGTATTTGCTTTGCCGATATCACGCAGGCTGCCAGTGCGGACGAAAAGAAAAAGCCGGGCATTCGGGCTATTTTGCTGGATGTCACAAATTTCTTCACCCGGTTGGTGGAGAAGGAAGATTTATCGCTGCGCCTGACCAAATCTGAAAAAGATGCGAAATTTAAGGAGCTGCTGCTGGGCGGGCAAATTGAAGCCTATAGCAACATTGTTGCCCCCAGTATGGAGCGCGATGCCAAGGGCGAGGTTTACACCGAGTTTGTCAATGTCGAGGATTTGGTAGAGGAATGGTATCTGGATTATTGCCCCGATGGTGCCAGTGATGGGTCTTTGGAGCATTCGGCGCTGGATTCTGTTGCTGGCAACCCCGAAGTTGTTCGGGCGGTTATCCGCCAAGCTTACTCCATTCTTCATCTGCTGAGCGGCGAGATTAAACCCACCATTCAGATCAGCTCGCGCATGGTCAAAGGCGGTCAGGTCCAGTTTACCATTCAACATGTGTCCGACAGTTTGGGCGAGAAAATTGTTGCGACGGGCCTGGCGATGGATTGGGCCCAGCATTTCAAGGCGCTTAACAAAAGCTTGAGTGAGGCCCATGGGCATCTTGCCAAGTTTGAGCCGGGTGATAAGCCAGCAACGGTGGTGATTTCTCTGCCGTCATTCCAGGCAGTGCACCGCAATTCTCTTGGCGGAGAAGATTTGCGCGACCGCGTGGTAAAAACGGCTTAAATAAATCTTGGATGGGCGCTTTATAAAGTTTCAGGGCCAATCTGGCACAGTGTTCTCGCTGCCCCAACCCAAAATATTTAAGACAGGCAAATAATCATAATGCCCGATTGGGGCAAAGCCGCCGCCAAAGCTAAAATCCACCGCATCGACAATATCTGCCGCGCTATAGGCCACAATAGCTTGTGGCTTTTGTGGTGGGTTTGTCTCAGAAAATTCCGGGGCGTTGAGAATGATCGCCGGGTTTTTAGGATTAAGCTCAATGAGCGCTTGCCGCAACTTTTGTTTGATCGCATCCGGCACGCTTTCTAAAACCGCATGAGGCCCGTGGGGCAAAAACTGAGAGCGCCAGATGGCGCGCGTGAAGCCGGGGGGGATGAGGCCGCTGGCCATTGCCATTGCAACGGTGCCGCGCTCGACCTTATTGATGCTGCTGTTTGTGGTTTGCGAGCCTTTCCAGCCAAATATACCAGAGGCTGTGCCATCAAGCAGGGCGCCCAAGCTTGCCTCAGYATTGGCAACAACATCTGCATCGCCAAACACAAATTGCCCGGCATCGCTTAAAAGCGACATRGCGCGGGCCGGAATCAAATGYCCGGCAAGGGTGGAGGGMCCGGTATAAAGCACGCGCTTYTGRTCCAGATCTTCCAGCCTGTGAATGGACGATTGGGCCGCAACCAACAAAACCGAATAAATGCCGTGGCCRCCATCTAAAGATTTGGGYGCGGCCAGCGGTTCAATGCAGCGGCAAGTGGCCCAWGCYTGCACATARGCRGCGGCGGAATACACGGCRTAATGTATCTGCCCTTTTTGCTGGGCYTCTATCAGCAGYTGATAATTGCGCGCSGCMARWACCGCCACGGGCAGGCCRATYTTYTCTTGCAGATAGGCYCGAAAAGGCTCCATGCGCCGAATACGGTAATTGACWWTATCGCCAACGACGACACCCAGATACAGAGTTTTCAGCGGTTTGGATGTGGTTTGGGCCATTGCCGGCAAAGCGCAGATCAGCAACAAGCCGGTGAGGCCGATGAGCAAGTGACGGATCGTTAGTGTCATCAGGCGGCGTAGACCGAGTTCAAACATCAGCTTCAGCCAGTGCCAAAGCGGAAGATGGATTCCTGAAAATAGGTTTCGCCGGGACGCAAGGTCGTATCGGTAAAATGCTTGTGGTTGGGACTATCTGGCCAGCGTTGCGGCTCCAGGCACAGGCCCGCACTTGCGCCGTATTTGCGGCCATCAAGGCCAGTTACCGGCACATCAAATTTGTAGCCATCATAAAATTGCAGACCAGGCTCAGTGGTGAGAATTTCCATCGACAGGCCATTAACCGGGCTGGTTAGCCGGGCGGCATGAACGGGGTGAGGCCGCTGGGTTAAGCCGAGCACAAAATTGGTATCAAAGGCAATGCGCCGCCCATCATGCATGGTACGCACGGGGCGCTGGGTGCGAAAGTCAAACAGTGTGTTTTTAACCGGCAATATCGCGCCGGTCGGGATTAAATCCTGCGCAACCGGGGTGTAGGCATCGGCCTCAATCTGCAAAAGATGGTCGAGAATATCGGGTGAACCATCCAAGTTAAAATAGGAATGGTGGGCCATATTGACCACGGTTGGCGCGCTGGTGGTCGCTTCATAAATGATGTGCAGCGAGGCGGGCGCGACGATTTTATAGGTGCAGCTCACCGAAAGGCGGCCGGGATAACCATCTTCGCCATCGGGGGAGACCAGCGTCATGCGTACGGAATCATCGGAGATAGAGGCAACAGACCACAAGCGGCGCGCAAAGGTGGAATGCCCGCCATGCAGATGATGCGGCGCTTCATTTTGGCTAAGTTGAAACTTGCGGCCATCCAATTCGAACTGGCCATTGGCAATACGGTTGGCATAGCGCCCCGCCGTGGTGCCGCAAAAGGGTGAGTGATTGGCGTAATCTTCCAGCCKGTCAAAACCCAGCACCAGCGGATGATCAAACCCATCCAGGCGCAAATCGCGCAAAATAGTGCCGTAAGTGAGGATTTTCGCCCTCAAGGCGCCCGCACCGATTTCAATCTCATCGATATCAGTGCGATCTTCCAGCTTGCCAAAAGGACGTTTGAAATTCATGGCCCAACCCCAGACGAATCAATGTTTTTNAAGTTCAAAAACACTAGCGCATGTTGGGTCGTGAAGAAATGCCCGCGATAATTACCCAATCATTGATAAACAAATCCTCACCAATATTTGTTGACAAAAGCAATAAATAGCTCAAATTTGGCATTCACAYCGTGCCCAAAACGATAGATTGCATTGAGAATGATAGACAAGATGCCGCCCGTAAATCCCGAGCAAATAAAAGCTTTTCGCGGGTTCAATCGCTTTCATACAAGCCTGATTGGYGCGCTGGATAAYCACATGCTCAACACCGGGTTCAGCCTGCCGCAAATCCGGGTTCTGTATGAAATTGGCTGGCATCAACAAAACCAAARGCCYTTTTCCGGKGCGCAATTGTCGCAGCTGCTAAAACTRGAYCCCGGCTATATCAGCCGAATAYTGGTTAAGCTTGAAAAGCACGAWTTGATTGTTCGSGGYGATAAAACGGGCAGAGGCCAGCGCAGATCGCTTGGCCTTACCAAAGTTGGGCAAAAGCTGTTTGTTGCCATGGGCCATGAATCCTCAAAACAAGCCGCCGACATGCTACGGCCKCTCAACGATSAKCAGCGCAGYGAYAWTGTGCAGGCCATGGCGCGCATTCAAACGCTGCTTGGTGATGTTCCMKYCGCCCAACCAGAGCTGATCATTGGCCCGCCACAAGCGGGTGATTTTGGTTGGGTGGTGCATCGCCACGGCGTGATTTATACGCAGGAATACGGTTTTAACGACCGTTTCGAACCGCTGGTGGCAGGCATTGTGGCAAAATTCGCGGCGGAGCGGGATGACAGGGTCGAGCGTTGCTGGATTGCGCGTTATAATGGCCGCATTGTTGGCTCCATCTTTATCATGCGACAGGATGAGACAACCGCAAAACTGCGCCTGCTCTATGTCGAGGCTGATGCGCGCGGGCTGGGTGTTGGCAAAAAGCTGGTCAAAGCCGCCATTTCCTTTGCCAAATCAGCCGGGTATCAACGCATGACATTGTGGACCAACGCTGCCTTATTGGCGGCACGCGGCATCTATCAACGCGAAGGCTTTGTGTGCGTATCAAGCGAAGAACACACCATGTTTGGCCCAACAATGATCGGGGAAACCTGGGAGCTAAATTTCAACTAGGCCCAGCCACCATCAACGATCAGGCGCTGATTGGTAATGGCACTGGAAGCCTGCGAGGCCAAAAACAAAATGGGGCCAACCATGTCGATGGGGTAGAGCTTGCGTTGCAGGCACTGCTTTTCCATCAAGCTCGCTTCGCTGTTCTCATCCCACCACAGTTCAATCTGGCGCTCGGTTAAAATCCAGCCCGGCAGCACGGTGTTAACGCGAATATTATCCGGGCCAAAGGCCGTCGCTAACGAGCGTGTCAGCCCCTCCACCGCAGATTTAGCGGTGGTGTAAGCTGGCATATCGCCCGTGCCGATCATCCACGAAATTGACCCCATATTGATAATGGAGCCACCGCCCAATTGCTTCATGCCCAGCTGTACGGCTTGCGCGCAAAAGAACTGATGTTTGAGATTAACCAAAAACCGGTTATCCCAGTATTCACTGGTCACATCTTGCACTTCGTGGCGTTCATCATGGGCGGCATTGTTGACCAACACCGAGACGGGACCGAAGGCATCTGCAACGTCGGAAATCGCCGCTTTCAAGGCATCGATATCGGTTAAATCGCAATGCCAGAACCGGGCCGTATGCCCGGCGTCATTCAGCTCTGCCTCCAGCGCTTTGCTGGGCTCATCTGCAATATCCAGAAACGCTGTTTTCGCGCCCTGCTCAGCAAAACCGCGCACAATGGCAGCGCCAATGCCGCTGCCGCCGCCGCTTACCAAAACCGTTTTGCCCGCAAGATCAGGGAAACGTGCCTGTATCGTAGCTTGGGTCATACAATTGCTCCCTGATGCAAATTGGCGTTACTTGGTGCCGTACATACGGTCGCCCGCRTCACCAAGGCCTGGCAGAATATAGCCCTTRTCATTGAGTTTATCATCCAGCGCYGCKGTAAAGATCGGCACATCCGGATGCGTCTTTTGAAASCGCTCWACRCCTTCAGGGGCGGCTAGCAGGCACAAAAAGCGAATGTCTTTTGCGCCACGTTCCTTAAGTAACTGAATAGCTGCGGTCGCCGAATTGGATGTTGCCAACATTGGATCAACAACAATGACCAGYCGGTCATCCAAATGCTCMGGCGCTTTGAAATAATACTCAACRGGYTGMAGCGTYTCATGATCGCGGTACATGCCGATATGCGCCACGCGCGCTGCAGGCACCAGATCAAGCATACCCTCAAGCAGGCCATTACCAGCGCGCARGATRGAGGCAAACACCAGYTTTTTGCCCTCAAGTATTGGCGCATCAATGGTTTGCATCGGCGTTTCAATACGCTTGGTGGTCAACACCAAATCKCGGGTCACTTCATAGCACAGCAGATGCGAAATCTCGCGCAATAGGCGCCGAAAACTGGCCGTTGAGGTTTCCTTGTCGCGCATAATGGTCAGTTTATGCTGAATCAGCGGATGGTCGATAACCGTGAAAGGTGCAACCTCATTGCTCATATCTATTTCTCCAAGTTGAAGTTTAATCGTAACAGTGCCATCGCCGGGACAAAAGTCGTTTGCCCGTCAAAATCATGGCCACAGCGCAGGTTTTGCACCGCTAATATCATGTGATGCGGCCCAACAGGCGCGCGCGGGTCGGCTCATCAACAAATGCCGCCTCTATCGATTGCCGCGTAAARKCRTTCATTTCATTGTCATCCAGCGCAAAAGTCTTTTGGGTSAGRTCGTATTCCTGGCCAATRCTGGTGTRRAAAAACGGYGGATCATCSGAGCTYAGYGTKATTTTCACACCGGCATCGCGCAGGCGAATGATCGGGTGTGAGGCCCAATCAGGGTATAATTCCAGCGACACATTGGAGCCGGGRCAAACCTCAAGCACAATTTGCTCGTCCACCAAACGCGCCACCAAATCTGGCTCTTCAATGGCCCGCACGCCATGGCCGATGCGTTTAACACCCAACTCATCCAATACATCGCGGATGCTTTGCGGCCCGCCAAATTCGCCTGCATGTGCGGTAATCTGCAGGCCCGCATCGCGCGCAATCTCAAAAGCTTTGGCAAAATCGGAMGGGTGGTGCATGCGCTCATCGCCTGCCATGCCAAAWCCGGTSACCATCGGGTGCGGGTGRCTGTGCAGCAATTGCGCCACCGGCTCGGCSCGRTCAGGYCCGTAATGGCGCACGCAGGTCGCAATCATGCGCCCTTCTATGCCRCTTTCRGCYTTGGCCCGGTTGATGCCCTCGGCCAGCGCCTCGACATAGGCRATATARGTCAGRCCWGCATTTTCYGCGTGATCGGCGGAGATGAAAACCTCGCCGTAAATCATGCYTTCCTTGGCGCAGCGGYTGAAATAATCATAGGCCATTTCGGCATAATCTTCAGCGCTGACAAACATYGCCGCCGCGCGGTCATAGGCGTTGAGAAARCTGGTAAAATCATGCCAGATATAGCGCCCRTCCKSGCCGATCAGCCCYTCRGTTGAAAAACCGTTTTTCTTGGCCATGCGCTGCACCAGTGCTGGCGCGGCGGTGCCTTCAATGTGGCAATGTAGTTCTGCTTTTAAAACCATCAGGCAAACCCTCGYGCKGGCATRTCRTTCGCCCGTTTCAGCCAATTATCATCGGTCCATTGCGCGTTTTGATCCACCACATGCAGGGCATAGGCCTCGCGCGATCTGGGGCTTGTGTTGATGGTAGAGCGGTGCGGCACCAGCCCATGAATGACAACCAGCGTGCCTTTGGGCGCTTCAAGGGCGGCTTCCGGCCCTTCAGGCGCGGGGGCATCCAGCTTGTCCATCACCAACTTGTCGTCCTTATAATGGAAATGCTCTT
>NVXB01000077.1 GCA_002746425.1 Hyphomicrobiales bacterium | reverse complement strand
CGGTAAATCAACCGCAATCAGCAAAACGGCGAGAAACGCAATCAGCGCGGCAGGCACGGCTAAAAACCGGTTGATCCGCCCGCCAATCAGCCATGCAGCCAAAATGGGCAGGCCGAGAACGGGATCGAATGCGATGGCTTTGAAGGGCGCAAAGCACAGGCCAATCAAAATGCCGGCCAGCATGGCATTGGCCAAGGGCGCTGGTATGGCAGCTACGGCGCGTCCCAGCGGTTTCCATATGCCCGCCAGGGTTAGCAGTATGCCCGCGATGAGAAATGCGCCGGTTGCCGCGGCAAATCCGCCTTCGGGTATGGCCGCTGTTGCCAGCAGCGCCGCGCCGGGGGTGGACCAGGCCGAACTTATTGGCATTTTTGTCCATAGGCTAAGCACGATGCCACACACACCCATTGAGATCGCTAGAGCCATTAGGCCAGATGTGGCCTGCTCCTGCGTGGCTCCCATGGCTTTAAGGCCTTGCAAAACAACGGCAAATGAGCTGGCGAACCCCACGAAAGAGACCAGACAGCCCATGAAAAATGCTTGAAGTGAGAAATCTTTTAGCATGTGAATGTTTGACCATGGTTTGAACGCTGATGCAATTGCACTTCATGTAATCACAAACTCAATGCTGGTTCTTTCAAAGAATAAGCTCATTAAATTTTGCGAAATTGTGCAGTGCACGCTAAAAGGTCTGCGACACTTTGTCATTGTCTCTTTTACAAGGCTCTCCCTCCTATGGCTATTTCCAAAATCCTTGTCGCCAATCGGTCTGAAATTGCTATTCGGGTGTTTCGAGCTGCAAATGAGTTGGGGCTGAAAACTGTCGCGGTTTTTGCGCAGGAAGACAGGCTCGCCTTGCACAGGTTCAAATCTGATGAGGCCTATCAGATTGGGTGTGGGCCGCATCTGACGCAGCAAATGGGGCCAATTGAAGCTTATTTATCGATTGATGAGATTTTGCGTGTTGCTAAGGAATCCGGCGCAGACGCTATCCATCCTGGTTACGGATTTCTGTCCGAAAGCCCGGAATTTGTCGATGCATGTGTGCAGGCGGGCATTGTTTTTATCGGCCCAACGGCGGAAACAATGCGCTCTTTGGGCAACAAGGTATCGGCGCGCAATTTAGCGATGAAAGCAGGTGTCCCGGTGGTGCCAGCGACAGGCCCGTTGCCCGACGATATGGACGAAGTGCACAAACTCGCAAAAGAAGTTGGCTATCCGGTAATGCTCAAAGCATCCTGGGGTGGTGGTGGCCGTGGTATGCGATCCATTTTCAGCGCTGATGAACTATCGCGCGAAGTGCTGGAGGGCAAACGCGAAGCGCGGGCTGCCTTTGGCAAGGACGAGGTTTATCTGGAAAAACTGGTCGAGCGCGCCCGGCATGTAGAGGTGCAGCTTCTAGGCGATTCCCATGGCAATCTGGTGCATTTGTTTGAACGAGATTGTTCTGTTCAGCGCCGTAACCAGAAAGTTGTTGAGCGCGCACCCGCGCCCTACCTGTCGCAAGAGCAGCGTGATGAGCTGTGTAACTACGCGCTTAAAATTGGCAAAACAGCAGATTATTGCGGTGCTGGTACTGTCGAATTCCTGATGGATATTGATAGCGGCAAATTCTACTTTATTGAGGTCAATCCGCGTGTGCAGGTGGAACACACCGTTACCGAGGAAGTGACCGGCGTTGATATTGTAAAGGCGCAAATCCACATTGCTGATGGTGCGACCATTGGCGAGGCTTCTTCTGGTGTTCCCAAGCAAGGCGATATGCGTTTGAACGGCCACGCCGTGCAATGCCGCATTACAACAGAAGACCCGGAACAAAACTTTATTCCAGATTATGGCCGCATCACGGCCTATCGCGGCGCTACTGGGTTTGGCATTCGTCTGGATGGCGGCACGGCCTATTCTGGTGCGGTGATTACCCGGTTTTATGATCCTCTTTTGGAGAAAATCACAGCTTGGGCACCAGCGGCAATGGAGGCGATTCAACGGATGGATCGGGCTCTTCGCGAGTTCCGTATTCGCGGCGTTGCCACCAATTTGCTGTTTCTGGAAAACATCATTGGTCATCCCGATTTTCAGGAAAACCGCTACACAACGCGGTTTATTGATACAACGCCGGAGCTGTTCGACATCCTGTCTCGCCGCGACCGGGCGACAAAGCTTTTGACCTACATTGCCGATGTTACCGTCAATGGTCATCCAGAAGTTAAAGGTCGGCGCAAGCCTGATCCAGAAGCGGCAAAACCCATCGTGCCGATTTTTGATGACGAGCCACGCCCCGGCACCAAGCAACGCCTGGATATGGACGGACCAGAAGCCTTTGCAAAATGGATGCGCGCTGAGACCCGCGTGCTCATCACCGACACCACGATGCGCGATGCCCACCAAAGCCTGTTGGCCACGCGTATGCGCACCCATGATATAGTCAATATCGCCAGTGCCTATGCCACGGCGTTGCCAAATTTGTTCTCGCTGGAATGCTGGGGCGGTGCCACCTTTGATGTGGCGATGCGGTTTTTGCAGGAAGATCCTTGGGAGCGCCTTGAGAAAATTCGCGAGGAAGTGCCGAATCTGTTGCTGCAAATGCTTTTGCGTGGCTCCAATGGCGTTGGCTACACCAATTATCCAGACAATGTGGTGCAAGATTTTGTTGCCAAGGCAGCGTCCAGCGGGGTTGATTTATTCCGAGTGTTTGACTGCCTCAACTGGGTGGAAAACATGCGTGTCTCGATGGATGCGGTGCGTGAAGCGGGTAAATTGTGCGAAGGCGTGATTTGCTACACGGGCGATATTCTGGACCCGGATAGAGCTAAATATGATCTGAAATACTACGTCAATCTGGCCAAGGAGCTGGAGGCAGCTGGCGCACATATTATCGGCCTGAAAGACATGGCCGGGTTGTTGAAACCAAATGCGGCCAGGGTGTTAATCACGGCGCTGCGCGAAGAAACTGAGCTGCCCATTCATTTCCACACGCACGATACATCCGGTATTTCCGCCGCCACCGTGTTGGCGGCCGTTGAATCTGGTGCGGATGCGGTAGACGCCGCCATGGATGCCTTTTCGGGGCTGACGTCACAGCCTTGTCTTGGTTCAATTGTTGAGGCCCTAAAGGGCTCTGAGCGTGATACGACGCTTGATCCAAAAGCGATCCGCAAGATTTCGTTCTACTGGGAGGCAGTGCGCAATAAATACGCGGCGTTTGAGCCTGATCTGAAAGCGGGTGCGTCTGAGGTTTATCTGCACGAAATGCCCGGTGGTCAATTCACCAATTTAAAAGCACAGGCTCGTTCGCTTGGGCTGGAAAGCCGCTGGCACGAGGTTGCGCAAACCTATGCCGATGTGAACCAGATGTTTGGCGATATCGTCAAGGTAACACCGTCTTCCAAGGTGGTGGGCGATATGGCGTTGATGATGGTTTCGTCAGAGCTTTCGGTGGCAGATGTTCAAGACCCGGATAAGGATATTGCATTCCCCGATTCCGTTGTTCAACTGATGCATGGCGATCTTGGTCAACCGCCCAATGGCTGGCCAAAAGCCTTGCAGAAGAAGGTTTTGAAGGGCGAAACGCCGATTGACGTGGTTCCTGGATCATTATTGCCACCTGCTGACTTTGCGCAGGARCGTAGCGATATTGAAGARGCTATCGAGCGYCCGGTCAGCGAYAATGAGCTGGCATCCTATTTGATGTAYCCAAAAGTGTTCACAGATTTTGCGCGCGCGCAGGCGGTCTATGGCCCCGTCAGCGTGTTGCCCACGCCGGTTTATTTCTATGGGCTGGAATCGGGCGATGAAATTCTGGTCAATCTGGAAAAGGGCAAAACCCTTGTGGTGCGTTGTCAGGCCATTGGCGAGCCGGATGATGAGGGTATGGTGCGGGTGTTTTTCGAGCTGAATGGCCAGCCCCGCATCGTCAAAGTGCCGGATCGCAACCGGGCTGATGCCGTGGTTGCGCGCCAGAAGGCGGATGCCAGCAACGAGGCCCATGTTGCGGCACCAATGCCCGGGGTTATCTCGCAGATCAATGTCAAAGCCGGGCAAAAAGTAACGGCGGGTGATGTGTTGCTATCGATTGAAGCGATGAAAATGGAAACGGCTATTCACGCGGAAAATGATGGCAAGGTGACAGAGGTGCTGGTGAAAGCCGGTGACCAGATTGATGCGAAAGATTTGTTGGTTGTTGTTGAGAGCGCCTGATGGTGCTCAACAAATGGTTGAATGGCGCTAAAGCGCTGTCCAACCGCCATCAACGGAAATCGGTGTGCCGGTGATTTGTGCTGCGGCGTCGCTGCATAGGAAGACCACAATATCTCCAATTTGCTCTACCGTTGAAAATTCCTTGGTGGGTTGGCGTGACAGCATAACTTCGCGAATAACCGTTTCGCGGTCCATATTGTGCACTTTCATCTGTTCGGGAATTTGCGCTTCCACCAGCGGTGTCAGAACATAAGCCGGGCATACCGCATTACTGGTGATGTTCTGCTCTGCCAGTTCAAGCGCGACAGCTTTGGTAAAGCCAATAACGCCGTGTTTGGCTGCGACATAAGCAGATTTAAACGGCGATGCTGTAAGACCGTGGGCTGACGAAATGTTGACAATGCGGCCCCAACCAAACTTTTTCATGCCGGGAATGGCAGCTTTGGTGGTGTGAAAAACCGATGACAGATTGATGGCCATGATGGCATCCCACTTTTCCGTCGGAAATTCATCAACCGGGGCAACAAACTGAATGCCCGCATTGTTGACGAGAATGGAAATGGGCCCCAATTGCTCAGTGGCTTTTTCCACCAGGGCAGCACAGGCAACAGGGTTGGACATATCGGCGCTGATATACAGCGCCTTAACACCAAAATCCTTGATCAGTTGATCCGCCAGCGCATGATCATCAGCGCTATCTGTGAATGAATTAAGCACAATATTGGCACCTGCCTTCGCCAATTGGCGGGCAATGCCAAGCCCAATACCCGAGGTCGAGCCTGTGATAATGGCGTTTTTGCCGGACAATGGTGACTGTGACATTTGGCGAACCTTTGCTGGTGTTCTGCTTTGTCACTATATAGAGAGTGATGAGAAAATTTTGCAATGCACAACGAACTGGATTGAGCCAATGAGCTACATCTCCAAACCAGCGGCGCGCCGGAAAAGTGTCGGCGTCCAAGTCGGCAATGTCCTTGTTGGCGGCGATGCGCCTATTGTTGTGCAATCCATGACCAATACTGACACTGCCGATATTGATGCAACGGTAAAACAGGTGGCCGAGCTGGCGCGCGCGGGTTCAGAACTGGTGCGCATTACGGTTGATCGCGATGAAGCAGCGGCCGCTGTGCCCGTGATCCGCGAGCGGCTGGATATTCTGGGTCTCGATGTGCCTCTGATCGGCGATTTTCACTATATCGGCCACACATTGTTGGCGGATCATCCAGCTTGTGCCGAAGCGCTGGCGAAATACCGGATTAATCCGGGCAATGTTGGTTTTGGTAAAAAGAAAGACAAGCAATTTACCCAAATTATTGAGACAGCGATTAAGCTCAATAAAACTGTTCGTATYGGCGTGAATTGGGGCTCKCTGGATCARGGTTTGCTCACGCGYYTGATGGATGAAAACGCYAAATCAGAAGCGCCTATATCTGCGCCCGAAGTGGTGCATGAAGCGATTATCCAATCTGGTTTGATGTCCGGGAAACTGGCTGAAGATATTGGCCTGTCGCGGGACAAGATTATATTGTCGGCAAAAGTGAGCCAGATTCAAGACCTTGTGGCGGTTTACACCAAATTGGCAGAACGCTGTGATTATGCGCTGCACCTTGGGCTAACCGAGGCGGGCATGGGTTCCAAAGGTATCGTTGCCTCCTCAGCTGCCCTTGGCATTTTAATGCAGCAGGGYATTGGCGATACGATCCGCATTTCTTTGACYCCRGCRCCYGGYGGKGACCGCACYCAAGAGGTGCAAGTTGCGCAGGAATTGCTGCAAACCATGGGCTTTCGCGCCTTTGTGCCGATTGTTGCGGCTTGTCCGGGYTGTGGGCGCACGACATCGACCGTGTTTCAGGARCTGGCGGAAAAAATYCAAAGCGATATTCGCGAGAATATGCCGCTATGGCGTGAAAAATACCCCGGTGTTGAATCGCTTCAAGTGGCCGTTATGGGCTGTATCGTCAATGGCCCCGGCGAGAGTAAACAGGCGGATATCGGGATTTCACTACCCGGAACCGGAGAGAATCCAACCGCGCCGGTCTTTGTCGATGGTAAGAAAGCCGCGACGCTACGCGGACCAAACATTGCAGCAGACTTTCGCACAATGGTTGATGATTATATCGAAAACCGTTTTGGACTAGGCAGCTAAGGTTCTATCGAATTTTCCGCCGCGAATTGAGGGAAGTTTTGTCGCTCAGCCATGATGGCCTGTAGCTCCTCAAACGCCAGCGGTTTGTAACCATGGCTATCAACGCCGACATCCAGACTTTTTGAATGTTCTTGGCTGTCTAACCGGCCATGCACATGGCCAAATAAGTGCCAAGTTCCGCGCCAGGCATGGTCCCATTCGCGCATGGGATAGTGGCACAGGAATATCTTTTGGCGTTCAACCGAGATCGTTTTCATTTGATGAATGGAGGCGAAACAATCGGCATGATCGCGAATGGTTTTTTGATCATGATTGCCTTCAATCAGATGGATTGTGCCATTGAGCCGCTTGGCAAATACACTTGGCGGCGTATCCGTCCCCATTGAGAAATCACCGAGGTGGAAAACAATGTCTTTTTTGCTGATTTTTGCATTCCAATTATCAATCAAGGCTTCGTTCATGGCCTCGACACTTTCAAAAGGTCGCTCGCACAGACGAATGATAGATTCGTGCCCGAAATGAGTATCGGACGTGAAAAAGACATTGGGCATGGTCAAACAGTGCTTTGGAATAAAATTTAAGACAGGCGGTGGGCAATAAAACTTGCAGTCTGCTTTAATATATCGGCATCAGAGCCGTAGCCGTCAAGTATGGCGTGGGCGGCTTTCACCTGTTTGTCCAAATGCACCTTGGCTTGTTCGAGTCCTAAAAAATCGACCAGGGTGGCTTTTCCGGCGGCCTCATCCTTGCCTGCGGATTTACCAAGGCTGGCAGCGCTGCCGGTGCGGTCCAAAATATCATCGGCCAGTTGGAAAGCCAAACCGATGATCTCGCCAAATTGGCGCATGGTATCAATGTCATGAGGGGATGCATCGGCAAGCTCAGCACCAGCTACGCAGGCAAACCGCAAGAGCGCGCCGGTTTTCATGGCTTGCATGGCGCGGATTGATGGCTCGGATTGCACCGGGCGCGCACCATCAAAACGGCCCTCTGCCGCCAAATCGAGCAACTGACCGCCAACCATGCCAGCCGCACCAGAGGCTTTTGCCAGCTCTTGTATAAGGATTAAGCGCTTGGCCGGGTCTACATGAATGATTTCATCGCTGAGCAACTCAAAACCCAATGTTTGCAGCGCATCACCCACCAAAATGGCGGTCGCTTCGTCATAAGCTTTGTGGGTTGTGGGCTTGCCTCGGCGCAGATCGTCATTGTCCATAGCGGGCAAATCATCGTGAACCAGCGAATAGCTGTGAATGCATTCCAGCGCGGCACCGGCCATCAACACGCCTTGGTCCTGTCGCCCCAGCATGGCTGCGGTCTGCGACACAAGAAACGGGCGCAAACGTTTGCCGCCGTTTGTTGCAGCGTAATTCATCGCGTCACACAGGCGTTTGGGTGTGTCGCCTCCGGCACGTTCTGCAATAGTGGATTGCAGCAATTGGTCTATTTTCCGGGCGTGGGCCGCCAATAATTTTTCAAGTGTGTTGGAATGCTTTGGCATGGTCTCATCAGCATATGAACTTTTGCATTGTGATATCAGCGCGCGCTGGCTGTGTCATCACAATGCTGATTTTGTCGGTAATTCCTGAAATAGATCATGGTAAAAAATACGCGTAGCCCTATAAAACTGGCTATAGATAAAGGGCAGATGCACGGCGATTATTGCGCGCATATTTATGGAAAGATACTTTGGCAAAGTCAGGCAGATCAAATCGACGTACACGGGGCGGTATTATTCGCGGCTTGCTAAGCGCGCCCACCACGGCGCGGCGCTGGTTGCGGCGGTTTGTGCTTTTTGTTCTTATCCTGTTGCTTTCGCCGCTGTTTTTGATCCCCGCC
The DNA here is from genome assembly GCA_002746425.1 of Hyphomicrobiales bacterium. Taxonomy (GTDB): domain Bacteria; phylum Pseudomonadota; class Alphaproteobacteria; order Rhizobiales. Next base: position 12,910 of record NVXB01000077.1, on the reverse strand, counting down.
TACATATTTGTAGCGCCGCCAGCCTCTACTTTGATGCTTTGGCGTTTGGCGGAAGGGCAGGGCCTGACCCGGCATTGGATGGATATCGAAACCATCTCTCCCAATTTGATAAATGTGGTGCTTTCATCTGAGGATGCACGCTATTGCCTGCACAAAGGTGTCGATTGGCAGGCGGTGGAAGTTGTGATCGATGATCTTATCGATGGCGGCCAGCCGCGCGGGGCCAGTACTGTCACCATGCAATTGGTGAAAAACCTGTTTTTGTGGCCAAGCCGGTCTTATGTGCGCAAGGGCATTGAGGTGCCACTGGCGCTTTATGGTGATCTGATTTTGTCGAAGCGGCGTATCGTTGAGCTGTATCTCAATATCGTGGAATGGGGACCCGGCATCTATGGTGCGGAGGCGGCATCGCGGCGTTATTTTGGCAAAACGGCATCCCGCTTGACGATGAAAGAAGCCAGCTTATTGGCCACCGCACTACCCAACCCGCTGCGCCGCGATCCGCGCAACCCCAGCGCTGGCCATAAACGCCTGGCCAAAACGGTGGAAGCGCGCGCGCGCAAGGCGGGTGGGTTATTCTCCTGCGTTAACCGCAGTTGAGGGCAAAGATTTTACCTTGTTACCCGGCCATTGCCAGAATGGATTTATCATCTGGTTGGAATGCCATGGTTTTTGTATTGGCCAGGATAAAGGCTGAAATGGCATAACGGGGTGTTTGGAACCAGCAAGTGTTCCCAAGCCATTTATGCGTCAGGCACAGCTTGCCATTGTTGTGAACCAACTTCACCAATGGGCCCAATAATTCATCATCCTTAGTGACAATCGCGTTGCAAATGCCTCGTTCAGCTAGCTGCTTTTGAATGCTGCTGAAAAACTCTGGAACCTTGTAACTATAGCGTGTGGATCCGGGGTACGATGTATAGGCATGATCGTAGACATGTCTGTAATCCTTTGGGTCATCGGGGTTCACATCCATCATGCTCGATGTCCCATCCCAAAAACGCAAAGCTGCAAGGTAGAAATTACAGGCATCACTCAGGCTTTGGGTGGCAAATTCCGCGGGCTCGGAATCATAAGACCGCTCCCAATAAAGCAGCGCCCAATGCGCCGTGATGCGGTCCAGTGCAAGCCATGCTTCGCCGGTGTAGCCGCCCGTGCCGATGCCAAAAGGAACGCTGCTTTTTTTCAAGTTGACCTGCGCCTCCATGTCGCCCGGTGCGGGCGGCGGCAATTGCGCGACAAGTTTTTTCATTTGGGATTTTGCCTGCGCAAAATCCACCTCATCTGGCCATGTCTTGAGCCAAGACCGGCTTCCATCTGGGTTCTTGTCAAAAAAATGAAATTCTAGCGGAGTCATGATGTTTTGCGCCAGCGTGGTGAAAACCTCATTCGCCTATAATRACRCCYTCRCGGCGCGGATCAGCRCCGCCTTCCATYTTRTTRCTRTCCGAAATGCGAATRGCRTGAATGCCGGAATTCAAACCGCGAATATTTACCTTGTAACCCATGCCTTCCAGAATGGGGGCCATGGCTTCSGCYTCGCTGCCTTCTTCCAGATCATAAGTGCCAAAACGGTTGACCAGATGCGGCATGGCAATGGCGCTTTGAATGCGCATATCCCAGTCTAAATGGGCGATRATRGYCTGTGYAACATAGCCGATGATACGGCTGCCRCCGGGGCTGCCAATGGCCAGRTAAGGCGATCCGCCGCGCATGACGATGGTTGGTGACATGGAAGAGCGTGGGCGCTTGCCCGGCTCTAGCCGATTGGCAATTGGCACRCCATTGCGGTGGGTGCGGAATGAAAAATCGGTCAGCTCATTATTGAGCAGAAAACCGCCAGCCATGACCCGAGAGCCAAACCCGTTTTCAATTGTTGTTGTCATTGAAACGACATTGCCAGCCCGGTCACGCACCACAAAATGGCTGGTGGAAGGTAGCTCTATGGACTCGTCATCGGCCAGCAAAAGCGCGTGGTCAAATTCCGGCTCGCCCGCTGAAACGTCTTCCAAACGGCCTTCGCGCAACAAGACACCGCGATTGGCAAGATAGCCTTCGGCAATCAGCCCTTTGGTGGGCATAGGCACAAAATCGCTATCGGCCATGTAGCGGCCACGATCAGCAAAAGCGAGGCGCGAAGCATCGCCGATCAAGCGCCATGCTTGCGGGCTGTTGGGGCCAAGGCCTTTGAGATCATAAGCGCGCAGGGTGCCAAGAATTTGGCCAACGGTTAGGGCACCAGATGAAGGAGGTCCCATGCCGCACACATCATAACCGCGATATTCCACACAAACCGGCGCACGCTCTTTGATGCGATAATTCTGCAAATCAGCCAGTGTCATAACACCGGGATTGCCTTCTGCGTTCTGCACCGCATCAACAATCTGCTTGGCGATAGGGCCTTTGTAAAACGCATCCATACCCTGCTCGGAAATCAAACGCAGCGTGTCGGCATAGGCCTGGTTTTTAAGCGTATCGCCAGCAGCCAGCGGAGAACCGTCGGCTTTGAAGAAATAGGAACGGGTGGTCTCATAACGGGATAGGCGGTCGGCATCGCGGGCAATGGAATTTGCCATGCGCGGGGAGACGGTAAAACCATCTTCGGCCATACCAATAGCGCCGTCAAACAAAGTGGCCCAAGGTTGAGAGCCGTATCGACCATGCACAGCCTGCAACAGCATGGGTGTGCCGGGCACGCCGACAGAACGGCCACCAACAACGGCGTCAAAGAATTTTAACGGCTGGCCTTCATCGTCCTGAAACAGAGTTGGCAGGGCGGCCATCGGCGCGGTTTCGCGGCCATCAAAAGTTGTCAGGCGTTTTTGCTCTGCATCCCAATAAACCAGAAACGCACCGCCGCCCAATCCGGATGATTGAGGCTCGACAAGGCCAAGGGTTAGCTGAATGGCGACCATTGCATCAATGGCATTGCCGCCATTGCGCAGCACGGCTGCACCAGCTTCACTGGCCAATGGATTGGCGGTGACGGCCATCCAGTTTGCAGAGCGAACTCTTGGAAGAACCTTGCCTGACAAATTAACCTCAGGCGGCATTACGACCGCTGCAACAGCAGGCTCATCTGTGCTTCCTTCAGGGGCGACTGCATCGCTGGATTGCTGTGCCTGCGCTGGGTATGTCAGACATGACAAGGTGAGAAGTGCTGCGGAGAGCGTGCGAATAAAAGTCATAAAACACCGTAACCTGACAAATTATATCTATTTGCACCGCGATGAATGACGCGGCTAAAAACTGCGTATTAAAAGTTACCAGACTGATCTGATCTACAAACAGTAAACCTGATTGCCTGTTAATGAAATGCCGCCGTGATAAAGATCACGGCGGCAGAGTATTTTTACACAAGTTTAGTGTGATTTAGCTTGCGGCTTCTACAGCGCGCTTGGCCATTACTTTAACCAGATTGGCGCGGTAGGCGGCGGAGCCGTGAATGTCGGACAACATAGCGCTTTCATCAACGCTCGTGCCCGCGATTGCATCGCCAGACCAATTGCCAGAAAGTGCGGCTTCCATGCCCTCATGCCGGTAGGCACCATCTGAACCTGCGCCTGTTACGGCCACGCGTACGGAGCCATCACCATATTTGGCAACGAATACGCCAGCCATGGCATAGCGCGAGGCTGGGTTGGGGAATTTTGCGTAGGCCGCGTTTTGTGGAACCTTGAAGGAAATGTGGGTGATGATTTCACCTTCTTCCAATGAGGTTTCAAACAAGCCCGTGAAAAACGCCTCTGCGGTAATGGTGCGGGTGTTGGTGTGAACAGTTGCGTTCAACGCCAGAACCGCCGCGGGGTAATCCGCAGCTGGATCATTGTTGGCGACAGAGCCGCCAAGCGTGCCCATATTGCGCACATGAGGGTCGCCAATATGCGAGGCCAGTTCTGCCAAGGCAGGCAATTTGGCAACAATGTCGGCAGAGTTTGCGACATCGGCATGGGATGTTGCTGCACCAATACTGATGGTGTCGCCCTCAACTGTAATGCCCTGCATGGCCGGAATGTGGGTGAGATCAATCACATCCGATGGCGCGGCAAGGCGCTGTTTCATGGTTGGCAGCAATGTTTGGCCRCCGGACAGAAACTTTGCRTCTTCTGCGCCKGAGAACAGCCGAACAGCATCTTCTACGCTGGCCGGGCGGTGATAATTGGTTTCATACATAGTTTGAATTCCTCCCGATTATTCTGCAGCTTGTGCAGGATTTGCTGACTGAATGGCTTCCCAGACTTTGGCCGGGGTCGCTGGCATTGACAGCTCGTTGGTTCCGATAGCATCGGTGATTGCATTGATGACAGCAGGYGGTGAGCCGATTGCACCGGCCTCGCCGCAGCCCTTGATGCCCAGCGGATTGCCGGGGCAGGCCGTAACCGTATTGGACACATCAAAATTTGGCAGATCATCGGCGCGCGGCATGGCRTAATCCATGTAGGATGCCGAYAATAGCTGGCCATGCTCGTCATAAAYAGCATGTTCCWGCAGAGCCTGTCCGATACCCTGTGCCAGACCGCCATGGACCTGACCTTCCACAATCATCGGATTGATGATGTTGCCRAARTCATCACAGGCGACAAACTGAACAATGTCGGTGACGCCGGTTGATGGATCAACTTCCACTTCGCAAATGTAAGTGCCAGATGGGAAGGTGAAGTTGGTTGGATCGTAGAACGCGCCTTCTTTGAGGCCCGGCTCCATGCCTTCTGGCAGATTGTGAGCCGTGTAGGCGGCAAGCGCCACATTGGCCCAAGGCATGGATTTATCCGTGCCCGCCACTTTGGCTTCACCATCTTCAATGACGATGTCGCCTTCAGCTGCTTCCAGCAGATGCGCGGCAATCTTCTTGGCCTTGGCTTCCACCTTGTCCAGAGCTTTGGTGATGGCCGACATGCCCACCGCGCCGGAGCGGGAACCGTAAGTGCCCATGCCGAACTGAACCTTGTCGGTATCACCGTGCACAACTTGCACACTGTCCACCCCAATGCCGAAGCGCTCGGATACGAGCTGGGCAAAGGTGGTTTCATGGCCCTGACCATGCGAATGCGATCCGGTTAGAATTTCAATGGTGCCAACCGGGTTAACCCGTACTTCTGCAGATTCCCAAAGGCCAACGCCAGCGCCCAGCGAGCCGACGGCCGCTGAGGGTGCAATGCCGCATGCTTCAATATAGCAGGACATGCCAAGGCCGCGCAGCTTGCCGCGTGAAGCAGCTTCTGCCTTACGGCCTGCAAAACCTGTAACATCCGCTGCATCTTGAGCCTTTTGTAGGTGGGCTTCAAAATCACCCGCATCATAAGCCATGATGACCGGCGTTTGATGAGGGAACTCGGTGATGAAGTTTTTGCGGCGCAGCTCTGCCGGGTCTTCACCCAGCTCGCGTGCCGCAGTTTCCACCAAACGTTCCAGCAAAAAGCTTGCCTCTGGGCGACCCGCGCCGCGATACGCATCCACCGGTGCAGTGTTGGTATAAACCGTGCGCACATTGCAGTGAATTGCCGGGATATTATATTGCCCCGATAGCAATGTTGCGTAGAGATATGTTGGCACGGAAGAGGAGAACAGCGACATGTAAGCGCCAAGATTGGCAACAGTGTCGACCTTCAGGGCCAGCATTTTGTTGTTGTCATCAAAGGCCATTTCTGCCGTGGATGTGTGGTCGCGGCCATGAGCATCTGTTAAAAAGGCTTCGGTGCGATCGCTGGTCCATTTTACTGGCACGCCGGTTTTACGGGCAGCCCACAGGCAGACGATTTCCTCTGGGTAGATGAAAATCTTGGACCCAAATCCACCGCCAACATCAGGCGCAATCACGCGTAATTTATGCTCTGGTGCCACATTATAGAACGCGGACAGTACAAGACGTGCCACATGCGGGTTTTGGCTGGTGGTGTGCAGTGTCAGATGGTCTTCTGCCTCATCATAGGCTGCGAGAGCCGCACGAGGTTCCATCGGATTTGGCACAAGGCGGTTGTTTCTAATGTCAATTTTGACGGTTTTGGTGGCCTTGCTAAAGGCTTCTGCAACATCAGAGCTTTCGCCGATTTCCCAATCGAAAATCAAATTATTGGCGGCTTCTTCATGGAGTTGTGGCGCGCCATCTTTCAGGGCATCAACAGCATCAACGACGGCGGGCAATTCGGTGTAATCCACCTCAACAGCTTCAGCTGCGGTGCGGGCCTGTTCCTGCGTTTCGCCGATAACCACGGCCACAGCATCACCCACATAGCGCACAGATTTGGTCGCCAAAGCGGACCAGGCACCCATGTTCATCGGGCTGCCATCCTTGGAGTGGAGCATCCAGCCGCAAATGATGTTACCAATGCCATCGCCAACCAGCTCATTGCCATCAAGCACAGCAATAATGCCGGGCATAGCAAGTGCGGCGGCAGAATCAATGCCGTTTACCTTGGCGTGGGCATGCGGTGAGCGCACAAACGCTGCGAAATGCATGCCGGGGATTTTGAAATCGTCTGTGTAGCGGCCTTTGCCAGTAATAAACCGCTTATCTTCTTTGCGCAGCACGCGTGCGCCAATTCCTTCTACACCCATTTTCAGTTCCTCCTGTTGGGCAGATCAGTCATGCGCTTATTATTTTTTTGTTGTCGCAATCATGATGAAAAATGTCATATCCGCTTCAGAACGCAGGCCTAGCTGGCCATTTGTTCTGAGGCTGCCTTAATGGATTTCACAATGTTGTGGTAACCCGTGCAGCGGCAGATATTGCCTTCCAACTCAGCGCGAATAGTGGCCTCGTCCAGATCGGCGCCATGGCGCTTGATCATATCCGTGGCCGTCATAATCATGCCAGGCGTGCAGAACCCGCATTGCAGGCCATGATTTTCCTTGAAAGCCGCCTGAACCGGATGCAATTCACCATCCTTGGCAAGGCCTTCAATGGTGGTGACGCTGGTGCCTTCGGCCTGGACGGCCAACATGGTGCAGCTTTTAATCGGTTTGCCATCAACATGCACAACGCACGCACCGCATTGCGATGTATCGCAGCCAACATGGGTGCCGGTGAGGCTTAAATTCTCGCGGATATATTCGACCAGCAATGTGCGGTCTTCCACTTCGCGCGAAACATCTCGCCCGTTTACGGTCATCGAAACTTTGGTCATACGATTCCTCCCAAATCGGTTACTCATTTGCAGTGTGCCAAAAACATGAAATTTTTGGGCAGCATGCTGGTTCTGGTTGTCACCAGCTCAAATCACCACAGTATATTATTGTATTAGGACAGCTTTATCTCTTTCGTGCCCCCGGTCAAGACAGCACTTTGGTGTAATGCAGCTTTGTGGACCAATGATTGATTTCCACGGTAAATTCCACGGTGGTTGTTGGGCAAAACCCGTGGAAAACAGCATTTGGCTAGCTGTTGGAATAAAGCAAGCCGCCGATCAAAACAGCTAAAGCTATCAATCCCCACATGATCGGGCCACCAAGCGTGTTCTTGCTGGCTTCTTCTTCCAGCGCTTCCTCTGCGTGCTCCACGGCATCRCCYACTTTGTGAGCGGCATCGACAATGGTTTCTTTCACATCTTCGGCAATGTCTGCGATTTCTTCGAGGAGTGTTTCATCCTCTTCTTTTTTCTCATCTGGTTCTGCCTGACCAAGCTTGTCTGCTAGGTTGCCAAAAAAATCATTGGCCATTTTCTTGGCCGTGGAATCGATCAAACGCGAACCAAGCTGCGCCAATTTGCCGCCAACCTGCGCGTTGGCTGTGTAGTGCAAAATGGTGAAGTCACCCTCTTTGGTAAGGCGCACTTCTGCACCGCCCTTGGCAAAACCTGCCACGCCGCCTTTGCCCTCGCCGGTGATTTTGTAGCTCTCTGGCGGATTGATGTCTGACAGGGTGATGGCGCCTTTGAACTTGGCTTTAACAGGGCCAACCTTGGCGGTGACCTGAGCCGTCATTTCCGTATCAGATATCATCTCWAGGYTGTCGCAACCAGGAATGCATTCTTTCAGAACAGCAGGATCATTAAGCGCTGCCCAAACTTGCTCGCGTGATGCCAAAATTTTGTATTCGCCTGACATGTCCATGGGGATGCTCCTACATTTCTTGTTTCTATTGGAACTTGCATATCGCACTGCGTTTCAGCAAGTATGTGGTGATTATAGCCTAATAATTCCCGGTTAGGCGCAGAATCCGACAAAAAAGATAATTCTAAGGTCTGTCGTGATGATACTAAAAACAAAGCCGTTTTGGCTATCCTTGTGCGTTTTTCTACTGGTTTTCGCCGCATTGRTTGGGGGCTGGYTTTTCGCAAATAATGAAAACAACGAACCAACAATTTCAGCTATATTTGAGCTGGATGGCAATCGGTTTGCCATAGACTTACCCGATTATAATGAGGCGCCCACCCGGCGCTATACGGGCTCAGGTGTTGAGTTTTCAGTGCCTCTGGGCGCGCAAACGCCGCGCATGCTGTTTTTGGCAGTGGCGGATAGGTCTATATCCATGCAATTGGACCAAACTGTTACCGGTTTGAATGGCATACGTTTGGATTTCCACCGTGATAACACTCCGGCAAGTTCAGGCGGCACTGAATATTTTTTGGCCGGTGTCTTGTCATTGCCCGATGCTGCGCTTGACGTGATGTGCACGGTTCAGGGCGAGCAATTAGCTGAGGCGGCTGTGGATTGGTGTGTTCCCGCTCTGCTGAGCGTGACGCCTCAAAAATAGGCTGTTCGCCTGATGCCGGGATAGGGCTTGGCGGCGCTATCCCGGCATGGTTTTGGTGGCCTTAGCTTTCGGAGCGCAATTTCAGAAAAGCGATCAAATGCATGAGAGCAAAAAACGGCACCCAAAACGCTGGTATTAAAACGATTGGGTAGTGCTGCACGATATCAGAATAGGGAAGGCCGGAGACGGCCAGCGGGCCCAATTCGATGGAGAAGGTTGCGGTGCTGAAGGCGATGGCAAAATCGAGCATGCCAAGTGCAATCAAGGTATAAGATTTGGTTTTCCAGCCGGTCGTTTTTCTGGCAACGCTTGTGGTAACCAGCACGGCTGCCAGGCCAATAGCGACATCACCGAAGCCAGCAGGTATGGCGAAAATTGGCGATAAATGCCCCAGTTCCAACATAAACAGGAACGAGATGCCCATAATTCGCCAACCTTGAATGGCGGTGATGGTGGTTAAATCCTGCGCCGCGACCCATGCGCGCAGATGAGGCGAAACCCGGTAAGCTATGTAAAACCCAATTGAGGGCACGAACGCCGCCACCAAAACAAGTGCCGGTGGCTCGCCAAGCGCGTTTTCGAAAAAACCTGATTTTGCCAGCGTGAAAATGATGCCGAGCCAAACGACTCCTATCAGCCAATGGAGGGGCGCGCCCAATTGTGTGTAAACTCTTGAGCTTGTGTGTGTTGTGGGAGAGAGAGTTTCAGTGTGCATGATGTTTCCTTTTTGTTTTTATGTGTAGATGCACGTTTATGGTTAAATAAGATCACAGCTGGCGTAATGAACCTATAAAGTCAGCTGCATCGGTGGTTTTCAGTTTTGCCAGGACTTGTTGTTGGGCATCGCGCCACAGTGGGAGAGCTTGCTGGAACAACTGTTCGCCCAGCGGCGTCAACTGCATGGCATTGATCCGCTGATCATCATCTTCTGCCTGTTCCACCAGGCCCTTATTGCGCAGCACATTCATGTTGCGGGTTACCGTTGTGCGATCCGTGCCCAGCAGCTCTGCCAGTTTGGTGGTGGAATGAGATTGCCCGCCCGACAGAAACCCCAAAGAGGTGAATTGCTGCGCGCTCAGGCCAACGGGTTTGAGCGCCTGATCAAGCTCGCGCGCCAAAGAGCGGGCGGCCCGTTGCAGGTTGAAGGTCAGACAGTTGATCGGTTGCGTAAGGTTCATATTTAAGTGTATATGCACGTTAATCGTCAATGTCAAGATTTGTACCAAGATTTGTGCCAAGATTTGAATGGGGAAATTTCTGCAATCATCGCTTGGGTCGGCAGGGGGGATTTGCTATAGCCGCAGCACACTTAAGCTGATTATGAGTTGATGCGCCGGAATGAAAACTGACATCAAAATGCTGGAAACGCCGGGTTGGGCCGATTATGCGCTGCTGGATAGCGGCGAGGGGCGCAAGCTGGAGCGTTATGGCCCGGTGATTACCGACAGGCCGGATGCGCAGGCCATCTGGGCTAAAAGCGCGCCGCAATTGTGGGACGATGCGCTGGCGATTTTCTCTGCCGACAATGATGAAGAAGGTGCGGGACGCTGGAAGCGCGCGCCGGGCGAAAATGATGAATGGTCGATGAGTTTTGATGATGTGCGTTTCATCTGCCGCTTTTCCGCCTTTCGCCATGTTGGCGTGTTCCCAGAGCAAGTGGCGCATTGGGCCTGGTTTGCAAATCGTATTCGGGCAGCAAAACGCCCACTCAAAATTCTCAACCTGTTTGGCTATACCGGCATCGCGTCCTTGGTGGCAGCTGCCGCTGGCGCGCAAGTAACCCATGTTGATGCCTCCAAAAAAGCCATTGCCTGGGCACGCGAGAATCAGACCCTGTCTGGCCTTGATGAGAAGTCTATTCGCTGGATTTGCGATGATGCTGTCAAATTCGTGGCCCGTGAGGGGCGACGCGGCAATGTCTATGACGGGATTATTCTTGATCCGCCCAAATATGGCCGTGGCCCCAAAGGCGAGGTCTGGCAGATCATGGATGATTTACCCGGCCTATTAGATGACTGCACCCAAATATTGTCGCCAAAGGCGGATTTTATGATCCTTTCAGCCTATGCTATTCGCGCCAGTTTCTTTATGACCCATGAAATGATGCGCGATCGCCTCAGCGACAGGGCCGGAACCTTGACCAGTGGCGAGTTGGTGTTGGTTCAGAATTCTGAAGCTAATGACCGCCGATTATCCACTTCACTTTATAGCCGCTGGGAGGCCTAATCATGGCTGAAGAAACAAAAACAACGATTGCACGGCCTGGYCARTTCAARCAGGTCACCAGTGTTTCCAACCCGATTATCAAGGATATTCGCGGGCTTGCTTTGCGCAAAAACCGCAATAAGAGCAATCGGTTTTTGGGTGAAGGYCTCAAGCTGATAACCGATGCGCTGCAAAAGAAGTGGCCCATCGARCAGATCATYTATGGCAARGCCGTTATTGATCAGGATGCCGTTGCTCAAGCCGCTGCYAAAGTGCGCGCSGCCGGTGGTTCTGTGCTGGAAGTTTCCAATCAGGTTCTTGAGAAAATTTCTCGCAAAGACAATCCGCAAATGGTGCTGGGCGTTTTTGAGCAGCAATTTACACCGCTGTCAGAGGTGCGCCCCAATGGCGATGACCTTTGGGTGGCGCTGGACCGGGTGCGTGATCCTGGCAATCTTGGCACCACCATGCGCACAGCGGATTGCGTTGGCGCAAAGGGCATCATTTTRATTGGCGATTGYACSGAYGCWTTCTCRATWGAGGCKGTGCGTGCGTCCATGGGSTCGGTGTTTCATGTGCCGCTGGTCAAAACYTCTGAAAGCGATTTCATCAAATGGAAAGAGCGTTTTCCGGGCCGTGTCATTGGCACGCACCTTGCTGGCGCGGTGGATTACCGCACGGTGGATTATGGCAATCCAAGCGTGATTTTGATGGGCAATGAGCAGCAGGGCCTGACCGATGCGTTGACGCAGGCTTGCGATCAGCTGGCACTTATTCCCATGGCTGGGCAGGCTGATAGCATCAACCTTGCGGTCTCGACCGGCATTGTTCTGTTTGAAGCCCGTAAGGCAGCGCTTACTCTATAGCTCTTTGGTTTTGCTGAATTTCAGCTCGGGATAATCCTTGACCACGCGGTCCAGTTCCCACTGGCTGCGGGCCAGATAAACCGGTGCGCCATCGCGATCTTCAGCGAAAGCTGTCTGGTTGATGTCGCGGAAACCTTCCAGCGCGATTTTATCCTCGCTGGTAACCCAACGTGCGGTCACAAACGGTGCTGGTTCAAAGGTGATTTCAGCGCCGTATTCGCCGCCAATACGCGATACCATCACGTCCAACTGCAAAATGCCGACAACGCCGACAATCCATTGCGAGCCAAGGAACGGCTTAAAGACCTGCGCCAATCCCTCTTCGGCCAAATCCTGTAAACCCTGACGCAATTGCTTGGTTTTGCTGGAGTTGGACAGCCGCACACGGCGCAGTATTTCTGGCGCAAAAGCTGGCAGGCCAGTAAAGCGCACGCCATCTTTTTCGCTCAACGTATCGCCCACGCGCAAGGTGCCGTGGTTGGGAATGCCGATCACATCGCCAGGCCAGGCATCATCGGCAACTTGCCGGTCTTGCGCAAAGAACAGCAACGGCGAGTGGACGTTGATGGCCTTGCCGGTGCGCACATGTTTTAGCTTCATGCCGCGTTTGAAATGGCCCGATACCAGCCGCAAAAAAGCAATGCGATCGCGGTGGTTGGGGTCCATATTAGCCTGAACCTTGAAGACGAAGCCGGAAACGTATTTGTCTTCTGGCCCAATCTCACCGTTCTCAGTCATCAACGGCTGGGGTGACGGGGCAAAATCCGCCACAACATCGAGCAATTCCTTAACTGAAAATTCGCGCAAGGCACTGCCGAAAATCACCGGGCTAAGGTGGCCTTCAAGAAAGCTGTTGTGATCAAATTCGGCATAACCGCCAGCGGCCAGTTCCACACTGTCGCGTGCTTCGGCCAAAACTTCGGCATCCACCAACGCATCGAGCTTTTCGTCCATTATGCCCGTGGTTTGAATACGCTCAGCAGGTTTTCCGGGGCCGGTATTGTGCAAAAACACGCCGGTTTTTAAATGGATACAACCCTGAAAGGTTGAGCCGGAACCCAGCGGCCAAACGATGGGTGAGGCATCAAGCGCAAGTTCTTCTTGCACCTGATCAATCAGCTCAAACGGGTCGCGCGCTTCGCGATCA
>NVXB01000076.1 GCA_002746425.1 Hyphomicrobiales bacterium | reverse complement strand
TTGGCTGAATGGCGACAAGACAATGTCATGCCTTGTCGCTGGTAACACGATGGGTGCGATAGCCGTCAGCCGTTTAGGCGGCGCGACAGATGTTGGCCCTGAAACCGTGCGCGCTTTTGATCAGATGAGAGCCGTGACCGCAGAGGCGCTTTAGCCCGCCGTCCAGCCGCCATCGACCAATATCGAGGTGCCGGTCACCAGTGACGATGCGTCGGTCGCCAGATAGGCCACAGCGCCCATAATATCCTCGACCATTCCAACGCGGCCAAGTTTAATCTTGGACATCACCCAGGCGATCTTTTCCGGATCGTTAAACGTGACTTCGGTCAAAGGTGTGCGGATAAAGGTTGGGCAAACGGTGTTGACGCGAAGGCCATATTCGCCCCATTCAATCGCCATGGATTTGACCATGCCTTCCACCGCATGTTTGGAACCGCAATAGACCGAGCGATCAATGCCGCCGACATGGCCCATCTGCGATGAAATATGGATGATGGAACCTCTAATGCCGTTGTCGATCATGCCTTTGGCTACCGCACCAGACACAAAATGCGCGGCTTTCCAGTTGACCTCGGCGACGAAATCGAAATCTTCTTCTGTGGTATCCAGTGCCTTGCTGTGACGCCCGATGCCAGCGCAGTTGACCAGCACATCAAACGGTCCGTGATCTGCAACAACTTTGCGCATGGCAGCGATATCTGAAACATCCAGCACAACAGCTTCTGCGGACATGCCCTTGGCGTTGATGGCTGCAACGGCCTCATCCAAACGCTCTTTGCCGCGCGCTGCAATCACCACATGCGCGCCGACTTCGGCCAGTGCTACGGCGCAGCCAAGGCCAATGCCCGATGAACCGCCGGTGACAAAAGCTTTTTTGCCATCAAGTCTAAAGGATGGGGTGGATGGAAGGTCGACCATGTGTTGCAACTCCGGCACGTTTTTTGTTGGCCAATAGGTGGCCTATACGCGCCGAAGGTGCAAGTGTCGTAGCGTTATTTATGCTTGAAGTCCGCTTTGCGCTTCTCGCTAAAGGCATCCATGCCTTCTTTTTGGTCTTCCGTGGCAAACAGGCCGTAGAAAACGCGCTGCTCATAATGCAAGCCTTCCGCCAACGAGGATTCAAAGGCGCGATTGACCGCTTCCTTGGCAATCGTCACCGATGGGCGGGAATAGCTGGCGATGGTGTGGGCGGCCTTGAGTGCTTCAGCAAGCAGGTCATCATCAGGAATGATACGGGCGACAAGGCCACTGCGTTCAGCTTCTTCAGCGTTCATCATCCGGCCGGTGAGGATCATATCCATCGCCTTGGCTTTTCCAACAGCGCGGGTCAGGCGCTGCGAACCGCCCATGCCGGGAATAACCCCCAGCTTGATTTCCGGTTGGCCAAACATTGCTGTTTCAGACGCAAAGATCATGTCGCACATCATTGCTAATTCACAGCCGCCGCCAAGCGCATAACCGCTCACCGCTGCTATGATTGGAATACGGCTGGTGCCAATGGAATTAAACCGGCCAAAATGATCACTTGTCAGCATCTCGATATGGCTTTTATCAGCCATTTCCTTGATATCCGCACCAGCAGCAAAGGCTTTTTGCGAGCCGGTGAGCACGATACAGCCAATATCAGGGTCCGCAGACAAATCCGTAACGTGCTGAGTTAAAGCGAGCAGCAGTTCCTCATTAAGCGCATTCAGCGCTTTGGGCCGGTTGAGTGTAAGAATGGCAACGCGGCCATCACGCTCTAAAAGAACGGTATCAGTCATTTTTTTGCATCCGTGGTAACTTTGGTTTTCATCTGCGTGATAATCCCGGAGAAATCCATATCGCCAAGACCTTCATCTACCATTTGTTTATACAATTTTGCCGCATGTGCACCCAGCGGCGTATTGGCGTGGGTTTGGCTGGCTGCGACCTGCGACAGGCCCAAATCTTTGAGCATTAAATTAGCGGCAAACCCGGCTTTGTAGTTGTTGTCAGCTGGGCTTTTGGGCCCAACGCCCGGCACGGGGCAGTACGTATTGACCGACCAGCACGATCCCGAGGACGTCGAAATCACCTTGAACAAGGCTTCCTTTGAGAGGCCTAGGCTTTCGGCCAACGAAAAGGCCTCGCACGCGCCAATCATCGAAATGCCAAGCAGCATATTGTTGCAAATTTTTGCGGCCTGACCGGACCCGCCATCTCCGCAATGCACGGCCCGTTGGCCCATAGCTTCAAATAATGGCGCGCCCACTGTGAACGCTTTGGCAGAACCGCCCACCATAAAGGTGAGCGTGCCAGCTGTTGCACCGCCGACGCCGCCAGAAACAGGCGCATCAAGGCAGTGCACGCCAAATTTTGCCGCCACCGTTTGCAGTGATTTTGCCGAGGCAACATCAATGGTTGAACAATCAATCAGCAGGCTGCCCTTTTTCATAACAGGCAGAATTTCTTTGGCAACGGTTGCGACAATGGAGCCGCTGGGCAGCATCAGGATAACGACATCTGCATCTTCCACCACATCTGCAAAAGAGGTGGCAGAGGCAAGACCGTGCCGGGATGTTGCAAGCATGGCATCGGCAGATGCATCAAAGCATTTTAATTTATGACCCACCTTGGCCAGATTAATCGCCATCGGCGCACCCATATTACCAAGACCAATAAACCCGATTTTGCTCATGTCGTTCTCCTATAATTATGTAGGAAGATGCCTTACACATTTTGTCGATGGCGGAAATTGATCAGGCCAAACGCCACTCACGCTCTCCAATATCGGCAAATGCTGCAAGGATCATCTCGTCAGTTACATCTTCCAAACGCGAGGGCTGCCATTTTGGATTGTTGTCTTTGTCGACAAGAACCGCACGCACACCCTCGTAAAAATCATGCATGATCAGAGTGCGAAATGCAAAGCGATATTCCACAGCCAGACAGGCTTCCAAATTGGGTAGCGTCGCTGCATTTCGAACGGCGTAGAAGGTTGCCGCTACGGATGTTGGAGAGGCTTTGCGAATGGTATCGCGCGTGCGAATGGCCCATTCATCGCCCGTTTCTGCCATTGTATCGAGGTGGGCAACACATTGTAGTGCAGTAGAGTGATCAAAAGCAGTCGATATTTTGGGCTGTAAATCTACCAGTTTCCATGCATCGGGCAGGGTAGAGATGCTTTTCAAAGCGGCATCCACGTCAACGCCAGAAGCCAAAGCTTCAATCAAACTTTTAATGCTTTTTGAGGGGATATGCGTATCGGCAAAACCAGCGAAAATCGCATCAGCAGCATTCATCCGTGCGCCGGACATGCCCAGATATAGGCCGGTATGGCCCGGTGCTTTCGCCAAAATATGGGTGCCGCCAACATCCGGCAAAAAGCCAATGCCAACTTCGGGCATGGCAATCATGCTGCGCTCGGTCACAATGCGGTGCGAACCATGCACCGACAGACCAACGCCGCCACCCATGGTGATGCCGTCCATAAGCGCGATATAGGGCTTTGGGTAATGCGCAATTTTAGAATTGAGACGGTATTCATCAGCCCAAAAAGGGCGACCAACTTCCGGGTCCGCACGGCCATTTTCATACAAATGCATGATATCACCACCAGCGCAAAAGGCTTTTTCGCCAGCGCCATCAATCACAACAGCCGTAACTGCCGGGTCATCGCACCAGGCATCCAGAGCGGCATCAATCTGCTTCACCATCGCGTAGCTTATGGCATTGAGCGCCTTGGGTCGGTTGAGCGTTATGCGGCCAATGGCACCTTCAACGCGGATGATAACATCGTCGCCGCTTTCAACGTTATTCATGGTGCGGTGTCTTTCAGTAGATTGCGCGCTACGATCAGGCGCATAATTTCGTTGGTGCCTTCAAGGATTTGATGCACCCGCAAATCGCGCACGATTTTCTCAACGCCATAATCCGCCAAATAGCCATAGCCGCCGTGAATTTGCAGCGCCTCATTGGCAACATTAAAGGCGATGTCAGTGACAAAACGTTTGGCCATGGCGCAATGTTGCGAGGCGTCCGGCGTGGCGTTGTCCAGCTTCCATGCGGCCTGGCGCAAGAAAACGCGCGCGGCTTGCAGTTCGATCTCCATATCTGCCAGCTTGAATTGCAACGCCTGAAAGCCAGCAAGTGGTTTTCCAAAGGCCGAACGTTCATGCATATAGCGCGCGGCTTTATCCAACGCGCTTTGCGCGGCACCAAGCGAGCAGGCCGAAATGTTCAGCCGTCCGCCATCAAGGCCCTTCATGGCGTATTTAAAACCGGCACCTTCTTCGCCAATAAGGTTTTCGGCAGGCACGACACAATCATCAAACTGTACCTGCGCGGTGGGTTGCGCATTCCAGCCCATTTTACGCTCATTGGCACCGAAGGAGAGGCCCGGCGTGCCATCTTCGACCAAAATTGCGGAGATGCCGGAGGGGCCATCCTCGCCGGTTCTGACCATGACCAGATAGACATCTGAAACGCCGCCGCCGGAGATAAAGGCTTTTGTGCCATTAAGCACCAACGTATCGCCTTTGCGGGTGGCGGTTGTGCGCAGCGACGCCGCATCAGAGCCAGAACCCGGCTCAGTCAGGCAATAGCTGGCAATCTTCTCCATGGAGCAAAGTTTTGGCACCCATTTTTGGCGCATATCAGGCGAGCCAAAAACATCCACCATCCACGCGCACATATTGTGAATGGAGATGAACGCCGCCACGGTGGGGCAACCATGGGATAATGCCTCGAAAATCAGCGTGGCATCAAGGCGGCTCAGCGCGGAGCCGCCATGTTCTTCGCCAACATAAATCCCGGCCATGCCCAACTCCGCCGTTTGGCGAATGACATCAATCGGAAAATGTCGCTTTTCGTCCCACTCAATCGCAAAAGGCGCGATGTTCTCATCGGCAAAGCTGCGCGCCATATCGTAAATGGCGCTTTGCTCTTCTGTTAATGCGAAATCCATGGTTTTACCCCACTTTTGTCTCAGTCCAAAAAGACCATTAATCCATTGTTGGCATTGAGAATTCTGCACCTTCCTTGATGCCGGAAGGCCAACGCGATGTGATGGTTTTGGTCTTGGTATAGAAGCGAATGGAATCTGTACCATGCTGGTTCAAATCGCCAAAGGAAGAGCGCTTCCAGCCACCAAATGTGTGATAGGCGAGAGGCACAGGAATAGGCACATTCACGCCAACCATGCCAACCTGCACACGGGAGGTGAAATCACGCGCCGTATCGCCATCACGGGTGTAAATCGCAACGCCATTGCCATATTCATGGCTGCTTGGCAGGTCCAGCGCTTCCTCATAGGTTTTAGCCCGCACAACGGCCAGAACAGGACCAAAAATTTCTTCCTTGTAAATCCGCATGTCCTTGGTGACGTTATCAAACAGGCAGCCGCCCATGTAGTAACCGTTTTCATAGCCCTGCAGTTTAAAACCACGACCATCAACGGCCAGTTTTGCGCCTTCTTCAACGCCCAGATCAACATAGGATTCAACCCGTGCCAGCGCTTCTGCTGTCACCAATGGACCGTAATCTGCTGCGGGATCAGTGGAAGGGCCAATTTTAAGGCTTTCAACGCGTGGGATGAGCTTTTCCATCAAACGGTCTGCTGTATCTTCGCCAACAGGAACTGCCACGGAAATGGCCATGCAGCGCTCGCCAGCGGAGCCGTAACCAGCACCGATAAGCGCATCGACAACCTTGTCCATGTCGGCATCTGGCATGATAACCATGTGGTTTTTCGCGCCGCCAAAACATTGTACGCGCTTCTCGTTTTCACAGCCGCGCGAATAGATGTATTTGGCAATTGCGGTGGAGCCAACAAAGCCGATGGCCTGAACCGTTGGGTTRTCGAGCAGCGCATCAACMGCTTCCTTGTCGCCATTGACGACATTGAAAATGCCCTTTGGCAGGCCAGCTTCCAAAAAYAGYTCTGCAAGACGCATTGGCACGCCGGGATCACGCTCGGAAGGTTTTAGGATAAAGGCATTGCCGCAAGCAATCGCGGGCGCGGCTTTCCAAAGTGGGATCATGGCCGGGAAGTTGAATGGGGTGATGCCCGCAACAACGCCCAATGGCTGACGAATGGAGTGCAGATCAATGCCGGGGCCAGCGCCTTCGGTGTGTTCGCCCTTAAGCAGATGCGGAATGCCCACGCAGAATTCAACAACTTCCAGGCCGCGCTGAATATCACCGCGCGCATCAGGMACWGTTTTGCCGTGCTCTTTGGCCAGCAAYTCTGCMAGCTCATCATARTCGCGCTGCACAAGTTCCAGAAACTTCATCATYACGCGSGCACGGCGCTGCGGGTTAACCGCTGCCCAAGCWGGCTGCGCTGCTGCWGCATTGGCAACRACYGCATCGACTTCGGCTTTAGAAGCCAAGGCAACTTTCGCCTGCACTTCGCCGGTCATCGGCAGATAAACATCCGCCTCGCGGCCACTGGTGCCTTTGATGTTCTCGCCGTTTACGAAATGTCCGATTGTGCGCATGAGTGCCTCCAAAATTACAAAAATAGCTTTAACGCGATGCTACAGCGCGGGCCATTGTGTTGGAAAGCAGATAGTTTCAACTTTCAATGTGCAAAAATGCACAATACAATACAGTCATTGATGCAAAGAGTGGCTGTTATGAACTGGAATGACATTCGATATTTTCTTGCCGTTGCCCGCTCTGGTCGTCTGACCCGTGCAGGCTCGATGCTGGGTGTGGACCACGCCACCGTCTCGCGGCGCATTGCCTCGCTGGAAGCCGAGATCGGTGCCAAACTGTTTGACCGCTCGCCGAAGGGTTATTCGCTAACCGGGGCGGGGAGTGATTTGGTGCCGGTGGCGAAAATGATGGAAAGCAATGCTATCAAGTTCGAAGCGACCATTGGCACCTCAGGCGAAAAACTATCGGGGCCGGTACGAATTGGCGTGCCGGAAGGGGTGGCGGCCTATATCGTCAGCCGTGCCGCAAGTGACCTTTGCAAGAAGTATCCATTACTTGAAATTCAGTTAATCGCGTTGCCGCGCAAATTCTCGCTATCCAACCGCGAGGCAGATTTTGTCATCTCCGTATCGCGCCCCAAAACTGGGCGGTTAAAGGTGCAAAAGATTTGTGATTATTCCTTGCATCTTTATGGTCTGCGCAGCTTTGTCGAGGAGAAAGGCCCATTTACTTCCGTTGCCGATTTGCACCGCGTTATGGGCATTGGTTATGTACCGGAACTGATTTTCGACAAGGAGCTGGATTACATCCCACTGGTCGATCCCAATTTCCGCCCGCGCCTGTCCAGCACCAGTGTGCATGTGCAGCTAGAAGCGGTGTTGCAAGGAGCAGGGGTTGGCATTGTCCACGATTTCATGGCCCGCCGATATGATGATCTGGTGCAGATATTGCCTCAAGAAATCAGCTTTAATCGCAGCTTCTGGGGCATTGTTCACGAGGATTATGCCGATTTGGAGCGCATAAAGGTCTGCTCAACGGCGATTATCGAGTGCATGCGTAATGAGCTAAAGCTCACTCCCAGCTGACATCAGCCACAAAGATATAGCCCGCACCATAAACGGTTTTTATCAACTTTGGGTTCTGCGAATCTTCGCCCAGTTTATTGCGCAGGCGCGAAATGCGCACATCAATCGAGCGATCATAATTCTTGTCGGCATCAAGCGCCAAAGCATCCAGAATATGGGCGCGGGACATCAGCCGATTTGGCGCAACTAGGAAAATTTTGAGCACTTCCATCTCGGCTTGGCTTAGCGGCATCATGCTCCCATCACTGGCATGCAAGGCATAGTTGGGCAAATCAACCGTCCAGCCGGCAAAGCTGGCGCGTTCCTTTTTAGCCGTGTCTTCGCGTGCTTGGGAGCGCATTGTACGGCGCAGAACAGTGCGGATGCGGGCGATCAGTTCAGCCGTTTCAAACGGCTTTTCGATGTAATCATCCGCGCCCATTTCCAGCCCGACAATCTTGTCGCTAAGGCCGCGCCGTCCGGAAATGATGATGGTTGAAATGTTGGCATCGCTATCCAGCTCTTTCACCAAATCCAGCCCGTTCTGGTCTGGCAGGCCCAAATCAATCAGGCATAATGTGGGCTTAAAACTGTCGCGATCGTTCAGAAAATCAGAAGCAGAGGGATAGTGTTTGGCGTCAAAACCGTGCTCGCCAAGTGCGCTGAGCAGGATTTCTGCGATATCAGAATCGTCCTCGATGATGCTGACGCGTGTGCCGTTCATGACGACTCTGGCCCCTTATTTGCCTGCACAACAGCGCCAAGCGCGCGGATAAAATCGGCCTGTTCAAAAGGCTTTTTCAGCACTGGTGTGTGTCGCATGGCATCCATAATAAGCGGATTATCATCCTCCAAACTGCTGACAAGCAACATTGGCACTTTTACCTTTTTGGCCAGGTCCAGTCCGTTCTTGCGGCCCGGCATGACAATATCTGACACCACGACGGAGATGCCAGCAACGTTTTCCAGCAAGGCACAAGCCTCATCGGCAGAGGCGGCCTCGACAACGGGATAGCCAATGGCGTTGGCATAGGTGCGGATCAGCACCCGCAATTCCGGGTCGTCATCGACCACCAGCATCAAATTATTGCCGTCTTGCCCATCGGGCGCAGTAAAGTCGGCATGTTCAGGCTCTAAATCTTCATCCACAGATCGCGCGACTAAAGGTATTTGGAACGACACAATTGCGCCACCGTTTTGCCCATTGGAAAGTGCTAAAGCACCGCCGGATCGCTCCACAAAATTGCGCACGGTTGCAAGGCCAAGCCCGGTGCCTTTGCCTTCTTGTTTGGTGGTAAAAAACGGCTGTTCAGCATGCTTCAGTGCGATATCGGTAAAGCCGGTGCCATTATCTTCAACCACCAGTTTGAGATGCGCAATCGGCTCGGTTTCGGCCCGCTTGATATCAACAATGCTAGCGGTGAGTGAAATGAGTCCAGTCTGCTTGCTCGAAGCCAAAGCATCTCTTGCGTTGAACAACATGTTCAGCACCACATCCTGAAACACACCTTCGTCCAACTCAGCGCGAATATCGGTATCGGGCAAGTTAAGCTGCAACCGCGTGCCATCGCGCAGTGAAGCGGAAAACAGCCGAGACAATTCTCGCAAAATACGGCTGATATTGGTGTCTCGCGATGCGTATTTCTGGCGAAACAGAAAGGTCATCAAACCATCAATAATGCGCGTGCCGCGTTTGGCGGCTTTCTCGGTTGTGGCAATAATATCCTGGCGCAGGCTTTCAGGCGTATTAGCGCTGGATAGTCGCGCCAAATTGCCCAGCACAATGGTCAAAATATTGTTGAAATCATGGGCCAACCCGCTGGTTAATTGTGCCGTGGTTTCCATGCGTTTGGAGCGCAAGAGCAGTTCGGTGGCCGCCCGTTCGCTGGAGATGTCCAGTGACAACACAAACAGCCCCAGCACCTTGCCCTTGTCATCCATATCAGGAGTAAATGTGGACCGGATATGCCGGGTTTCATGCTCAGAATGCCCACCTTGCGCAGGCATTTCATATTCGGTGATGACCGTTTGTCCCTTAAGCGCCAGCTCAATGCGCGGTTTCACGCCAGCAAACACGGCAGGTGGAAAAATATCAGTGATCGGTTTGCCAATCAGCCCCTCGCGGCTGATGCCCATCACATCCTCAAACCGGTTATTGCTAAAAGTGTAGCGCCACTGCTTGTCGAGATAGGCAATATGGGCGGGCATCGCTTGCGTAATCGCCAGCAGCCGCTGCTCAGAGCCTTGCAAGGCCGCTTTTGTTTCCGTCAGTGCCCGGTTGGCGGCGGAAAGTTTGCGGTTGGTTTCGGCCAATTTACCAGAGTGTTGCAACAGCTTGTCGGAGAGCTGATCACTTCTCGCCTTAAGCATCTGCTCTTGCTGATAAGAATCTGTAATATCGGAATAAATCGTAACCCATCCGCCTTCCGCAAGTGGATTGCCTTCCACCGATATGCGCCGCCCATTGGGCCGTGTGCGCTCAAAATAATGCGCCTCAAATTTCTTCGCCAATTCCACCCTGTTATCGGCCAATTGCTCCGGATCACCGGGGCCAAATTCACCGCGCCGCGCCAAAAACAGATTGATCTCGCGAAAACTCAAACCGTGATGCAGGATATCGGCCGGAAACTCAAACATGTCGTGAAAGCGCCTGTTCCAGGCTATCAGGCACATTTGCTCGTTGAAAATCGACAGCCCTTGATGAATGAGGTTGAGGCCTAATTCGACAAGCTCTTCATCGCTTTTGGAACGTGATTGTCTGCTCAAAATCACCTCCCGATTTTTTGAGCCCATTCATCTCTCGCGGACAGTGACCGCAACATCCGGTAAAATCAAGAAGTGTGTTTGCCATAAGCGGCCTGCAACATTTCGCAACATTTGTGACATTCTCTGGCAAGAATCAGGTTTCAATATGAAACTTCATAATCGCCTGCAAATAGGGCGAGCTGTTTGGGAGGACAGTCCAGCAATGCTACTGGACGTGAAAAATATCTCGCTGTCATTTGGCGGTGTTCATGCACTCAGTGATGTTTCTTTTCATGTGAAAGAGGCAGAGCTGTTTTCGATTATTGGCCCCAATGGCGCCGGTAAAACCTCTATGCTCAACTGCATTTCCGGTCGCTATGTGCCGGGCAAGGGCAGCATCAAATTTGGCGATACAGAGCTGATTGGCCTCAAGCCAAATCACCGCGCCGACCTTGGCATTGGCCGCACATTTCAAAATCTGGCGCTGTTTGATCACATGAGTGTTTTGGACAATATTTTGGTTGGCCGCCACCATCTGATGAAAAACAATTTCCTCACCGGCATGCTTTATTGGATTGGCGGCGCGCAGGAAGAAGAGCTGGAGCATCGCCGCGAAGTTGAGGAGATCATCGATTTCCTCGAAATCCAGCATATCCGTAATGCCGTTGCCGGCACGCTCTCCTATGGCCTGCGCAAACGCGTTGAGCTGGCCCGCGCCATTGCGCTGCGACCAAAGCTGGTGCTGCTGGACGAGCCGATGGCCGGCATGAACATGGAAGAAAAAGAAGACATGGCGCGCTTCGTCGTCGACCTCAACGAAGAGTGGGGCATGACGGTGATTATGATCGAGCACGATATGGGCGTGGTGATGGATATTTCCCACCGCGTGATGGTGCTGGATTTTGGCGCGAAAGTTGTTGATGGTCTGCCCGATGAGGTGTTGGCCAATGAGCATGTGCAGCGCGCTTATCTCGGTGCTGATTTTGAGGAGATCGCATAATGAGCGCTCCTTCCATTTCCAAAGCCGATAAAACGCTCAAAACCTTCCCGCGTATGCTGGCTTACAACGCCAAACATTTTGCCGATGAGACAGCTTTGCGCGAGAAAACGCTGGGCATCTGGGTGTCTTCCAGCTGGGCGGATTACAACAACAATGTGCGGCGCATGGCGCTTGGGCTCAAAGCTTTGGGCATTCAAAAAGGCGATGTTGTCTCTATTATTGGCGATAACCGACCGGATTGGGTGGCTGGAGAAGTCGCGGCTCACGCCTGTAAGGGCGTCACAATTGGTCTTTACCGCGATTTGATGGAAGACGAGCTGGCCTATCTCATTGATTACGCCCAGACCCGGTTTGTTTTTGCCGAAGATGAAGAGCAGGTCGACAAGTTCCTCAATCTTGAAGACCGCATCCCCAGCATCGAAAAAATCATCTACGAAGACCCGCGCGGCATGCGCAAATATGATGACGAGCGGCTGATGTCGCTGGAAGAATTGCGCGTGCTGGGTGATGAACGCCACACCAAAGACTCGTCTGAATACGCCGCGATGGTTGAAGCCACCAGCGGCGATGATCTGGCTATTTTATGCACAACATCTGGCACCACATCGCACCCCAAGCTGGCCATGCTGGATGCGCGCAGCATCATCGATCACTCGCATGATTACCTCAGCGTTGATCCCAAAACGCCGGATGATGAATATGTTTCCGTACTGCAATTGCCATGGATCATGGAGCAGATTTACGTGTTCGGGCAGGGCATGATTTCTCGCATGACGGTCAATTTTGTTGAGGAACAAGAGACCATGATGGCCGATATGCGCGAGATTGGCCCGACATTTTTGCTATTGGCCCCAAGGGTTTGGGAGCAGATTGCCGCCGATGTGCATGCCCGCATGATGGATGCCTCATGGCTCAAGCGAAAACTCTATGATGTGTTCAACAAGCGTGGCCTAAAAGTGTTTGGTAAAGGGCGGGTTTCGAAGCTCGCCAGTTTTGGGCTTTATAGCGCGCTGAAAGACAGAATGGGCCTGACGCGCGTGACATCCGCTGCCACCGGTGGCA
This sequence comes from Hyphomicrobiales bacterium, assembly GCA_002746425.1. GTDB lineage: Bacteria > Pseudomonadota > Alphaproteobacteria > Rhizobiales. The sequence continues at coordinate 9,236 of NVXB01000076.1, read as the reverse complement.
GCGCGCTTGGCCCCGATACTTTTAAATTCTTCCTGGCCATGGGTGTGCCACTGCGCCAGCTWTACGGCCAGACCGAGCTGCTYGGYGCTTACACMATTCACACCTCTGACGACATTGATTTTGACACGGTTGGCTTGCCCTTTACCGATGAGGTTAAAGTGCGCATYGACAAGCCGGATGCGGAGGGTGTGGGCGAGATCGTCACCCGTCACGAAAACATGTTTTTGGGCTATTACAAAAACGAGGAAGCCACCAARRGCGAAATYCGYGAWGGCTGGATGTATACCGGCGAYGCWGGCTACTACGACAAGAACAARCATTTGGTGGTRATCGACCGCATTTCCGATCTKGCAGAGATGACCAGCGGCTTGCGCTATTCACCGCAATTCATTGAAAACAAAYTGAAATTTTGCCCTTAYGTGGGCGAGGCGGTTATCCTGGGGGCAGGGCGMGATTACATCTCYGCGATGATTTGCGTGCGCTATTCCATCGTCTCCAAATGGGCCGAGAAAAAGCGCATWTCCTTCACGACCTATTCCGATTTATCRACCCGCCAGCARGTCTATGATCTCATCTTAAGTGAAATCAGCGAGATCAATAAAACCCTGCCTGAAGCGCAACAAATCAAAAAATTCGTGTTGCTTTACAAAGAGCTGGACCCTGATGATGGCGAGTTGACGCGCACCAGAAAAGTGCGGCGCGGCGTGGTTGCCGAGAAATATGCCGATATCATCGACACAATTTATTCGGATCGTGACAATGTCGATATCGATAAGATGATCACGTTTCAGGATGGCACCCAGCAGCGCATCCAGACCAACCTCAGAATTACGACAATTGGCGAACTTGCCTCCACACCAAACGCTGTGGCAGCGGAATAGGATCGCGCTATGAACTGGTCACTCCTTGTCCAACTACTCGCCAACGGGGTTATCGTGGGCATGCTTTATGGCGTCATCGCCATGTGCTTTGTGATGATCTACAAATCCACCCAGGTGGTGAACTTTGCCCAGGGCGAGTTTCTGGTGCTGGGGGCGTGGGTTTGCCTGTGGATCACCACCGATATGGGCATGCCATTTCCCATCGCCTTCCTGTTCACCATGGTTTTCATGATGATCTTTGGCATTCTCATTCAGGTGATTATCTTGCGCCCGCTGATTGGCGAGCCGGTGATCAGCGTGATTATGGTCACCATTGGCCTGTCGATTTTCATGCAATCGCTGATGAACTGGATTTTCGGCAATTCGGCAGAAACCTTTCCACCTGTTTTCTCCACCGCGAGCGTGTCGATTTTCGGCCTCAATGTGGAAACCGCCTATCTGATGAGCCTCGTCATGTCGCTGTTTATCATGGCGGGCTTCTATGTATTCTTCCGTTTTTCTCGCTACGGGCTGGCCATGCGGGCAACCGCTTTTGACCAGCAAACGGCGCAAAGCCTTGGCATTTCTGTTCGGCAGGTGTTTGCCATGGCCTGGGCCATTTCGGCCGTTGTTTCAGGCATTGCCGGGATCATCATTGGGCTGGTCAGCTCGGTCTCCTCTTCGCTGGCCTTTATCGGCATCAAGGTGTTCCCGGCTGTCATACTTGGTGGGCTGGATTCCATCGTCGGCGCGGTTGTTGGCGGTGTCATCATCGGCTTGCTGGAAAACAGCGCCGAATTTGTYGAYGGCCARTATCTGCAYTGGGGYAATYTGTTCACGATCGCGCCKTTYTACGTGCTGATCATCATTCTCATGTTCAAGCCTTACGGCCTGTTCGGCACCAAAGATATTGAGAGRATTTARCCATGGCCTCGACATCTCTTCGGCCCTGYGGCGATTTTCGTACCAGCTATAAAAGCGATCAGTTTTTGTTTATGACCAAGGGCATTGCCATCAGCACCGCGCTGGGTGTGCTTCTGCTGCTTGTCGCSCCGTTTCTGTTTGATGGTTACATCATTAGCCTGCTGATTTTGATCGGAATTTATGGCATTGCCGCGCTGGGTCTCAAYATTTTGGTGGGTATGAGCGGGCAGATCAGCCTTGGCCACGCYGCKTTCTTTGGCTTTGGCGCTTTTGCATCGGGCTGGYTGAACACCGCCGGKCATATTCCKGTGCTGATTTCCATTCCGCTCGCTGGTGTTATGACCACCGCTGTYGGCATGATTTTTGGCATTCCTGCSGCGCGSATCAAAGGCCTSTATCTGGCCATCGCAACRCTRGCCTCGCAGTTCATTCTSGAAGATTTCTTCGCCCGTGCCATTTGGTTTACCGGCGGATCATCCGGCGCTTTGGCCGAAACGGCTAATTTGTTCGGTTTCATGTTCGACAGCGATGAACGCTATTATTATCTCGTGCTGTTCTGGACGCTTTTGTCGATGCTGGCCGTCGCCAACCTCAAACGCAGCCGCGATGGCCGCGCTTTGGTGGCCGTGCGCGATCACTATCTTTCCGCAGAAATTATGGGCATCAACCTCACCAAATACCGCGTGATGGCTTTTGGTATTTCWTCGTTCTTTGCMGGTTTGGGCGGCGCTCTGTTTGGCCATTATCTGGGCTACATCTCCGCTGAAGGTTTTACCATTTTRCTGTCGATCCAGTTTCTGGCGATGATCATCATCGGCGGYCTGGGTTCTGTCACCGGCGCACTGCTTGGCACGGCCTTCATCGTGCTGCTGCCGCAATTTATGGAATTCTCGGTGCGCGAAYTGCTGAATTTATTYCCCGTTGCTCTCGCCAGCATCTCTTCAGGGCAGGCGTATATCAAGGAAATGTCGGTCGGMGCTGCCATCATCCTGTTTCTGATTTTTGAGCCAGAAGGGCTCGCACACCGCGTCAAACTCATTCGCCAATCATGGAAGCTGTATCCATTCAGCTATTGATGAGGGGCAATAACGTCCAAACGGACACCGCCAGCTTGAASGACAATCTGGCAATTTTGGGAGGAAATRACATGATTAAACTGGTTACTTGGACAGCGGCCGCCGCGCTTTCGGTCGGAGGCTTTTCAGCCGCCAATGCCGACAGCGTGTTTGTTGGCCATCTGGTGGATTACACCRGCCCAACAGCCTTTGTTGGCAAAACCTATGGTCCTGGCGTCAAAGATGCCATCGACTATGTGAAYGCCAATGGCGGCATTGATGGCACCACCATCGAGATGGAGCAGGTCGATTACGCCTATAAAGTTCCAGAAGCGATTGCCACCTATAAACGCTGGAAATCCCGCAAGAACATGGTYGCCATGCAAGGYTGGGGMACGGGCGATACYGAAGCRCTGATCACCTTTGTGGCACGCGAYAAAATYCCGGTATGGTCCGCWTCTTACTCYGGCCATYTGACCGATCCATCGGGCAAAAACCCGAAAACCAAAAAGCCTGCGCCGTATAATTTCTTCTATGGCCCAAGCTATTCTGATGGTTGCCGCGCTATGGTGCAATGGGCTGCTGCTGATGCCAAATCCAAAGGCATTGCAACACCCAAGTTCTTGCACACTGGCGATAATCATCCTTATCCAAATGCACCAAAAGAAGCTTGCGCAGAATACGCAGCTGAACTTGGCATGGAAGTGCTGCCACCAGTTGTCGTGCCGTTGAAACCGGGTGATTTCAAAGCCCAGTGCCTATCGATTAAAGAAACCGGTGCGCATTACGCTTTTGTTGGCAACCTTGGCGGTTCCGTGGTGTCCCTGCTTAAATCCTGCGGCACTGTGGGCACAGACGTGACCTATATGGCCAACATCTGGGGCGGCGATTACAAAACCATCGAAGCTTCTGGCGCTCAGGGCTACATCTTCCCAAGTGCATCCCCATTCTGGGGTTCAGATGCGCCTGGTATGGCTCTTGTTAACAAGATCTATGATGCCGGCTCTTCGGACAAAAGCTCCGTGCCAACCCACCATTATATCCGCGGCATTTGCTCGGCTTATTACATGATGGAAGCCATGCAGTGGGCCAAAGCCAATGGCGGTATCACTGGCGAAAACATTCGCGATGGCATGTACCAGAAAAAAGACTGGGTTCCTGCTGGCCTGGAAGGCGTTTGTCTGCCGTCGACATGGACCAACGAAGACCATCGCGGCACCACAACAGTGTCTGTGAACATGGGTTCTTCAGTTAATGGCAAAGCCGTCATCAAGAACATCAACACCGTGAACCTGCCACGCCGTGATGACTGGATTGGCTACTAAGCCTTTTGAACAACAACGCTCTTCGCGGCCATTCGCGAAGAGCATTTTTAGACCCGCTGCGTGAGACCAAACACAATGTTACAACCGGCCACAGACCAGACCAACGCAACACCCGCTCCGGCAAAAGATATTATGCTGTCCGTGGACAATATCGAAGTTGTCTATAACGAGTATGTGCTTGTGCTGCGCGGCCTCAGCCTTGAGGTGGAACGCGGCGCTATTACCGCGCTTCTGGGCGCAAATGGCGCCGGTAAATCCACCACGCTTAAAGCCATCAGCGGCTTGCTGAAAACCGAAGACGGGGAGGTCACCCGTGGTTCCATCAGCTATGATGGCGAGATCATTACCCACCAAGAGCCCGACCAGCGCGTCCGCAACGGTATTTTCCAGATTATGGAAGGTCGCCGTATTATTCAGGATATGAGCGTCATCGAGAATTTGAAACTTGGCGCTTTCACCCGCAAAGACAAAGGTGTCAAAGACGATCTGGAACTCGTATTTTCCTATTTCCCGCGCCTGAAAGAACGCAACGGCCTTGCGGGCTATCTTTCCGGCGGCGAGCAGCAAATGCTGGCCATTGGCCGCGCGATGATGGCCCGGCCAAAGCTGATCTTGATGGATGAGCCTTCCATGGGCCTGTCGCCTTTGCTGGTCAAAGAAGTCTTCGGCATCATCAAAAAACTTAACCGTGATTTCGGTGTCACCATTTTGCTGGTCGAGCAAAACGCCGCCATGGCGCTGAGCTGCGCCAAGCACGGTTACATCATGGAGAACGGCAAAATCGTTCTGGATGGCACAGCCGAAGAATTGCGCGAAAACGAAGACATCAAGGAGTTTTACCTTGGTGGCAGCGGCGAGCGCAAAAGCTTCAAAAACATAAAATCCTTCAAACGACGCAAACGGTGGCTTTGACATGACACACACAGCGTTTCAATCCACGCCCGATAGCGCCGCGCTTGATCCAAGAGAAAGCCGCTCGCAAGAGGCCCGCGCCGCCGACCAAACCGCTGCCTTGCAGCTGGTTTTGGAGCAGGCAAAACACTTGCCCTATTACACCGACGCATTTGGCGATGTGGAGTTGGCAAGCATCAAAACAATTGCCGATCTGGAGCAATTGCCGATTTTGCGCAAGAACGACCTGATCGATATTCAGGCTGGCGCGCCGCCCTTTGGTGGGTTGATGCCGCGCGGCAGTCATGCCGATTATCTGTTTGTGTCGCCCGGTCCCATTCATGAGCCAGGTTTTCGCAACGCCGAATTCTGGCGGGCGGAACGCTCCATGCGCGCCGTTGGTTTTCAGGCTGGCGACATCATCCACAATACATTTTCCTATCATCTGACACCGGGCGCGTGGATATTGGATGCAGGCGCGCAGGCGCTTGGATGCTCGGTTATTCCAGCAGGCAACGCACCGATTGAGCAGCAATTGCTGGCCATTTATCAGTTTCAGGCTTGCGGCTATTGCGGCACACCTGATTTTCTCAAAACACTGGTAGAAGCCTATCTGCGCTCTGATCGCGGCCCCGTGCCGATCAAAAAAGCGCTGGTGACAGGCGGCGCACTAACGCCCGGCCTGCGCGAATTCTTTGACGCCAGCGGCATTCACGCCCTGCAATGCTACGCCACCGCAGAACTTGGCCTCATCGCCTACGAAACCAGCACCGCCAGCGCCATGGTGGTGGATGAAGATGTGCTGGTGGAAATCGTCGACCCCGAAACCGGCAAGTCCATGCCACACGGGCAGGTGGGGGAGGTTGTCGTCACTACCTTGCGCAAGGATTATCCGCTGATCCGCTTCGGCACCGGCGATTTATCAGCTTTTGTTGAACATGACGGCGTAGACGGGCGCACTGGCCCAGCTTTGCAAGGCTGGTTGGGGCGCGCTGATCAGGCGGCAAAAGTGCGCGGCATGTTTGTACGTCCAAGCCAGATATCCGCGCTGTGCCAACAGGTTGAAGGCATGGAGCGAGCGCGTCTGGTGATTGATCGTGCCAATGAAAAAGACGAGTTGATGCTGTGCTGCGAATTCAGCCGTGATTTCTCAATCACCGATCAGGCCGCGCTGCAATCCCGCCTTGCCGACATCTTTCGCAATCTTTGCCATCTGCGCACCAAAATCAGCATCGTGCCCCATGGGTCTATGCCCGATGACGGCCAAGTGATTGTAGACATGCGCTAATCTGCCCATTCAACGACAGGCTTGCAACGACAGACTTGCAACGACAGACTTGAAAACTTCACAAAGTTGTGGCATTAATTAAATGAACAGTCATTTAATTAATTGGTGAATGTATTGGCCCGTACTGCAGGTTCCAGAGGCGCAGAAACCGCAAAGATCATCCGGCAAAAGAGCCTGTCTCTGTTTGCCCGTCATGGTTTTGCCGCCGTATCGATGCGCATGATCGCTGATGCTGTGGGGGTGCAACCCGGCGCGCTGTATCAATACCACCCCACAAAACAGAACATTTTGGCTGATCTGATGCAGAGCCATATGGAGACGTTGCTGCAAGCTTGGGAAAACGAAACGCAACAGGGCGAGCCGCCCCAAGCCGCTTTAGAGCGCTTTGCCCGGTTCCACATACGTTTTCATATCACCCGCCCGGACGAGGTTTTCATCTCCTACATGGAGCTGCGCTCGCTGGAGAATGAGGGTTTCAAAATCATCGAGGCGCAGCGAAAACGCTATGAGGGTGAGTTAAAAGCCATTCTGGAAGCTGGCATCGCGCAAAAAACCTTTGCCATAGATGATGCCCATGTCGGCGCGATGGCCATTCTTGCCATGCTGACTGGCGTCAACACCTGGTACCGCTCCGGCGGACGACTATCCCAATCAAAAATCGAAGATATTTACGCAAAAATGGTTCTGCGCAGCGTTGGCTGCGCGATGGAGGAAGACAATGTTTGATAAAACCATGAGCTTTGGCCTGAGCGAAGAAGTGGAAGCCCTGCGCGAGATGGTGCGCCGCTTTGCGCAAGACGAGATTGCGCCGCGCGCAGCTGAGATTGACACAAGTAATGAGTTTCCGTCGGATCTTTGGCAAAAAATGGGTGCGCTTGGCCTGCATGGCATCACCATTCCAGAAGAATTCGGCGGCGCGAATATGGGTTATCTGGCCCATGTCGTTGCCTATGAAGAAATCAGCCGCGCCTCGGCTTCTGTGGGCCTTTCTTACGGGGCGCACTCCAATTTGTGCATCAACCAAATCAATCGCAATGGCAGCGAAGAGCAAAAGCTCAAATATTTGCCAAAGTTGATTTCCGGTGAGCATGTTGGCTCGCTGGCCATGTCAGAACCCGGTGCCGGATCTGATGTTGTGTCGATGAAACTCCATGCCGAAAAGCGTAACGACCGATACATTCTCAACGGTACCAAAATGTGGATTACCAATGGGCCGGATGCCTCCACTCTGGTGGTTTATGCCAAGACCGACCCGGATGCCGGCGCGCGCGGCATAACGGCCTTTATCGTTGAAAAGGAAATGGCCGGATTTTCCACCGCGCAAAAGCTGGATAAGCTTGGCATGCGCGGCTCCAACACCTGCGAATTGGTGTTTGAAGATTGCGAATTGCCCTACGAAAATGTGTTGGGAGAAGAGGGGCGCGGCGTGAATGTGCTGATGTCCGGCCTGGATTATGAGCGTGTGGTGCTGGCGGGTGGCCCCGTTGGCATTATGGCGGCGGCAATGGATGTGGTTGTGCCTTACGTGCATGAACGCGAGCAATTCGGCAAGCCCATCGGCACCTTCCAGCTGATGCAGGGCAAGCTGGCCGATATGTACACCACCATGAATGCCTGCCGCGCCTATGTTTATGCCGTTGCATCAGCCTGTGATCGGGGCGAAACCAGCCGCAAAGATGCTGCCGGCTGCATCCTCTATGCTGCTGAAAAAGCAACGCAATTAGCGCTTGAGTCGATCCAGTGCCTGGGCGGCAATGGCTACACCAACGAATACCCGGTTGGCCGCTTGCTGCGAGATGCAAAACTTTATGAAATCGGCGCAGGCACCAGCGAAATTCGCCGCATGCTGATTGGCCGCGAACTGTTTAACGAGACAGCTTGATTATGAGTAGTTTTAGAAATTCTGCCGCATTTGGGAAGCGCATTGAATATTGGATCATCGGGCTACTTCTAAAAGACGGGTTTGATGTGTTTGTTCCTATCGTCGATGATGATGGAATTGACGCAATTATACGCGGGAAAAATGGAAAGAAACTCGACCTCCAAATTAAAGCACGGTCTGACGCCGTTGTATTTGGTAGCTCCGGATTGTTTTCCACTGGAAAGAGCCACCCATCATATCGACCGAATTTCTATTTTATTTTCTACTCCGAACGGCTCGACGCTGTGTGGGTTATGAGCTCCAGAGATTATCTAGAAAATTGCACAACATCCAAAACTGGAAAAAATGTTGGGTGGCGGCAAATTTGGCTCAATGGACGCAGTGCAAAAGATCAAAAAGAATACCCAAACAAAAGATTCAACGAGTGGCTCGTAACCGACGATGGAAAACATGATTTTTCGATTTTTCATGAGTTTTTGAAAGAGGAGCTTTAGTCATTATGCTCACCCCTGCGCATGACAAGATTTCAGAAAACACTAAGGCCATGATGGCGCAGCTAAAAGTGGTCTCTGAGGAAGCCGAGCGCATTATGCTGGGCGGGTCTGAAAGCTCTCGTGCGCGCCACGTCAAACGTGGCAAACTGCTGCCGCGAGACCGGGTTGCCGGGCTGCTTGATCCTGGAACGCCGTTTTTGGAAATTGGCCTGTTTGCCGCCAGGGGCGTTTACAAGGATGACATTCCATCTGCGGGCGTTATCGCCGGTATTGGCACGGTGGAGGGGCGCGATTGCATGATTGTGTGCAACGACGCCACCGTTAAGGGCGGTACCTATTTTCCGCTGACTGTGAAAAAGCATTTGCGCGCGCAAGAGATTGCCGAAGAAAACCATCTGCCATGCATCTATCTGGTGGATAGCGGCGGGGCGAACCTGCCAAGTCAGGACGAGGTTTTTCCGGATCGTGATCATTTTGGCCGCATCTTTTATAATCAGGCGCGGATGAGCGCCAAAGG
>NVXB01000075.1 GCA_002746425.1 Hyphomicrobiales bacterium | reverse complement strand
TGATCAAAGGTAACTGGACGGTTGAAGGCGCCAATCCGGTGAATATGGATGTCGAGCGTTTACGCCATGAGCATGGCGCTGCTGCTAAAGCATTTCTGCAAGCGCTTTAGGGCATTAGCGGAGGCATTTGCCCAGATGTGGCACAGACCTGAATGAGTGGTATTTCAGCGATTTTCGGTTTGTTCGTAGCCTCGTTTGTGGCTGCAACCCTATTGCCAGCGCAATCAGAAGCAGTGCTTAGTGCATTGATTCTTCTTGATCAGCATTCTGTTGTTTTGCTGGTCGCCGTGGCAAGCATTGGCAATATTGCAGGATCACTCATTAACTGGCTTCTTGGGCGCGGCATTGAGCGATCTAGAACCCGGCGTTGGTTTCCTGTAAGCACGGGCATGTTGGATAGAGCCACTGTTTGGTATCAGCGTTTTGGGCGTTGGTCTTTGTTGTTGAGCTGGCTGCCTATCATTGGCGATCCAATCACCGTCGTTGCTGGGGTGTTACGTGAGCCGCTATTGAGTTTTATGATTTTGGTGACTATTGCAAAAACCAGTCGCTATATATTTTTGGCATTAGTCATTGTAAATTGGACGCCCGCATAAGCGTTATTATCCAGGCGCATTTTACAGAGATCTTATGATTTCAGGCTTGCCTCATAGGCATCGGCTAACTCTAGGTAAATCCTCTTGAGCTTTACAGCAACGATGCTTTGGCCAAAGCGGCGAGGAATGGCAACATTTGCATAGTGGCGCATATCAGTTGTTGGCCAATACGGCAGCGCATCGTTTATAATTTCGATGGCTGCATCTACCTCGCCAAGTTGAACTAATGCTGCACATAAGCGATTGCGGGTATCAGGTGCGTTATAAATCTCGTGGGTTCGCCAACCATATTCTGCGGCTTGCTCATAATCATCATTGTTGAGGTAGAGCATGCTTATCCATGTAAGTGTTACCCAACGTGCCAAATTATCGCCTGTGAGAGCTGCATCATAAGCGATGATTTCATTGATTACATTTTGCGGCACTTTTGTATTGGCGTATGGGATTGCCTTAATTCGAAAGCGTGCCATTTGGTGGTTGGGTTCCAGCTCCAGAATTCGGTTTAGTTTGTTAATGTATTCCTTCAGGCGTCCATTGTGCCAATAATGGGCAGATATGTTGAATAGGATATCTACATCATTTGAACCCAATTCCATTGCTTTACGCGCATGAAAGGCTGCTTTGGCGTGCAGCTCGGAGGTGTCAGACAATGGGTCAACATTGGCAAGGTATGCCAACTTGTCGGCCATGACAGAATGAGCTTTGCCAAATTCAGGGTTTAGTTCTAGAGCGCGGGTTGCAGTAGCCACATTGTCTTTCTCATCGGAAAGGCTGTGGACTTTTGCACCAGGCATCCAGTTGGACTGCATAAATAATTCCCACGCGTTGGTCTTCGCTTCGGGGATGGTGTTAATTGCGATCCTTGCAGCGTGATAAATCCTCAAACGCAATTCCATGACCATATTGGACACCAGTTCGTCCTGAACTGCGAAAAGATCGTCCGTGGTTCTATTGTAGGTCTGGGTCCACAATTGTCTGCCGGTGATGGTGTCAATTAATTGAATATTGACGCGCAGACGTTGGCCWGATCGCTGCACATTTCCATCTATAAGRTAGCGAACCCCCAATTGTTTGCCAATCACATGCCATTCCGTMGGGTCTKGAAAATGGTGGGTTGAGGAGCGCGGTGCCAATGAAAGAGAGTTAACCCGAGCAAGCCCAATAGTTAGCTCGTCAGAAAGGCCGTGAGCAAAGTAAACCTGTTCTGTGTTTTCTTTATCTGTTGTGAAAGGCAAYACACAGATGGAAATAGCATTATCAGTTTTGCCCAARAAACCAGAAYTYSCCTCAATARTYTCCCCATTTAGATCAGCGYWTTTAGGGGRATGKTGTTKTTCYTTTTTAAGAAATTCAACYTTGTARCTGCCCTTTGGAATGGTGAAGCAAATGGGRCCATCACAGCCATKRGCTAAATAATACTGCTCAAGAAGTTTTCTGAGGCGRCCTGCCTGAACCCGAACGATGGAATCTGAATTTGGATTAAATGCRGTATCGCGATCAAAYACATCCAGGCCGATCGCATAYCCYTTGAGATTGCCAACTTCACCYTTCAAAGTTGTTTGTACTAAATGGCGCAACAGCGCGACCAATTTCACTCGACTGGAAAACTCGGGTGCAATTGCTATTTTCGCAAGATGGCTTTCAATTAATTCCTGATCCAGTTTCATGCCTGATCCAGTTTTGAGCTCGCATTTGTAACAGTTACATGAAGCCTAATACGATTAAATGRATTTGTCAGAKAAATWATCTAATAAATMTACTAACCCATTGAAATAAAATATTTAAATTTGTTACATTTGGTGACAATTGYTAGAATTAGATGCGTTTTTCAYCATGTTAAAAACATCTGCTATTTTATTAATGTTAACTTGCCCGAGCCTACCCGCGCATCCCGGTAGGCATCGGCCAACTCCAAATAAACCTTCTGTAGCTTGTCTGTTAGTGCACTCTCGCCATAACGCCGTGGAATAACGACATTTGCGTAATGGTGCATGTCCAGTGTTGGCCAGTCATCGACAGCATCTGTGATGATATCGACAGCAGATTTTGTTTCACCAATTTGAACCAGAGCGGCACACAAACGATTACGCGTATCGGGTGTTTTATAAATCTCGTGGGTGCGCCAGCCATACTCTGCCGCCTGATCGTATTTGCCATTGTTGAGATACAGCATACTGGCCCAAGTCAATGTCACCCAACGCGCAAGATTGTCTCCTGCTAGGGCTGCATCATAGCTGATAATACCATCTATGATTTCTTGTGGAGCATGGGCGTTGGTATAAGGGATTACATGGATTAAAAAACCAGCCAGCAAATGGTTTGGTTCAAGTTCCAAGGTGCGCTTTGTCGCCCCCAAACATTCTCGCAATCGTCCTGCGTGCCAGTAGTGGATTGACACATTAAAGAGTACGTCTGCATCAACTGGGTCGAATTCCAAAGCGCGGCGTGCGTGATAGGCAGCTTTCACACTCTGCTCTGTGGTGTCAGATTGGGGGTTAACATTGGCAAGATAAGACAATTTATCTGCCATTACCGAATGAGCTTTTCCTGATTGCGGATCAATTTCCAGGGCATGCATGGCTATGGCCATATGCTTTTTCTCGCGTGCCAAGCTATTAATACCCGCGCCGGGTATCCAGTTTGATCGCATAAACAGTTCCCATGCGCTGGGTGTTGCAGAGGCTTGTTGCTCGAGCGAATTCCTAACCGCATTATAAATGCGCAACCGTAACTCCATGATCATGTTGGATACGAGCTCGTTATGAACCGTGAAAATATCGTCCATGGTACGATTGTAAGTCTGTGCCCATATTTGCTCGCCGGTTGATGTATCTATGAGCTGGACTGTGACACGCAAGCGCCTTCCGGCCTGTTGCATGCTGCCTTCAATGATGTAATCCACGCCGAGTTCTGCACCAACCTTGCGTAAATCGATTGGCTCACGGTACTGAACCGTGGAGGAGCGAGGTGCCAGAGATAATGATTTGATACGGGCCAGCCCGGTGGTCAATTCATCGGATAATCCTTCAGYAAAATAAATYTGCTCGGAGCTCTCATGTCTGGTTGAAAAAGGAAGYACWGCCACYGCAATGGCATTTATTTTKGGCTTCGATGTCGAGGAGAGRTGTTCTAATGAGCYRTYATTAGRATCTGGATTAGAATTCGGAACACTTTTCCTYTCCGTATCTATAAAAAACTCAACTTTRTAGCCGCCTTTTGGRATKAGAATTCGAACCGGRTCATCTGYTCCRCTTGTCAGGTAGTAGTGCGCTAGTGCTTTTCGCAAGCGTCCTACTTGAACCCGGACGATGGAATCTACATTCGGGTCAAAGCCAGACCCTCTATCAAACACATCAACGCCGATCGTGTAGCCTTTTAGTGTGTTGCTGTCCCCGGTAAGCGCAGCATCAACCAAGTAACGAAGCAACGCTTTGATCTTCACCCCTCCAGAAAACTCCGGTGTGATTGCCAGCTTTAAAAGATGCTTTTCTAGGAGCGCTCGGTCTATATCCATTTGCTGCTTCATCACTGACCTGCTGGTTTTGCATCGTAATTGTTAGYGGTAATGCAATATTATTTTGAATATTTATATCAGTACTTATGGCGTGTTTGCCTAAAAWCAGGCTYAACATACCTCAACCCCTTGCAGAGCCATCTYAGAGGCCGCGACTTTATCTATCAATAATGCGCTATTCGTGAAAAATATCGTTGCATCAGATTTTATTACTAACGCAGCTGCACGTTGCAAAARRRYRTTTGCAACGTGCTCTGTAATNYARYCAGCATTCAAAACYARGTTGAATGCGGGAATTTATCAGTACCAAGCGCCCATTTTYACATCGGCWGCCATGCCAACCAATTTGGCAAACTCTGCTGGATCTTGAGTGCCATTATCACGCCCACGATAGTGGTAGGGATAAATGTATTTTGGCTTGAACTCAGCTACTGCCGATGCGGCTGCGGCAATATCCATTGTAAATGGCAAGTTCATGCAGATAAATGCCAGGTCAATGTTCTCYAATGCCCGCATTTCRGGGATGTCTTCAGTGTCGCCAGAAACGTAAACGCGAAAGCCATCAAAGCCCAGTACATAGCCATTATCACGGCCTTTGGGATGGAACTTCTCTCGGCCTTTTGTTGTGTTGTAGGCAGGAATAGCTTCAATGCTGAGACCATTAAAACTCGTGGCTTCGCCATTAGCAATTTGGCTCGCCTTTGCTTTTAAATCATCAGGCAATTTTCCCAAGACCGCAGGGTTGGTGATTATTTTGGTTTTGTCGGCAATCAGACCACCCAATGTGTCTGCATTATAATGATCCCCATGCTCATGGGTTACGAGAATGAGATCGGGGCGCGGGTAATCGGCGTAGGAAGAAATATCCCCTACCGGATCGCAGTAAATCGTACCAATTGGCGTTTTCATAACGAATGAAGCATGATTTACCGGGTGAATGCTTATGTCACCGCTATTCGTCGTGAAGACATCACTGGAATGGCTAGCGGCACGTGTTGCATAGGGCAAGAAAGTAATCATGCCGATTGCAGCTGCTGTTGTTGAAAGAAAATGGCGGCGTGTGTGTGTCATTTCATATCTCCAATTACAATCTGTGATACCTATCAAATAGGGCGTAATTTCCTGAGTCTATAGCGATGCGTCTATTGGCGGAAATAAACTTATTGAGAGCCGATCCAAACAGAAGCGTATTGCACGTTTATGCTCGCCTCAAAGAGATTGATCAGCATATTGTGATGAACGTTGCTTCGCTTCGGCTCGCCAAGGTTCACAGGCTTGTCTATAGGTGAGGAATTGAGACTATTGCTGTGAATCATCTCGTTGATAATCAAGGAAACAAATATGGCTGATGAAATCGTGCCTGCACCCTACTGGCGGGAAATGCCTACCACTGATTTTGTCGAGGGTAAAACCGATGAGTGGATCGCAATTCTTCCGGTGGCGGCTATTGAACAGCACGGTCCGCATTTGCCTGTTGCAACGGATTCTATCATTGCAGAGGGTATGGTTGAAGCCGTTGTARAGCGATTGYCAMAAGGCCTTCCGGCTACTTTCTTRCCGATACARCAGGTGGGTAAATCYAATGAGCATATTTCTTCTCCCGGTACACTGACATTTGATTGGGAGACGGTAATCAAATCCTGGATTGATATTGGGGAAAGCGTGCACCGGGCCGGTATTAGGAAATTAATTCTGATTAATTCCCATGGCGGTAATGTGCCAATCATTGATATTGTGGCGCGTGAATTRAGGGTGCGTTTTGAYATGCTGTGTGTTTCAACAGCATGGATGCGCTTTGGTTTGCCYGAAGGTCTCTACGATCCWGATGAGCGTATTTATGGCATYCATGGATGTGATGTTGAGACTTCWATYATGYTGCATTTGCGSCCWGAYYTRGTGCGCATGGACAAGGCTCAAGATTTTAAATCTACYCARTTGGATTATATCTCTGAATTCAAACATTTAAGAGCRCAYGGCCCGGCACAGTTTGGCTGGAAAGCGCAAGATTTRAACCTTGCTGGGGTYGTTGGTAACTCCGCTAATGGTACCGCCGAAAAAGGCGCTAAGACGGTRRCTCATCAAGCYGAACAATTTRTTGAACTGCTGGATGATGTGCATAAATTTGATATGAATCGACTTTGGACGCCTTCATGARGAGGCTCTTAAGTTYTATTTGTGYCGCATTGCTGGTTTTGCTGYCTCAAAAYGYRGGCGCMATTGAGYTAAAACCTTACAAGGACARGCTTTTTTCRTAYCCRAAAATAYTGGAAAAAGGCCATRATGGCGATTATCTSAAACTTGATTAYCGYTCCTCGCGAGATATGGATGAGCGCGATGARGTGCGYGGTGCCCGCGTAAARGGCTATTAYGTGTCKAAACGYGGCCGCAARGGGGAAAAGAAGCTTTCTYTTATCGCTGGTGGCAGAAYAATAGAATAYGGRCGAACGGGCAAACCTAACGGTGCCGAGTGGATCATGGTRTTTTTGCATGGCCGCAATGGGGATCGCCGRCTGGGGCTGAATGAYTATAATTTTGGTGGTAATTTCAACCGCTTGAAAAACYTGGCTGTTCGCAACAAGGGTCTATATTTGACGCCAAGTATTACAGATTTTGAGACCACAGGTGCGCAGGATGTTGCTGCACTCGTTGCCCATTATGCACAACAATCACCCAAGGCTAAAATCATGTTGGCCTGCGGCTCCATGGGGTCGTATATTTGTTGGCAATACCTGACAGGAGCCGTGTCGGCACCTAAGCTGGATGGTGTGTTTATGATGGGTGCTTTTGCCGAAAATCTTTTTTTGGCAACGCCCTATGTTACCGGTAAAGCGCGCCCAATTGCTATGGTATTTGCCCATGGCACAGATGATGTGGTGTTTGACTGGAAATTGACCAAAAATCTTTTTGACAGTTTGAAAGTGGCACAGTCAGATTACCCCGTGCGGTTGTTGCTGTTTCAGACCGGTAGCCATGGCACGCCCATTCGCATGATTGACTGGCGACGCGAGATCAATTGGGTATTGTCGCGCAAATAACAGATCAATAGACGTGGTTGGGAAACTGTATGTCGGACCGTAATGTAAGTCTGGAATATGCGAGAGATTTTGCTCGCGATACTTTGATGCAATTCAACACATCTCACGATAATGCGTCTTGCGTGGCTGATGCGTTGGTTGCAGCGGAAGCTGACGGGTTGCGCGGGCATGGCCTATCGCGCTTGCCCAGTTATGGCGCGCAGGCAAAGTCTGGAAAAGCAAATGGTCACGCCGTGCCTGTGCTCAGCCATCCCAGACCGGGCGCTGTTTTGGTGGATGCAATGGATGGATTTGCCTATCCCGCACTCAAAATGGGMTCAAATGCYCTGATAGATGCTGCAAAGCGYCAGGGYATTGCGATGTTGGGCGTTCGTCGCTCMAACCATTGCGGYGTTGCCGGGCATCATGTGGAGAAAYTATCGRACGCTGGATTGGTTGCCATGATGTTTGCCAAYGCGCCRGCYTCCATTGCGCCATGGGGTGGCAATCGYGCGCTTTTTGGCACCAACCCAATTGCTTTTTCCTGCCCGCAAAAGGGCCGTGCGCCTGTGGTGGTAGATTTATCYGTWTCCAAAACTGCCCGTGGGAAYTTRCTAGCTGCGGCTCAGCGCGGCGATGCCATTCCTGAAGGGTGGGCGCTTGATACGGACGGTAATCCAACAACGGACGCCAAMGCTGGACTTGAAGGCACCATGCTACCCATGGGGGATGCCAAAGGTACGGCATTGGCGCTGATGGTTGAGATATTGTCGGCAACTTTGATCGGCGCAAATCAATCGTACAATGCCTCTAGTTTCTTTGATGGGGTTGGCGATCCACCCGGAACAGGGCAGTTGATTATCGCTATTGATCCCTCGGTATTTAAACATAGCTTTCTTGACAATATTGCAGACTTGATAGGCTCTATCGAGGTGCAAACTGGTACGCGTGTGCCTGGTGAGCGACGTTTGGCTAATCGCAAACAGGCCGAGCAAAATGGTGTAACCATCACAGAGAGCCTCATGCAGGCATTGAAAGAGGTATGATATGAAGCCCGTCTATTCTGCTATTGAGATGCTGGAAAAACTAATTGGTTTTCCAACGGTTTCCCGGGACAGCAATTTGCCCCTGATAGAATTTGTTGAGGGCTATCTGTCGGCTTATGGTGTCGAAAGTACGCGTGTCTATAACGAGGATAAAACCAAAGCCAACCTCTATGCCAGCGTTGGCCCGGTTGCACCAAATGGCGTCATTCTATCTGGCCACACAGATGTTGTGCCGGTGGATGGGCAGGACTGGACGACCGATCCATTCGTGATGACCATCAAGGATGACCGTATTTATGGGCGCGGATCATGCGATATGAAAGGTTTTTTGGCGGTTTGCCTCGCTGAGCTTCCGGCCATGCTTGAGGCCGATTTGAAGCGGCCCATCCATTTTGCACTTTCCTATGATGAGGAATTGGCCTGCCTTGGCGCGTGGGATTTGGTCGATGCCATGGCCATTGATGTCGCAAAACCCGCATTGGTGATCGTTGGTGAGCCGACCAATATGCAGGTCGTTACCGGGCATAAAGGTTTTATGAATTTCATCACCAGGGTTCGAGGCTTTGAAGTTCATTCAAGCCTGTATCATACAGGTGTATCTGCGGTCATGACCGCAGCTCGATTGATATCCTGGATTGGAGAGTTAAGCGCTAAAAATAGGGAAAATGCGGACCCTAAAAATCCCTTTGTGCCCAACTGGTCCAGCCTGCATTGCGGTCAGATTGAAGGCGGGACAGCGCATAACATCACCGCCAAGGATTGTTGGTTTGTCACCGATATCAGAGCCATTGCCGGTGAAACACCGCAGCAATATTTCGAGCAATATAAAACCTATATCAAAGATGTTATTGAGCCTGAGATGCAGCGAATACAACCCGGTACAGGCATCGATATTGAAATATTATCTGAAGTGCCGGGTCTGGAGCCGGAAATTGAGGGCGCCGCCGAGCAAATTGCGCGCTCTATTACCGGTGATAATGGCGTACATGTTGTTTCTTATGGCACTGAAGCGGGCCAGTTTCAGGGCGGGGGCTTTTCAGCGGTGGTTTGTGGTCCAGGTTCCATCGAGCAAGCGCATCAGCCGGATGAGTATTTATTTTTGAGCGAATTGGAAGCTGGAACCCGCTTTATTCAGCAAATCATACAGCGGCAAACAACCTAGGTTGAGAAAATATCTGCTGCTCGGGGTGGACCTATTTCGAAAAGCAGTTTTACTACTTTATCGAGAGTTCGCGCCAAAGGGGATGCGAGCCAAAATAGGGAGTGAGAAATGTTTTCTCGGAAGACACTTCTGGCCGGTTGTGTAGCAGCTGCATTTGCACTGTCACCGGCGGCAGCAAAAGAATTTAAATTTGCGTTTCAGGGAACCCTGAATCAGCTTGATCCATACACATTGAATGAAACATTTACCCTTGGTTTTCTTGGGAATGTTTATGAAGGTCTGACCCGCCGTGGGCCAAACCTTGAAATTCAGCCGGCTCTTGCCGAGAGCTGGGAAGTGATGGATGGCAATCGTTGGCGGTTCCATCTACGCAAAGACGTAAAATTCCACAACGGTAATGCGTTTACCGCTGATGATGTGGTCTTTTCGGCAACCCGTGTTCGCTCTGAAGGGTCTGATTTGACGACCCGTATTGGCGCTGACGTTATTGTTGAAAAAGTTGATGATTATACAGTCGATTTTGTGCTGTCAGGCACAAATCCTATTCTGCATTATGAATGGGATACTTGGTATATTATGGACAAGGAATGGTCTGAAGCTAACGGAGCATCGAAAGTTACGTCTGCGTCAGATACCAGCCAGGGTTTTGCCACTCTAAACGCAAATGGCACCGGTCCGTTCAAAGTTACAACCCACGAAACAGGCATCAAAACAGTTCTGGCTCCTAATGCTGATTGGTGGGATACGCCGAAACACAATCTGACCAGTGTTGTCTTCACGCCAATCTCTTCAGATGCAACGCGCGTTGCTGCATTGCTGTCTGGTGAGTTGGATATGGTGTTCCCAGTTCCGGTTCAGGATATTAAGCGTGTCAACGACAATGAAGGCACCAGAGCCCTTACAGGCCCTGAACTTCGTACCATTTTCCTTGGTTTTGATCAGAAGCGYGATGAGCTGCTTTATTCCAATATCAAGGGCAAAAACCCWATGAAAGACGTGCGTGTGCGCGARGCTTTCATGCTGGCRATYAACATTGAAGCGATTAAATCTCGCATCATGCGCGGTCTGTCGACCCCGTCTGCYATCATGATTTCTCCGTTCTTRTTTGCGCGCGGAAATGAGTTTGAGCGCCCGGCTTACGATCCTGATCGTGCGAAGTCGCTTCTTGCTGAAGCTGGTTATGCTGATGGCTTTGAAATCGGYATGGATTGCCCCAATGAYCGCTATGTTAATGACGAAGCGATCTGTCAGGCTGTYGTATCYATGCTGGCCCGTGTTGGTGTGAAAGTTAACCTCAAYGCACAGCCAAAATCGCTGTATTTTGCAAAAGTTCTGGCTTCTGGCGGGTATGACACATCGTTCTATCTGCTTGGCTGGACACCGGGTTCTTTTGACAGCTGGAATGTKCTGCACAAWYTGCAGGGTTGCCGTGATGATGAGGGCAAAGGCGGCCCCTTCAATCTTGGTGGTTATTGCAACCCTAAAGTTGATGAGCTTGCAGCTCAGGTTTTGTCAGAAAACGACCCGACAAAACGTGATGCGATGATCAAGGAGGCCTATGACATCACAACGGCTCAATTTGATCACATTCCGCTTCATCAGCAAGGCTTGGCCTGGGGTGTTTCTTCAAACATCGAGCTGGTACAGCGCGCTGATAATCAGTTGATGATGTACTATGTGAACAAGAAATAATTCACCTGAAAAACAACAAGTCTCAGGAGGCAAAATCCTTGCCCCCTGAGACAAAACCTATTGGCTAAACCTGATGCTGGCATTTATCATCCGACGGCTTTTCCAGTCACTTTTGGTGATGTTTAGTGTTGCGCTTCTTGCGTTCATCATGTTTCGCTTCGTTGGCGATCCGGTCAACCAGATGGTCGGCATTGAAACAACACCAGAGCGGCGCGCAGAATTGCGAGAGCAATTGGGGCTGAATGATCCGGTTTTGGTGCAATTCACCCGTTATATTATCGATGCCGCCCAATTTGAGTTCCGCACATCCTATCAATTCAAGCGTCCGGTCTCTGAATTGCTCGCTGAGCGCGCGCCAGCAACATTGGAGCTAGCATTCGTCTCCGCGATCTTCTCGCTCGTTATAGGGGTGCCTATGGGCGTTTATACAGGCTTGCGACGAGATTCTGTGCTGTCGAAATTCTTTCTAACGATTTCCCTCATAGGGATATCCTTGCCCACATTCCTGATCGGCATTTTATTGATATTCGTATTTGCCGTGCAATTGCAGGTGCTTCCCAGTTTTGGCCGGGGGCAGGTGCTTGATCTGGGCTTTTGGACCACAGGCTTTTTAACCGCGTCGGGTCTCAAGGCACTTGTGCTGCCATCCATCACATTGGGGCTGTTCCAGATGACGCTTATTATGCGGCTGGTGCGTTCTGAAATGCTGGAGGTGATGCGCACCGACTATATCAAGTTTGCCCGCGCCCGTGGCCTGCGCCGCAGGTCTGTTAATTTCGGCCATGCGCTTAAAAATACGCTGGTGCCGGTTATCACCATTACCGGCCTGCAATTGGGCACGCTGATTGCCTTTGCCATCATCACTGAGACGGTGTTTCAATGGCCCGGCATGGGTTTGCTGTTCCTGCAAGCGGTGCAGAATGTCGATATTCCTATTATGGCGGCGTATCTGATGCTGATTGCCTTCGTGTTCATCATCATCAATCTGATTGTTGATATTTTGTATGTCTATGTTGATCCCCGCATTAGGATTACAACCACTGCCGGAGATGGATAAATCATGGCAGATGTGAACACAGTTAAAGCCCGCAAGGGCCTGCTGCGCAGGATGTTTGATAGCGATATTTTCTACTCTTTCACCCGTTCTTACGTGACGATGATTGCGGCTTTTGTGACGGCACTATTCTTTTTTTGTGCGTTGTTTGCGCCATGGCTGACACCGCAAAACCCGTTTAATCCTGCCGAATTAGACCTGATGAACAGCTTTTATCCACCGGTCTGGATAGAGGGCAGTGATCCGCAGTTTTTGCTGGGAACCGATAATCAGGGCAGGGACATTTATTCGGCCATTTTGTATGGTTCGCGCATATCGCTTGCTGTTGGCATTATCAGTGTTGCTTTCGCCGCTGTTCTTGGCATTAGCCTTGGCCTGCTGGCGGGCTATGTTGGTGGACGCACGGATACGATCATTATGCGTATTGCCGATGTTCAGCTGACCTTTCCAGCCATATTAATCGCTTTGCTGATCAACGGCGTGGTCAATGCCAGCTTTCCGGAGCTGGACCGTGGCAAATCCGCATTCGGGGTGCTTGTCGTCTCTATTGGGCTGTCGTTTTGGGTGCAGTATGCCCGAACGGTACGCTCATCAACCTTGGTGSAAAAGAACAAGGAATATGTTCAGGCSGCRCGGCTGATCGGGMTACAYCCGGTGYTSATYATGTTGCGCCATGTGCTGCCCAATGTGCTGGGSCCRGTGCTGGTTATTTTGACGATTAATCTGGCGCTGGCGGTTATCACCGAGGCGACCTTGTCGTTTCTGGGCGTTGGTATTCCGGTGACGCAACCATCGCTTGGTACGCTGATTAGAATTGGCAATGATTTCCTGTTCTCGGGCGAGTGGTGGGTGACGATTTTCCCCGGCATCGCACTGGCGGCTTTGGTGCTGGCGGTCAATTTGCTGGGCGACTGGTTGCGCGATGCGCTTAATCCAAGATTGCGGTGAATTTGTTGTGACCACGCCTGTTTTATCCGTCCAAAAYCTGGTTGTYGAGTTYCCCACACGCCACGGTGCGCTAACCGCTGTCAATGATATTTCATTTGATATYGCTGAGGGYGAAGTCCTTGGTGTTGTTGGYGAATCTGGCGCRGGTAAATCCATCACCGGCTCTGCCATCATTGGCCTTATCGATCCGCCAGGGCGCATTGTCAGCGGCTCTGTCTATCTCAAAGGCGAGCGGATTGATAATCTGGAACCAGAGGCTTTGCGCAAGGTGCGCGGCGGCCGAATTGGCATGATTTTTCAAGATCCGCTGACAAGCCTCAACCCGCTTTACCGCATTGGTGATCAGATTACTGAGACCATTTTAACCCATCTTCCTGTGTCGAAAAAGGAAGCGCTGGAACGTGCTATTGCGCTGCTGGATGATGTTGGTATACCGGCTGCGCGCACCCGGATTGACGCCTATCCGCATGAGTTTTCCGGCGGTATGCGGCAGCGGGTGGTGATAGCGCTGGCGCTGTGTGCAGAGCCGGAATTGGTAATCGCAGATGAGCCCACAACCGCGCTGGATGTCTCGGTTCAAGCTCAAATTATTGCACTCATAAAAGACCTTTGCGCTGAGCGCGGCACGGCTGTTATGTTGATCACCCATGATATGGGCGTGATCGCGGAAACGGCCAATCGGGTTGCGGTGATGTATGCCGGGCGATTGGCGGAAATTGGGCCGGTTCGCGATGTCATCAAACACGCAAAACACCCTTATACAGAAGGGCTTATGGCCTCTATTCCCTCTATTGACAGCACGGCGGACAGGCTGGTGCAAATTCCAGGCTCCATGCCGCGTTTGACCAATATTCCCAAGGGCTGCGCCTTTAATCCGCGCTGCCCCAAAGTGTTCGAAAAATGTAAGGTAGATCGGCCAAATCCGCTTGATTTAGGCGGCTCTTCCGTGGCCTGTTGGCTGTATGATCAGGCGGGCGCATAATGGCTAAATCGCCTCATTCAGAGCCCGAAATTTTGGTCGATGTGCGAGGCCTGAGACGGGTATTTGATGTTTCAAAACCGTGGCTTAGCCGTGTTATCGAGCGTTTGCCAAAGGCCTTTTTGACCGCCGTTGATGACATCAGTTTTACCATTCCCAAGGGCGAAACTTTTGCGCTGGTGGGCGAGTCTGGATCAGGCAAATCAACCGTTGCAAAAATGGTGGTGGGCTTGCTCAATCCAACGGCGGGTTTTGTCAGCATTGATGGCGTTTCGATGGGGAAGGAAACGCCAGTGGCTGAAATGCGCCAATTGCGCCGCCGTTTCCAGATGATTTTTCAAGATCCCTATGCCAGCCTTAACCCAAGATGGCGGGTTGAAAAAATTATTTCAGAGCCAATTCGGGCCTTTCAGCCAGAGGTTAAAGATGCTGAAGTTACTGAAAAAGTTGATGAATTACTGACATTGGTGGGATTGTCGCCTGAAGATGGCGTCAAGTTTCCGCATGAGTTTTCGGGCGGGCAGCGCCAGCGGATTTGCATCGCACGGGCCTTGTCTTCCAACCCCGAATTTATCGTCTGTGATGAGCCAACATCGGCGCTGGATGTGTCGGTTCAGGCGCAAATTCTCAACCTGATGAAAGACCTTCAGGACGAGCTGGGCCTGACCTTTTTGTTCATCTCGCATGACCTTTCCGTGGTGCGCCATATGGCGACCAATATTGGGGTTATGTATCTGGGAAGATTGGCAGAAATCGCGCCATCCAAAGCGCTGTTCAAGGCGCCAAAACACCCTTATACGCAGATGCTTTTGGATGCGATTCCTGATCTGGAAATGACCGGGAGACCGCGCAAACCGGTGAAAGGGGAAATCCCTAATCCGATCAATCCGCCGCCTGGTTGTTTCTTCAATCCAAGGTGCCCTTATGCCAATGATCGATGCCGCAATGAAGCGCCTGAAATGCTACCTTTGACTCAGGAAAAGGATGCCGAAAATATTGATCGATTTGTCGCTTGTCACGCCGTGCAGGAGCAGCGCATTTAGCCTCGTAAAAACAGGCAAAAAGGCACTTCATGAAGGGTTCATCTCCCATGGTGTGCTACCGCCTGATTTGCCCTAATTATCGAAAATATATTCTGCGATTTTGATGAAAAAACGCCTCAACATGATATCTATCATGTCGATCAAATTCTCAAATCAGAAGATTTTAATGGGCTGATTTTGAGTTTTTGACGATCCATTCGGGATAAAAATTGACAAATGGACTTTGGCCCTCAAAGGGCACAAAAAAGGGACCGGGAAAATTCCCGACCCCGTTTTTAAATTCGCCTTCAAATCGGCTCACAAAACCAATTTTAGCTCTTCAGCAACAGCCGTAATTTTTCAATCGCGACATCGGTATCTTCGCCGTAAGCGATGGTGCCCTGAAAACTTCCATCTGGCCGCACGAGATAAATCGATGCGGTGTGATCCATGGTGTAATCGCCATCATCCAGCGGCACTTTTCGAGTAAAAACCCGCCAGCCCAAAACCAGCTTGTCGATTTCTTCCTGCGGCCCGGTGATGCCGACAACCCGCTCGCTTTGCGCTTTAAGATAATCGCTCAACATTTCGGGCGTATCGCGCTCCGGATCGATGCTTATGAAAAACACGCGTAGCGGTTCGCCTTCCTCGCCGAGCGTGGTCAGCCAATTGCTGATTTCATAGACGGTGGTCGGGCATACTTCGGGGCAATTGGTGAACCCGAAGAACAGGGCCGTCGGGTGACCCTCAAACGCTTTCTCGGTGATCGGCTCGCCATTATAATCGACTAAATTAAACGGCGTGCCCAATTTAGCCACCATAGGCACAAGGTTCATGCCAGAACCGGTTTTGTTGAGATAATAGGCACCGCCAACGCCCAGCACGGCGACACCAACAAGGCCCCACAAAATGTAGCGGATGGTTTTTAGTTGCATCAGTTTAACTCCATTTGCCTGTCTATATTACCTGTCTATATTACCTGTCTATATTACCTGTCTATATTAATTGTGGCTGTGATCGCCGTGCATATGCTTGTTTTCCATATGCTTTTTCAAATCGCCAACGCTCAGCACATTCATATCAAGCGCAACCTCGCCAGCTTTTTCAAAGGTCACGGTCACCTTGCGGGTCTCGCCGGGCATTAATTGCTCGCCGAGTTTCATAAACATGATGTGATAGCCACCGGGCATCAGGCTAACCGAGCCACCGGCTGGAATTTCCAGACCTTCTGCCAGCTGGCGCATTCTCATCACTTCGCCCTGCATGGCCATTTCATGAATTTCGGTTTTGCCGGCAAAAGATGCGGTGCCGCCAATAAGCCGGTCGGCCTGATCGCCATGATTGGTGATGGTCATAAACCCGCCCGCGACGCGCGCTTTGGGGGCGGTGGCCCGGATTAACGGATCGGAGATGGTTAGTTTTCCAGCGACGATATCATCGGCAAAAGCGGTGCCAGAAACGGCACTAGAAAAGGTGAGCGCGAGAGCTGCGACTGCAATATGTTTAAACATGAGATTTCCTTAGAAGAATTTGGCCGCGAACACGCCATACCGGATGTTCGCTTTTGAATTTGAAATGCTGTTTTGAAAGGCGTTGGAAAATTTTCCGCGTGCTTTTCACTGCAAAATCAAACCAATGGCGGGCCGGTTTCTCCACATGCGCCAACATAGTGGTGCGAAAACTCAATACGTTGGTAATGATGTGCCAATACCGGCGCGCTGGCGCGTTTGCGCAGAAAGTCGCTGCCATAATGGCTGGTAACAATATGTGCGCCGCCAGCAATTTGGCAAAAATCGCAGGTGATTTGCATGCCAGATGAGCGGCCATCGCCGGTTGGGTCATACAGGCATAAAACCGGAAGCGAGCCATCGGGCAAAGCGTAAGTGGTTAAATCTGCACGCTGGATATTGGATGCAATGGAAGAGGCCAACCCCGGCGTATGCGCAAAGGCCACAAGCAATAAGCCAGCACAGCACACAGCTTTGACGGCATTGCTCAAAATGGCTTTAATCTCGCGAAACATCACGCTTCTCAACTCCAGATTGCTTAGGTTAAAGCGATCTTGATTACAATTGTTGGTGCCAGTTTAACGCTGGATTAACCGACAATCCATCTGTTTCATTACTTAACCCCTAAGTAACGCCCAGCTCGTAATTTATAACAGTTCAGGCCACGTAAAAACCTGTTTTAGATCAATAAACACTGGATAATAATTCTATGGCGACTTGGGAAACCATGAGCTTTTCAACAGACAAGCAAATCGGCTCTGCCAATGCAACCGATGCGGCCAATGGCACCCGTGTGCGCATAGAAATCATCAGTGAAATCAGCCGTCTTATGGCGATTGGGCCCGATTGGCGCGACCTGGAAACACGGGTTGCCGACCGGATGGCCTATTTCCAAAGCTATGATTGGTGCCTGCGCTGGTGCGAAAATTATTTGGGTGCGGATGAATGCAATGAAATGCGCATTGCCGCCATTTATCGCGGCGATACGCTGGTCAGTATTTGGCCGCTTATCCGCGCTTGCGAGCCGCTTATCCGCGCTTGCGAGCCGCTTGGCTTGCGTGTCGTGCGCTTTTTGGGCGAGCCGCTGGCGCAATATGGCAATGTATTGCTCGACACCAATTTAATGTCGATTGATGAGGCCAAAGAGAGCTGGGGCGAAATTCGAAAAGCGCTGGATTGCGATGCCATCGTGTTTGAGCGTTTTCCAAAAGATAGCCCGCTGGCGCAGATTCTGGATCAAGAGCACATCTATAAGGATCAAGACGACGTGTCCTTGATGATGGAGCTGAACCAGCACGAATCTTGGGATGCCTACGAGGCGGGCCTGAAAAAATCGACCCGTAAAAACCGCCGTAGACGCCGCCGCAACCTGGAAGAACTCGGTAATGTCACGTTTAAAGTGCATTATGGCGGCACCCCTGAATATAAAAAACTGGTGCATCAATCGATTGCGTTCAAGCTGGAATGGCTGAATGAAAATGGCCGCCGCATGACCTCCTTCGCTGATCCGCGCGCCGTTGAGTTTTTGGCCGCGCTGGATGGCAAGGAAGCGGCAGAGCAGGGCGCGATTGCGCTGGCGCTTTATGTTGATGACAAGCCAATTGCCATTGAATTGGGTTTTGGCAATTTCCAGCATTATTATTGCTATCTCGGCTCTTTCGACTGGGCTTTGAAAGACTATTCGCCGGGTAAAATCCAGATGGAAGAGACCCTTAAATGGGCGCTGTCTTCCAATCTGGAGCACATCGATTTTCTGGGCAATTACACCGCGTATCAAAGTGATTGGTCCAATTGCACCGCCGAAATTACCGGTTATGGCATTGGCAACACACTTAAGGGCACATTTTACGCGCGGCTGTGGAAGCCAACGCTTATGCCTTTGATTAAAACAGCTTTTCGGGCGCTTCCGCCCGGCATCAGACGGCTTTTGGTTGGCGCTAAATAGCGCGCTGATACACGTAAATTTGGAAAATAAGTGAATAGTTCCGGCTTTGGCTGGAGGAGGATGACGCAATGGATACTGGTGCTTTCAATGTGCAGGCGAGCGACAAAAAACTGCTGTCTGACTGGCAACCGCACTACAAGGATTTGTTCGGCAAATACACCATCAAGCTGCAACATCGCTTGAAAGATTCCGGACTGTTTAGCGAAGAAGTTTTGGGCGAGTTGATCGAAACCTATCCGCGCGCGCTGTATAATCTGAACACTGCTGGAGCGGAAAAAGGCAAGCTGAACTGGCGCGAAGGTTATTTGGCCGATACCTCGGGCAAAGATTTGATCAAGGCGATTAAAAACGGCCATTTGTGGCTCAATTTGCGCCGCGTGATGGATGTCGACAAGCGCTACGCCGATTTGCTGCAACAGATTTTTGACGAGTTCGAAGACAAAGTGCCGGGTCTGCATACGTTCAAGCAAAATATGGGCATTTTGATTTCATCGCCCAATATGACGGTGCCGTATCATTGCGATATTCCGGGCCAGGCCCTGTGGCAGATTGAGGGCCGCAAAAAGGTTTATATCTATCCCAATCGCGCGCCTTTCTTGCCGCATGAAACGCTGGAAGGCATCATTCTTGGCGAGACCGAGGAAGAGCTGTCCTATCATGAATGGTATGATGATCACGCGGAAATTCATGTTTTATCGCCGGGTGAAATGGCGCTGTGGGATCTCAACGCACCGCACCGGGTGGTCAATGAGGATTGCCTCAATATTTCGGTAACGACCGAGCATTACACCAGCGATATACGCAAATCCTACGCGGTGAATTACGCCAATGGCGTGCTGCGCCGCCGCTTTGGCCTGTCGCCTGCCACCAACAGTATTGGCGGGTTGATGCCTTACCCCAAGGCGGCGCTGACGCTGCTTTGGAAAAAACTCGGCCTTAATAAAAAGCACGAAGTGGTCAAAATGGTAAGTTTTAAGCCTGATCCCAAAGCCGATATTGGCTATGTCGATGTGGAACCATTTGTGCGCTGATTTTTTGGGTTTTGGTGACCATTATGGTCGGTGAGCGGCGCTCGTGGTTCATCTGGATACCAAGATCAAGTCTTGGTATGACGGTTGAGGGTGGTGCGGATGGATGTGCACTCTTTTCATCACCAGCCTCGACCACCGTTCCCCGGACTTGATCCGGGGCCTTAAGCGCCACCGCCAAAACCAGTTTTGCGCTGCGGCTGTTCTTACCAAAGGGCGGTGCAGAAGACCCCGGATCACGCCCGGAGAATGTGCTGGGCGTAAACGTTGGCGATCACCTGAACGCGCTGTCGCCAGCCGCTGCTTTATCTTAACCACCCCACCCACCGTCATCCTCGGGCTTGACCCGGGGACCCACGGCACTGGGCAGATGCACGCCTCATCCATAAGCCAATTCAGCGATATTCGTATTCGTGTTTATTTTTTGAAAGGTTGCATGGGTCCCCGGGTCAAGCCCGAGGATGACGGCAGGCAGATGAAATAATGGCGGTGAGAAAGCCAGAAGTGCATCGACATAGCTCTTCCATTCACCCCACACTCCACCGTCATACCAAGACTTGATCTTGGTATCCAGAAGCCCAAAATCTCTCCCCCAAACCCAAGCGATAAACGTAAGCCCGCACCCCCAAAACGGCCCCTAACCCTCTATTGCGGTACAGACTTTTCCCATTTTCGCCTTTTGAACAAGAAATTGTTCCCATATCGCCTAATTAGGAAAACCTGTTCCTAGGAAACCCGGTCCATATCCCCCATTTTTAGAACTCAATTCTAATGATGGACCAGTTGAATGCGCCACTACCCTGTTTATCTTGATTTGCGTGATGCCCGCATTGTCGTTTCCGGCAATGGCGAAACCGCGCTGGCCAAACTGCGTCTGCTGATGAAGAGCGAAGCGCGCCTCGACGTCTATGGCGATGATCCGATTGATGAATTGCTGTTTTTGGCCGACGAGAACAAAATCAATCTTATCCAGCGCATTGTCACCGCCGCCGATATTAAAGGCGCGGCGCTGTTTTATGGGGCCAGCGATGAGCCGGATGAAAACCTAATCACGGCGCAACTTGCCCGCAGCGAAAATGTGCTGGTCAATGTGGTGGACAATCTGGAAGCCAGCCAGTTCATCACCCCGGCCATTGTTGATCGCGATCCCGTCACCATCGCCATT
This sequence comes from Hyphomicrobiales bacterium, assembly GCA_002746425.1. Classification (GTDB taxonomy): domain Bacteria; phylum Pseudomonadota; class Alphaproteobacteria; order Rhizobiales. The sequence goes on along the minus strand of NVXB01000075.1, from coordinate 1,640 downwards.
GGCACCGAAGGCGCAGCACCCGTGCTGGCGCGCCGCATAAAAGCTGATATTGAAGCTATGCTGCCATCGCGCCTTGGCCTGTTGGCGCGTATTGCGCAGACGTTTCGCCCCAAAGCCGAGCAGCTTCCTGGTGGCCGTCGGCGGCGCAATTTTTGGGCGCGGTTTTACGATGGCGCTGGCAGCCGGGCGCTGGAAAAGGGCGGTAAGCAAGCCGTCACCGATACGCTGGAAAATCTGTTCGAAGAAGCCAAGACCGAAAAACGACCCAAAGGCCATGTGAGCCTGGTGGGCGCAGGGCCGGGCGATCCGGAATTGCTGACGCTGAAAGCGCGCCGCATGCTCGATGAGGCCGATGTGATCTTGTATGATTGCAGCGTCTCAGGTGATATTTTGGAGCTGGCCCGCCGCGAAGCCATTATGGTGGATATTGGCCATTGTGGCCCCAAACAAGACCGTGGGTCCAACATCCACCGCGATGATGTGCATGAGCTGATCATTCGCCACGCCCAAAAGGGCCATCAAATCGTCTATCTGAAGTCTGATGCGATCCGCGCTTTCGATGATGAGGTCGAAGCGCTGGATGCGGCCGCTGTCGCGTGGAGCCAGATACCCGGTGTTGCAGGTATCGTGCCAATTATCGATACGCCGTTGGCAGCTATTCAAATTTCCAATCGTCAACCCGCAAACCATTTAGGAGCGATCTAATGGCCAAAGCTTTTGTCACCCAAATTGTCTCCGCTAATGATTTGATGGAAGGCGATGTGGTTTATCTCACGACAGCAAAAACCTGGTCGCGCGATATTGACGTAGCCAGCATTGCCGATACGCCAGAGCAGGCGGAAACCTTGCTGGCCATTGGCGAGGCGCAGCAGGAAATCATTGTTGGTGCTTACCTCATCGAGATTGAGCGCCTTGAAAATGGCGATCTAAAACCGCTGCATTTTCGCGAGAAATACCGCCTTCATGGCCCCAGCTTTGATTATCTGGCACAGCCAATTATCCCTTCCAATACCAGCAGCGGAGTGTAGCCCGTGTACCGCTATAATGATTTTGACCAGGAATTTGTGCGCGAGCGCATTGCAGAATTTTGCAGCCAGGTGAACCGCCGTATTGATGGCTCGCTGACTGAAGATGAGTTCAAACCGCTGCGCCTGCGCAACGGGCTGTATCTGCAATTGCACGCCTATATGCTGCGCGTCGCGGTGCCCTATGGCACGCTTAACAGCACGCAAATGAACCAGTTGGCGATGATTGCCGACCGTTTTGACAAGGGTTATGGCCACTTTACCACGCGCCAAAACATCCAGTTTAACTGGCCGAAACTAAAAGACGTGCCTGCCATTTTGGATGCGCTGGCAGATGTGGAAATGCACGCCATTCAGACATCGGGCAATTGCGTGCGCAATGTCACCGCCGATCATTTTGCCGGTGCTGCGCTGGATGAGATTGAAGACCCGCGCCCAACAGCGGAGCTGCTACGCCAATGGTCGACAGATCATCCTGAATTTCAGTATTTACCGCGTAAATTCAAAATCGCCATCACTGGCGCGCCCAATGACCGCGCGGTAACGCGCGCCCATGATATTGGCCTGCGCATGGTGCGTAATGAGGCGGGTGACCCCGGCTATGAAGTGATGATT
>NVXB01000074.1 GCA_002746425.1 Hyphomicrobiales bacterium | reverse complement strand
GCTGCTGACCTTTGCCGTTCTGCGCTCTCCGTCGCTTGTCACCCAAGCCGGTATTGGCAGCGCCATTATTGTTGCAACGCCGCTTATTTTGGCGACTTACGCGCTGATGGCCGTGGTTATTGCTGGGCGCGGTACGATCGATTTGTCGGTCGGTCCGCTGATCGGTTTTGTCAATGTTACACTTATCCAGCTGCATGGCGCGGGCGTGTTGGAAAGCCCTTTTGCCGTCTTCGCCTATGCCATCATCGTGGGTGCGGCCTACCAGTTCCTTTTCGCACTCATCGTGATTTATGTGCGGGTTCAACCCATCATCGTATCGCTCAGCGGCTATCTGGCTTTATCTGGTCTAAACCTAGTAATCTTGCCACGCCCTGGCGGTCTTGCACCGCCGTGGATGTCCGAATGGGGCCTTGGAACCAGTATTTTTTCGCCGGTTCTGTTGATCCTTGTCCTGGCCACATTAGGCTGGATTCTCTTCACCCAATCCGCATTTTACACCCATCTGCGCCTGATGGGCTCTGATGAACGCGCCGCCTATACCAGCGGCGTACCTATCACCACGGTGCGCATTGGCGCGCATCTGATTTCAGGTTGTTTTGCTGGTCTCGCCGCTATCGCTTTCACCGCCCTGATCTCCTCAGGCGATCCCTCCCAAGGCACCACCTATACCCTCATCGCGGTCACGGCTCTGGTACTCGGCGGCGCATCTCTGGCAGGCGGTCGCGGTGGTGTATTTGGCTCATTCCTTGGGGCCACCAACCTCTATCTCATTACTTTCGTGCTCGCGACATTCAATTTCGGCGCGGTGCAAAGCTTCGTGACTGACCTTGCTTACGGTACCATTTTGGTGGGTTCACTGGCGCTAACGCTGCTGATACCCGTCATTCAACGCTGGCTGCGCAATTTCTCGCCGCTGCTGTATTTTGTCGCGCTGTCGGTCGTGGTGTTGGGCGTTATCTTGCACGCGACATTCGACTACCAGCGCCTCGATGCCCGCAATAACATCATTGTTGTTGCAGAAGTCACGGCGGAGCAAACCGAAGAAGTGGTCGTTGCGCCTGTCATCAAAGCCTTGCCAAAGATCGACAATGCAGCGCTGTTCGTCGGCCCACTAGAAGCCGCCGCACCAACTGCGGTTGAAGAGCAATTACGCACCAAAGCATTACCGCTGGTGTTCGGTGTTCTCATCCTCATCGTGATTGCCGTGGTGCTACGCATCGCGCTTGGTCAGTCTAGCCGCAAAAACATTGTGCCTGCCATTGCTTTGGTGGTGCTGGCGCTGATGTTGTTCAGCGCTTACGTCATCAACCGCTCCGCAAATGCGCCTGATAACGCCTCACAATCGGAGGCACGATAATGTCTGACGCAACCCGCCAGCTTAATTTACCCTCCCGCATCATCGGCCTCGTAGCCGGTGTTATCCTGACCGTGATCGGTATCGCGTTTGGTTTCCTGCAGGATGTATCCGTACAGCTAATCATCCTCTACGCCATTGCCACCATGGCGCTGTTCACATGGGGTTGGCGCTATGTGTTGGCGCAGTTCATTCTGGATGCGCCCACCGATGGTGATGGCCCCAGCGAAATGCGACAGGTCTGGCTGCAATACCGTATGGCATTGCTCGGTCTGGCGCTTATCCTGATCCTGTTTTTGATCCTGTCGCTGTCGATCGAAAACTTCTTCAACGTCTGGAACATCATCTCCCTGATCATCCTGCTGGCGATTGTCATTTTAACCCGCACATTGGGCCGACAATTTCAGGAAAACCGTTCTGCATTCATCGGCATCATGGTGCTGTCCGGGCTGTTCTCCATCGGCGCGATGAATATCGATGGTTTTGCTTCGATCATCAATATCAAATCGATGCTGTTGTTTGCAGCGTTCTTGGGGATTGCATCGGTTGGCCAAACCTTGGTGGCGCTTCTGGGTGGGTTGGACCTGTCCATTCCTTTCGTCATCGGCTCCGCCAATGTCGGCCTTTTATATCTCATCAGCCTCGGCGTACCGCCATGGCTCGCGACCATCATTGTGTTGGTCATCGGCATTCTGCTCGGCGTTATCAACGGGCTGCTCAGCTACCGCCTTCAGGGCCAGGCCCTCATCGTGACGCTTGGCACCGGCTTTGCCATCTCCGGCGGTGTGCAAATCCTCACCAGCATCGGCACGGCCTATGGCGGCAATGTGTTTGGCACCGTGCCGCAATGGCTCAGCAATCTATCGGCCATGAATGGCACGACATTCGGCATGCCATTCCCGCCCGTCATCGCCATCTGGATCGGCATTGCGCTCATCTTGATCATTGGCATGCGCGTCACGGTTTTCGGTCGCTTTCTATACGCTTTGGGCGTCAACCGGACCTCGGCCAAACGCGTCATGATTTCAGAGCTGAAATACTGGGTATCAATGTATGCCATCTCCGGCTTTTTCGCTGCCATGACTGGCGCGCTCTTGCTGGGCTGGAGTGGCGGCGGCTTCATCGGTGTGGGCGATCAATATCTGTTCCTCACACTGGCYGCAGTCGTGGTCGGCGGYACCTCGCTTTTGGGCGGGCAGGGCGGCTATGGCTTCACCGTCATMGGTGTTCTCGTTYTGCAAGTCCTCAGCTCATTCCTGGTCGGTATCGGCCTTGAGTTTGAGTGGCAACAATTCATCTTTGGCATTCTTATYTTGCCGATGGTGGCGCTSTATGCGCGCTCACCACRCATTCGAACGCAAATCTAATGCGCCRAACCAATTTGACGAAGCTAGGGCTGAAAAACATGAGTATTACAGGGAGACAGGCAAATGGCGGTGTTTGAAACAACCGATTTGGCGGCAGCCAGCTATTCGGTAGCGCTGTATGGCCTTGCTGCAACCAGCATTTTGCTTTTGCTGGGCACAGCTTGGGTTAATCGCAACTGGAAGATCGTCATTGCCRTGTGTGCAGTGGCCACGCTTGTGGGCGTTGGTGCCATGTATGAGGCGCGCGCAGCCTGGGCGGCYARTGGTTCTGTCCCCATYGTCTATCAYTATGTKGGCTGGGCAATATCCATTCCRYTSCAAGTSATGGCCTTGTTCTTCTTYGCCAATTGCATCGAAAARCAATCTCTYGGCCTGTTCTGGCGCTTGGTTATCGTCTCCATATTGATGATTTTCGTGCGTTATCTCGGCGAAGCACAATTCATGCATGCCACACTGGCATTCCTGATTGGCCTCATCTTCTGGCTCTACATTYTRGGSGAGYTGTTTTTTGGCAGCATGGACCAGAGCATTCGCAAATCACTCAACGAGCCGGTRCAGCGCGCCTATTTCTGGCTGCGTCTGATYGTAACGGTTGGYTGGGCGATTTATCCACTTGGCARTTTCATCACCAGCTTTGGTGGTTACACCGATGCTGGCGGCTTGAGYGTTGCCTACAACCTTGCCGATTTCATCAACAGAATGGCGTTTAGCCTGACCATATTATCCGCTGCCGTCATGGCAAGYGGAGGATTGGCAAGTGAGGGAGGCGATGATGCCTAAAACACTGATCACAACATTCAACTTCAACACACGAATTCAAAATAAAGGATCAAGCCAATGAAGGGCGCAGACGTAATTGCAATTATCATCCTTGCTGCGATCGTAATCGCCGTATGTGCCTATCTGTTGCATTGGCTATACCGGCGTTCGACCAAGGATATTTCTTTCGTGAGAACCGGGTTTGGCGGCGAAAAAGTTGTCATGGGCGGCGGCGCATTTGTGCTGCCCATCCTGCATGATTTAACCGAAGTCAACATGAACACCTTGCGGTTGGAAGTGACACGGGCACGAGAAAAGTCCCTCATCACCAAAGATCGGATGCGGGTAGAATTGACGGTTGAGTTCTACGTGCGTGTTGCACCAAATGAGGATGCGGTCACGACGGCTGCACGCTCTCTGGGCAACCGCACCATGAAAGCAGAGCAGCTGAAAGATTTGATCCAGGGCCGCTTTGTCGATGCTATGGGCGCAACCGCAGCCATTATGAGCCTTGAGCAAATCCACGAAAACCGCCACGACTTTGTCAAATCGGTGAAAAAGGAAGTTGCTGAAAGCCTGTCTGTCGATGGCCTTGAGCTGGAATCTGTATCGCTGACCTCGCTTGATCAAACCGATATTAGCCTGTTTGACCCGTCAAACACCTTTGATGCCGAAGGTCTGACACGGCTGACCGAGCAGATTGAATCACGCAAGAAAAAGCGTAATGACATCGAAAAAGATACTCAGATTGCCATTCGCACCAAAAACCTTGAGGCAGAAAAACGCTCCCTGGAAATCCAACGCGACACAGAATATGCGCGTCTGGACCATGAAGCAGAAGTTTCTATTCAGCGGGCACTGCGTAAGGCAGAAATTGCAACTGACAGTGCTGCAAGAGAGCGTGAAACCGAAACTGCGAAGTTAAAAGAGCGCGAATCTGTTGAGCGTCGCCGTATTGAGRTKGAASMGRWWGTTGAGCGYCTTGAAATCAAACGCCGTGAAACGGTTGAGATTGATGAGCARCAGCGTGAGATTGCGGTTTCCTTRAAATCCAAAGAACGYTCCGAAGCCCAGACATTGGCAGAAGAAGCCCGCGCCAGCATGATTGAAGCGCAGGAAAAAGTTYTGACGGTTCGYGATACAGAAATCGCAAATCGCCAGAAACTGGTTGAGCTGATTGAAGCRGCCAAAAGCGCAGAGCGCGAAGCAACCCGCATGACCATTATTGCAGAAGCGGAARAAGCKGCKGCAAARGACAATGCAGATGCCGATCGCTTGGCTGTTGCAGCGCTTAAAGAGCGTTATGCCGTGGAAGCYGARGGCCARGAAAAGCTCAAYACAGCCGAGAAYCTGCGTTCYGATGCAAGTCGCAAAAGTGCTTTGCACAAGCGTTTGGTGGCAAGCCTGCCAGAAATTATCCGCGAAAGCGTCAAGCCCATGGAGAAGATCGAAGGCATCAAAATTGTGCATGTCGAAGGCCTTCCCGGCCTGTCTGGTGCAGGCGGTTCCGGCAGCTCAGGTGGTGGCTCGGGCAGCGGCGGCACGGATGGATCAAACGATGGCAATTTGGCAGAACAAGTTGTCAGTTCAGCGCTACGCTATCGTTCGCAAGCACCGTTTGTGGACCAACTCTTGAGCGAAATTGGCATGAGCAGCGGCGACATACATCGCACTGCAACCCTGCAGGATTTGTCCAAGGTTGTTTATTCAGAGCCCAACGCTGGAGAGCCTAAAAGCCCCGACAGCAAGCCCGACAGCAAGACTGTGAARACAACYGATAAACCYAGCACYAAACCTTCGGGCAAAGCCTAAGAACTGATGGGGAAGAGCAAAACTCTTCCCCGTCCAAAAGATTGATTTGTGGAGACCACAATATGGCCGATCAATATAAGATAGAGCGAAACATTCTGGTGTTTTCGATCTGGGCTGTCTTGGGTTTTYTTGGCCTTGGGCTGATCCTGGAAGGGCTGGCGCAGGACCACTACTTTATCGCGCTGGCGGGTATTGGTTCTGTCGTGGCTGCCTTTGTGGCGCATATCATCGTCAATGCTATCTTTGATCAGGGGTTTCAGCCCGGAGAAGTGGCGCTTGGCCTKWCTGTRTTTGGCTTRATGGTGCTGTTCTTTATTRTTGGCTGGCTYRCCACYGATTTRTCGATGTCCGAYTACTATACCGGGATCACCTTTTTTGCCGCGCTGGTGGTTGGGTTCATCCTCTATCTGTCGACCCGTTACGGCATGCGCAGTGCGTTCTCTCGCTTCCACGTTAAAACCAACGCTGTATGGGAAGATGCTGAATGAGCACGTCTGATCCCATGATCTGGCTTGCAGCCTACGGGTTGTTTTACACCCTTGTGGTGTTCTATTGGGCGCGGGTTTCTGCGCGGGCCAACGGCAATTACGAGTCCTTTTTCTCCGCCGGGCATGATTTGGCCCCTTGGATATCAGCCGTATTGTTGGCCGGTGCTAGTGTGTCTGGCTGGTTCCTGCTTGGCGGTGCCGCGCAGATTGCCCAGCATGGCTTTACCCTGCCATCCTTGTTGCAGGGCGGAATTGTGTTGGCGTTGCCTGGAGTCATTTTCTTCAAACGTATCTGGTTTGTGGGGCAGCGCTTTCGGCTGTCATCCCAGCCAGAGCTGTTTCGCATGTATTATCAAAGCCCGTTTCTGGTTGTGGTTTCTTGCGGCATTGCAGTGTTGTTTGCCATCGGGTTTGCAGGCATGCAGATGCGTGTGATCAGCCAAATGGTGTCTGAGTTATCCGGCGGGCAAATATCTCAATTGCTGGCCAGTTGGATCATGGGTTTGGTGCTGTTTAGTTATGTCGTTATCGGTGGCATGCGGGCCGTTGGTTTTATTGGCATTATTCAAACGGCCATGCTCAGCGCCGCCACCTTGGCCGCTGCGGTGTTTGTTTTGGTATCCAATGGCGGCATTGGCGCGCTCAATGCCGGGTTGGAAACGCTGGCTGCGGCACCGGGCATGGCCGGAAAATTTGAAGTTGCGGGTGTTATTCAGTTTACCCAGGGCCTTGGCCGCGGCGAAGCATCTGGCCATTTTGGCACTGCGGTGATGAGCCTCAGCCTGGCCTTCGCTCTTATGGGGTTTCAGGCCAGCCCCTTGGCAAGCAAAATCATTTTATCAACCCGCAATGCTGGCGGCATCGCAGCCGGGCAAACATGGGTGCTGGCCGGGTTCTTTGGCGCGCTCATTGCCCTGTTTATTGCAGCTATCGGTGCGGCGGGCATGCTTGATGCCAAATACACCTTTCCGATGATATTGGATGGCATGAGCCACAGCTCACCATGGTTCATGGCGTGGATCTTTCTTGGCGCTGTTGCCGGTGTGCAGCTTATTGCCGGTCTGGCGTTGCTGGTGGCCGCCGAAGGGCTGGTGCGCAGCATTTACAAACAGTATTTCCATAGCTCCTTGTCGCGCAAGGATACGGTCACGTTGACACGGATCGTCATCGGCCTCTTGGCCTTGACCAGCATGTTGATGCAAAATTTGACGCCGGTTACTTTATCCGCCCTTGGCGCGCTGGCTTTGCCGATGGCGTTTCAATTATGGACCCCGCTACTGGGTCTGACATGGCTGCGCTGGATCACCCGTCCGGCCGCAATCGCTGGTGTCGGCTTTGGCCTCTTTGCCGTGTTTGTCACCGAGCCGCTGGGTTATCAGATACTCTCCAGCTTTGGACTTGAATTGCCTTGGGGCCGCTGGCCTTGGACCATTCATTCCGCAGCTTGGGGCATGTTTTTCAATGTGCTGGCTGTGTTGATCATTTCTGCCATCTCGCAGCGCGCCGGCTTTGGCGAAGAAGCCAAAGAGTGCAGGCGCTTTCTCGGGCAGGCCTTGGCCATACGTGCACGCTCCCGTGTGCAAGGCCCCATCGCATGGTCCGGCAGTTTTGCATGGCTGTTTCTGGCGATTGGGCCGGGATTGGTTTTTGGCAATTTCGCTTTCGGCGAAGCTGGTGCAGAAGGTCAGCACTGGCTCCTCGGTATCCCATCCATCTGGGCGTGGGCGATTCTATTTTGGGTACTCGGCGTCATCATGGTGTGGTTCTTATCTTACCGCATCGAAATGGCCAGTCCGGTCACCATCGCCATTGATGCCTATCAACCGCCCTTGCGTTTGAAAACGGATCAGAGCAGCGCCGAGCAAAAGCGCGCCCGCGCCATTGCCGTTGCCACTGTTCTCGGAACAGCACTAATCATCTTAATAATATGGAGTTTTGGTGAACAATAGCCATTTCACAACAGCCATGATGAACCCCTACACATTCAACACTTCCAAGAGTATTCGCTTTGGCTCTGGCTTGCTTTCCAGCCTGGGTGACATCGTAAATGCAGATATTGCATCCAAAGTTCTGCTCGTAACCGATCCAGGCATGATGTCGACGGGTATCGTCGACAAGGCATTGAAATCATTGAAAGAAGCTGGCGTAGAAGTCACGCTTTTCAAAGATGTGAAAGCGGACCCTCCAGAAGCCATAATCCTTGAAGCTACTGAAATTGCTGTGTCTATGGGCGCAAAAGGCATCATTGGCCTGGGCGGTGGTTCTTCGCTCGATGTCGCCAAATTGGTCTCAATCCTCGCTTTGGGTCAGGAAAAACTCAGCGACATTTACGGTGTCGGCAATGCCAAAGGCCCGCGTTTGCCCTTAATTTTGGTGCCAACAACTGCGGGCACTGGTTCGGAAGTCACACCGATTTCCATTGTAACTACAGGTACTAACGAGAAAATGGGCGTTGTGTCTCCGGTCATTTTGCCAGACATTGCCCTGCTAGATCCTGATCTCACGCTCGGCCTGCCGCCGCACATTACAGCCGCAACCGGCATAGATGCCATGGTCCACGCCATCGAGGCTTATGCCTCCGCCAGCCCTAATAACAACCCAATTTCGCGCATGTTAGCCAAGCAGGCCCTGCAGCTCATGGGCGCATCCATCCTAACTGCTGTTCACGAGGGTAAAAACATCGCCGCCCGCGCCGATATGCTGCTTGGCTCGATGTTCGCGGGACAAGCTTTCGCCAACTCCCCCGTCGCAGCAGTACATGCGCTAGCCTACCCCTTGGGCGGCCATTTTCATATTCCGCATGGATTGTCTAACGCATTGGTTTTACCGCATGTTTTGCGCTTCAACACCAAAACATCGCCCGCGCCTTATGCAGAAATTGCGGCACTGGTATTCCCCGAATTGGCCTCGCTTCAGGGCCAGGAATGCGCAGAAGCATTTTGCGAAAAGCTTGCGGAATTATCAAAAGCATGTGGGTTGCAGCAGTCCTTGCAAGAGATGAATATCCCGCGTGATATGCTGCCCAAACTGGCTAGCGATGCCATGAACCAGTCACGTTTACTGGTCAATAACCCCCGCGAACTCACCGAAACCGATGCCCTGGCAATTTACCAGGCAGCCTACTGAGAGGATTGATATGACCCTTGTATTAAAAGACAGCGGCTTATTAGAACAAAGAGCCTTCGTAGGTGGTGAATGGGTCGAGGGACTTCACACTACCCCCGTCATAAACCCCGCCACCGGGGATAGCTTCGCTAAAGTAGCTGATCTTGGCGTTGAATATATGACGCGAGCTATTGATGCTGCATATGAAGTGCAAAAATCATGGGCAGCCAGAACAGCTAAGGATCGTTGCGCGATTCTGCTGAAATGGGCACAGCTGATGCTGGATAATACTGAAGATCTAGCGCAGATATTGACGGCTGAGATGGGGAAACCTTTGGCTGAAGCGCGCGGTGAAATCGCTTACGGTGCTAGCTTTATCCAGTGGTTTGCAGAGGAAGGGCGCCGGGTTTACGGTGATGTCATACCAGGGCACCAAGAAGATAAGCGCATTGTTATTTTAAAACAGCCCGTTGGCGTTGTTGGTTCCATTACGCCGTGGAATTTCCCAAATGCAATGATCGCCCGGAAAGTTGGCCCAGCGCTTGCTGCAGGCTGTACTTTTGTGGGTCGTCCTGCGGAAAAAACGCCATTATCTGCGCTTGCGATGGCTGTTTTGGCGGAGCGGGCGGGTATTCCAAAAGGCGTTTTGAGCATTGTCACCGGGTCTGATTCAAAAGGCTTGGGGCTTGAGTTGTGCACCAACCCCAAAGTGCGAAAGCTCACCTTTACCGGGTCGACTGAAGTCGGGCGCATTTTGATGCGCCAATGTGCTCATGACATCAAAAAATTATCGCTGGAACTTGGCGGAAATGCGCCGTTTATCGTGTTTGATGATGCCGATCTTGATAAGGCCGTTGAGGGTGCTTTGATCGCCAAATTCCGCAATTCTGGCCAAACTTGCGTATGTGCCAACCGCATTTATGTTCAACGCGCAGTTTATGATGAGTTTTCCAAGAAACTAGCTGTGGCCGTTGGCAATTTGAAGGTGGGTGATGGCACCGAAGAAGGGGTCAATATTGGCCCTTTGATCAACGAAGAAGGTCTGGCCAAAGTCGAAGATCATTTGCAAGATGCTTTGGCAAATGGGGCGCGTGTTTTGACCGGTGGTCAACGCTCAAATGCAGGAAAATTATTCTTCCAACCCACTGTTATTGCAGATGTTACTTCCGATATGAAAATCCTCAGTGAGGAGACTTTTGGGCCGCTCGCGCCCTTGGTTTTGTTCGATACTGATGAGGAAGTTATTGCGCTGTCCAATGATACAGAATTCGGATTGGCGTCCTATTTCTATTCAAACAATCTTAGCCGGGTCTGGCATGTCGCTGAAGCGCTTGAATATGGCATGGTTGGGATTAACACGGGGCTGATCTCAACCGCTGAAGCGCCGTTTGGCGGCATAAAGTCATCTGGTTTGGGCAGAGAAGGTTCCAAATATGGCATCGATGATTATCTGGAAATCAAGTATCTCTGCATGAATATCTGACAATTTTTTAATACTAAGAAAACCGGGTTGGGCGGATTTTACCCCGCCTAACCCTAGTGTTAGCGCCATTTCAGCGAATAAATTGATCAACGTAGTCCTCGCCCAAACCACATTTTTCATAGTGGGCGCGGCAYATGTCTATCTTGGTAAAAACGTCTTCRTAGCCMAGSGGTTTRCCCCARGGGTCGACGTAGGACATGATACCGTTGACCTGAAACATGGTGATCATYTCTTCCACATCGYCGGGCACAACCAGCGTGTGRGTYTCTCCTGGMGGCTCAAAGACGTAGCTGCCTTCTTCWGCKGTCCAGTCGTGCTCCAGATAGTGCCAGCGGCCCTTTATGACGTAGCCATGCACGGCTTGYGGATGGCGGTGACGCGAGAGTACGCCTGACTTTCTGACCTTTAGCAGATTAACCCAGTAGCCCTGCGAGCGGTTGAGGCAAAGCGGGCGAAACCATACGTTYTCTGCTTGGGGCACCCACACMCGRTCATCTTCGGGGATAACCTTTGGTACGACAATTTCGTCCAGCGCATCTYTTGGRAAAGGAAGCTGRTAGGGCATYYTTGCTTCGTCAATAGATTTGTCGTTCGRCATMAAATTCTCCTTATTAAACAGCGGAATAGCCGCCATCGACCGGGACAATTGTGCCCGTCATAAAACTGGTTTCWGGKGATAGCAGCATGGCAACGATGTTGCCGACATCGCTGGGTTTGCCCCAGCGGCCCTGCGGTGTGCGGGCCAAAATGCTGGCTGAKCGGGCTTCATCYTCGCGTAATCCKGTGGTCATTWCWGTCTCAATCCAGCCCGGYGCAACGGCGTTTACGCGGATACCGTCAGCCGCCCAATGTGCTGCTAAGGCCTTGGTTAATTGACCTATTCCGCCTTTGCTGGCCGAATATGCGGGCACTAATGGGCCGCCAAAAAAGGTGAGCATGGAGGCGGTGTTTACGATGGCACCGCCGGATTTTTTCAGCAGCGGATGGCAGGCTGTGCACAGGCGCATGGTGCCGGTGAGGTTGACGGCGATAACTTGTTCAAAGACATCCAGATCATACTCCGCGCCGCGCCGCAAAATGCCAGCACAATTGACCAACGCATCAAGTTTTTTAAGCGGCTTGATTACATCATCAACAGAGGATTGATCAGTAACATCAAGGGTTTGGTTGGTAAGACCAGGCAGCGCCTTGGCGGCATCCACCTCGTCTTGTGTTGCGCCAGTGGCAATTACTTGCCACCCTTTTTCCAGCAAAACCTCCGCCACGCCTCGGCCAATGCCGCGGGTGCCGCCCGTAATTAACGCCAGCTTGGTCATGCTGGTTACTCCTGTAAAAATTGACAAGTAAGAGCCGCGTTGTGAACCCTTCATCTCCCCTACACGTTTATTGATGTCCGTGACACGTCGTTCACCGGTATGGGGCAAATAAACCGAGATTGTCGTCGCAAACAGAGCCAATATCGAAGAATTATGCCAGTACTCCAAATGGGCCCTAAATAGGCTCCAAATGGCCCCCAAAGTGTGCCCCAAATAGTAGGAACATTATTACTCGGCCAAAATCGTCTTTCCGGTTTCATCGGCAAGTCCGACAAGCAGATGTTTGCCAGATGCAGCAAATTTGAACACGCCATATTTTGCGGTTTCATATTGCTCAGCCTGGCCCTCCTGAAAGAAAAAAGCATCAGGCGCAACGCGCACACGATTATAGCTCAAATGATAGCGAACGAGCCTGTCTTCATCGCGCGGTTTCGCGGCATCCGAAAAGCCAACAAGTCGCCCCACATTCATCTCATCCGGGCGCACAATCAAAAAGCCTGATGCAGGCGTTGTCTCCGTGCTGATTTTGCTGGCCTCACGCTCCACCGCATAACGCAGGTGCATAAAATCGCCTTGCATTAGCGAGCGCGGGTCCACGGGGGCCAATTCCAGCAGCACAATCTCGCCGCTGTCCAAAATGCGCTCATTCTGGAAAATACTAAAATTGAGAAGCCCCAGCACCAAAACGCCCAGCACAAGCATGATTTTCGTGTTCATGCCGCGCGCTCCTCATCCTGGGCTTGCATCTTGTCCCAGCCCCGGAATTTGAGATAAGCCCGGCCCGCCAGCAACACAGCACCACTGCCCACAAGAATGGCGGATTTTTGCATCAGGCTCACATCAATGCTGTAATAATACATCCACAGAAAAATCGGTATCAACATGCTGCCCAACATTGTGGGAAACCGCTCATGTTTGGCATAACCAAGCACCAACAAGGTGATGGCCAAGATAATGCCGGGGGCGGAAATAGAGCCCAGTAAAAGCGCACCGGCAATGGCCATCAACATGGGTTCGGAACGCAATCTGGCAAGGCCGCCATTGGCCCAGCCAATCAGTCCAATCAAGCCCATGGTAAAAATGATGTTGATGAAAATCGGGTGAAACAGCCCGGTATAAACCTCAAGCACAAAGCCTTTATGCGACACCAGCAACAACACGCTGGCGCACAGCGAAAGGATGAGCGCATTGGCAATGGGCGCAAAAGCGCGCTTCAGCTTGGTATAGGTTAGCAACACGGCGGCGGTGACGTATTGGATCAGAATATATCCGTTTAAATAAAACTCGGTCGCGCCGCTTAATTCCTTATCCCAAAGGATGCTGATCAGGATGCTGTAAAGAAATGCAAACACTGAGAGCAGGCGATCCAGTGGCGTGCGATAGAAGAAATAAGTGGCGCAAGTTACCAAAAACAGCGCCAGAGGTACGCCCCAGACGGTATCCGTCAACAGGACAACACCAAACACAAACACCGCCTTGCCGGTGACCATCAGCGCGAAGGAGGTCTGCGTCAAAAAGCTATGCTTGACCGATTTGCTGGTGTTGGCCTCTCGCATTAGCCAGATAGCAAGGCCGAGAAAAATCAGACTCCAAAAAATCAAACTGGACCCGCTATCAAATATGACAAGCTGGCTGATGGCCAAAAAGGCAACGAAGCAGACCGCCGCAATGAAAGAGCCAATACCAACCAGAATGCGCACATAAACGGGTAGTGGTTTTTCCCCTTGCTGGCCCAGAATAAAACTAGCGGTATCTTCTGTCGCGTCAAAACCGGCCTTGGATAGCTGGGCCAATAATCGATTAGCGCTAAAGGTGTGTGGGGTCTCAGTCATGGTCCACCATCAGGTTTTTGAGATGACCCCCCGCAAGAGAAAAAACAATCAGCGTGACAAGCCCAGAATAAAACAAGGTCGCCGCCCCGGATGATCCAAAATCGGCTTCCACCAGCAATTTAATGCAGGTCACGGTCACGATTAGGCAGATTGAGAGAACCGCCGCCGCCAGGGGCCACATATCCGAGAACCTAAAGCGGTAAATGAGATAAATCGCGGCCAGGCCGACAAGGCCCGCAACGCCGCCAAAGGCAATTGGCAGGCTCATCCGGTTTTCATCCAGTATCATATGGATGACCAACACCAGCGCGCAAAACAGCGTCGCGATGACCAAAGCGGCTCGCGTCCAGCGCGCGGCTGGCCATAGGCTACCCCTGAAAAGCACCAGATATTCTCGCAAGCCCAGCGCCGCTCCATTGAGCAATCCCATGGCCAAATAAATGGTATATTCCGCCGTTTTGCTGTGGTTAGACCCTTGCTCCCACCAAAACACTAAAAACAGGTTGGTAATGACCAGCCAAAAAACCCATTGCGCGGTAAAACGAGACAGTAAAGTCCAGCCAAGGGTTAGCAAGGACCACATCATAAACAACTGATAGGCATCAGCCCCGGTTTGGTAAATTTGGCCAAACACCGCCATGAACACGCCAACAAGCACACTGCAACACAGCAGTAAAACTTGCCCGCCCAGCGATTTGAGCGTAAAGAAGAACGCCCCTGCCAGACACAAAACAACGCCAAACTCAATAAGCGAAAACTTCATCAAGGGCGTGATTCTGGCCCAGTTAAAGGCGAAAAAGAAGATGATGCCCGCCAGCACCAGCGCAGTGCCAAAAGCCACCAGCAGCCGCGAAATCCAAAGCCCCCACAAAGCATGAGGGTGGATTAAATGCAGCGCATGGCTGCGCGCTTCTCGCGAGATTTTGCCGTGGGCATACAGCTCTTCGATCAAATCCCGGTTCGCGGGTATTTGATCAAGCGTTATGTTTTGGTGCTGGCCTGTCAAAGTGTCTTCCCGCCCACAACTTTCATTAAATCTAACTCATTGGTCCCACCAATAAGCAGAACAAACAAGCATGGCAAATTTGCGTCAGACTGCTGGCCAATTTTCTGTTGTTGATGGCGGTCTTCTTTGCTCTATTTTGGGGCAGGCCCTGATTGGCCCATAATCAAGGATACAAAATTATGCTGAATTCAATAACGCTCATTCTGTGTTGTCAGTTGGTGGGCGAGCTGTTGAGTAAATTTCTGGCGCTACCTGCGCCGGGGC
The DNA here is from genome assembly GCA_002746425.1 of Hyphomicrobiales bacterium. Classification (GTDB taxonomy): domain Bacteria; phylum Pseudomonadota; class Alphaproteobacteria; order Rhizobiales. The sequence goes on along the minus strand of NVXB01000074.1, from coordinate 8,002 downwards.
CGGTTATTGGCATGGTGCTGTTATTTGTGCTGCTTTTGTTGCGCGGTGGCATTTCCAAATCAATGGCCAATTGCGCTGATGGCTTGCTCAACCATTTATCGCTTCTTTTCGTGCCAGCGGGCGTAGGCGTCATGCTGCATTTCCGGTTGTTGGGGCAGGATTGGCTGGCGGTTTCTGTCGCGCTTTTGGTCAGCACCTTGCTGACGATCACCGTTACCGGCCTGATGATGAACTGGCTGGGCAAGAGCAAGTCAGACCAAAAACCAGACAGTAAAACGGCGCAAAAAGGAGGGCATCACAATGGGTGATCTTCGCGATATTTGGGTCTATCTCAGCGCCTCTCCACTGCTTCATCTCACCTTGACGCTGGTGGCGTTTCAAATTGGAAACTGGATTTATCAAAAGGGCAACAAAAACGCCTTGCTCAACCCTGTGATGATTGCCGTGGTGGTGACAGTGGCGATTTTAAGCGTAACCGGCACTAGCTATCAGGAATATTTTGAGGGCGCGCAATTTGTGCATTTCATTTTGGGGCCGGCAACGGTGGCGCTGGCCATTCCGCTTTATCGGCAATTCAACAAGGTGCGCAAATCTGCGTTTGCAATCGTTGTCAGCATTTTGACCGGCTCTTTAACGGCGATGATTTCGGCATTGGCGATTGGCATATTGCTGAAAAGTTCCGACGATACGTTGATATCGCTGGCACCCAAATCGGTCACTGCGCCGGTGGCCATGGGCATATCTGAGCAGTTGGGAGGCTTGCCCTCTCTAACCGCTGTTCTAGTTATGTTAACGGGGATTACGGGCGCGATGTTAGGGCCCATTTTGCTCAACATGCTTGGCATAAAAGACTGGGCGGCGCGAGGCCTGGCCATGGGCACGGCGAGCCACGGCATCGGCACGGCGCGCGTCTATCAGGAAAGCGAGGTTGCCGGAGCCTTTTCGGGGTTGGCGATGGGGCTCAATGCGCTCGCAACCGCGATTTTACTGCCATTGATCTGGCAATTGGTTTTTTAAAAATAGACAAGGGCGTTTTACCCAACGTCATTTTCCCGCTATCCTAAGCGGGACATTAATACTGAGAGAAAAGCTGGAAGATACATTTATATGAGCGAATACCTGAAGACGGCAAAACCAGCATCTGAACGTGCAGAAGACGATCAAAAAGTACGGGAAACCGTCGAGACAATTCTCAAGGATATCGAGGCGCGCGGCGATGAAGCCGTGCATGAACTGGCCGCAAAATTCGACAATTATTCAAAACCTTCCTTCCGCTTGAGCCAAAGCGAGATTGAAGCCTTGATGCAAAAGGTTTCTGCGCGTGAGATGGAAGACATTAAATTCGCTCAAACCCAGGTGCGCCGCTTTGCGCAGGCCCAGCGCGATTCCATGACAGATGTGGAAGTGGAAACGCTGCCAGGGGTTATTTTGGGGCATAAAAACATCCCCGTGCAATCTGTTGGTTGCTATGTGCCGGGCGGCAAGTTTCCGATGGTCGCTTCGGCGCATATGTCGGTGTTGACCGCCTCTGTCGCCGGTGTGCCGCGCATTGCTGCTGCCACGCCGCCCTTCAAGGGCGAGCCGAATCCGGCAGTGATCACCGCCATGCATTTGGCTGGCGCGCATGAGATTTACGTGATGGGCGGCATTCAGGCCATTGGCGCTTTGGCGCTGGGCACGCAAAGTATTGATCCGGTGGATATGCTTGTTGGCCCAGGCAACGCTTTTGTGGCTGAAGCCAAACGGCAATTATTTGGCCGTGTTGGCATTGATTTGCTGGCAGGCCCAACGGAAACCATGGTCATCGCCGATGAGACGGTCGATGGCGAATTATGCGCCACGGATTTGCTGGGCCAGGCCGAGCATGGCTACAATTCGCCCGCTATCCTGATCACCAATTCGCGCAAATTGGCGCAGGACACCATGGAGCAGATTGAGCGTATCCTCAAAATCCTGCCCACAGCCGATACGGCTGGCAAGAGCTGGCAGGATTATGGCGAGGTTATTTTGTGCGAAAGCTATGATGAAATGCTCAAAGTCGCCAATGATCTGGCGTCCGAGCATGTGCAGGTAATGACCGATCGCGATGACTGGTTCTTGGAGCATATGACCAGCTATGGCGCGCTGTTTTTGGGCCCGCGCACCAATGTCGCCAATGGCGATAAGGTGATCGGCACCAACCATACTTTGCCGACCAAAAAGGCCGGTCGTTATACCGGCGGGCTGTGGGTTGGTAAATTCCTCAAAACCCATTCTTATCAACGCGTGGTAACCGATGAAGCCGCTGCGATGATAGGTGAATATTGCTCGCGGCTTTGTATGCTGGAAGGCTTTGTCGGCCATGCCGAACAGGCCAATATCCGCGTGCGCCGCTATGGTGGCCGCAATGTGGAATATGGCACCGCCGTGCAACCTCAAAAAGTTGAATAGGACACACAATGTCAGACATCACTGTGACGCATGTTGGCTCGCTGCCACGCACTCAAAAGGTGGTGGATTTCATCTTTGCGCGGGAGCATGAAAAGCCATTTGAGCAAGCGGAATTTGATGCCGCCATGCGTGAGGCGGTGGATGACACTGTGCGAAAACAGGTTGAGGCGGGCGTCGATATCGTCAGCGATGGCGAGACCTCGAAAATCTCCTACGCGACTTATGTAAAAGATCGCTATACCGGGTTTTCGGGCGAGGGTCCGCACAACACGCCGCAGGATTTGCGGCAGTTTCGCTCATTCTTGAAGCGCTTGGCCGAGGGCGATGATGCCCCGCGTTTCTCGCGCCCAATGTGCACCGGCGAGGTGACATCCAAAGGGCAAGGAGAGCTACAAAAAGATATCAATAATCTCAAAGCGGCGATGCAGCGACACGGTGCCAAGCGCGGCTTTATGAACGCCGCATCGCCGGGCGTTATCTCGCTGTTTTTGCAGAACGACCATTACCCGACCCGCGAGGCGTATCTCGCCGCATTGGCTGATGTGATGAAGGCCGAATACGAAACCATCATCGCCGCTGGTTTGGATTTACAGCTCGATTGCCCGGATTTGGCCCTGTCGCGGCACATGCTGTTCAACGATCTATCCGATGACGAGTTCGTCAAAATCGCCAACAGCCATGTCGAGGCGCTCAACCATGCCCTGCGTGATATCCCGCAAGACAAGGTGCGTATTCATATTTGCTGGGGCAATTATGAGGGGCCGCACACCTGCGATATCGGCATGGAAAAAGTGTTCGACACGCTGATGAGCGCCAAGGCGCGCTATCTATTGTTCGAAACCTCCAATCCGCGCCACGCCCACGAATGGACCGTGTTTCGCGACCGCAAAGCCGATATCCCTGACGATAAAATTTTGGTGCCGGGCGTTGTCGACACCACCACCAATTTCGTTGAGCATCCAGAGCTTGTGGCGCAGCGCATCACCCGCTTTACCGACATAGTCGGGGCTGATCGGGTCATAGCCGGATCAGATTGCGGCTTTGGGACCTTTGCTGGTTATGGCGCGATTGACCCTGAAATCGCCTATGCCAAATTGGCAGCTTTGAAGGCGGGTGCGGATATCGCCAGCCCAAATTTAAATGCGGGAAAATCCTAATGAGCAAAGAAACGCTTTTACTGCTGCCGGGACACATGTGCGACACACGACTTTTCGCGCCGCAAATTGAGTTCTTTGCCAAGACGCACAACATTGTCGTCGCGGATTTTTCCAGCGGCGACAGTTTTGAAATCTTTGTTAGAAATGCGCTCAAAGCTGCAGGCGATGGTCCGCTCAATGTGTGTGGCCTGTCGATGGGCGGTATGATTGCGGGAGAGCTGGCAGCAGTTGCGCCGGAGCGGGTCAAGCGTTTGGCGCTGCTGGATACGACACTTTTGCCGGAGGTCGCTAAACGCACCGAGGCGCGGCAGCGCCGGATTGAGCGGGCATCGCGTGATGGGCTGGCCGTGGTGGCACTAGAAGAGTTGGTGCCGAGCTATCTTGCCAAGGGTAATGTGGAGCGTGAAGACCTGCGAAAAGTGCTGGTCGATATGACGGTTGATCTGGGCGAAGACGTTTTTGCGTGTCAATCCAAAGCCATCAGCCAGCGTGCGGACAGGCGCGAAGCCCTACGCTCATTGGCGTGCCCAGTGCTGGTGCTGTGCGGTGATGAGGATGCGTTGTTTTCGGTGGAGAGCCACCGAGATATTGCAGCCATTTTTGGCGATAGCGAGCTGGTTGTTATCCCGCAAACAGGGCATATCGCGACGCTGGAAGCGCCGGGTGCTGTCAACAGCGCGATGGCAGCTTGGTTGAAGCAACCAACCGCTTAGGCTGGTTGCTTCCAATTGGGCAAAAAGCCTATTTATCGCGCATGGAATCGATGAGTTCTGGCAAGAACTGGTCGCCCATTCCGCCATCAATAGCCTTGTCGAATACGGCCAAGGCGCTGCCTGAAATAGGGCGTTCAATGCCCATATTCTCGGCCATGTTCTTATAGTATTTCAAATCCTTGTGGCCATTGGCCAGCGAGAATTTATGGCCGTTGGGATCGCCATCGCAGACATATTTTGAAAAGTTCTCAAAGTTACCGCAGACCATGCCGGAGTTGCGGATCACTTCGCGGAAAATGGATGGGTCAACGTTGAGCTTGCCAAGGGTGGCATAACACTCTGACCAGAGCGCTGCGTAGCCCAATGATACCAGATTATTGACCAGTTTCAGCGCATGGGCATCGCCCACCGTGTTGCTGACGGTGATCAACGCGCCGGACCATGTGTCGATAATCGGCTTGACCTTTGCCAATACATCGGCAGGGCCAGAAACAAAACTTGTCAGCTCGCCTTCCCATGCATGGGCCGGGGTGCGTGACAGCGGCGAGTCGATCAATGAACCGCCATGTTCGGCCATCAATTTAGCCAGTTTGATGGTGGATTCTGGCTCTGCTGTTGATGTGTCGATAATCGTCAGGCCCGGCTTCATCACCTTGATGATTTTGGCGATGTTTTCTTCAACCTGCGGGCTGCCTGTGACGCACAGCACGATGACATCTGCTTGCTTGGCCATCTCTTCCACATTGGCCACTTCGGTGGCACCGCGTTTGACCAGATCATCCACGGCTTCGCGCTTGCGGTGGGCGGTGACAAGCGTTGAAAAACCCTTCTCAACCAGGTTTTTGGCCATGCCCCAACCCATCAACCCAACACCAACAAATCCCACTACTAATTTATCGCTCATGTGCCTGTCCTTTTTTGGGGAAATCAATCAATTTACTCGTATCTTTTTTCTAACATGCTAATACATCAGCCACCAATACACAGATATAGCCTGGAGTAAAAAATGGATGATCTGGTCTTAACTGGCCCMATGCTGGCCAGCGCAGTGGAAGCGATTGAAAAGAAGTTTAACGTGCATCGCCTTTGGCTTGCCGATGATAAGGCCGCGTTCTTTAAACAGCACGAAACAACGCGTTTCATGGCCAATGGCGGCCATATCCAGCTCTCTGGCGAGGTTATGGATKCCATGCCYGCGCTRGAGATTATCTCCTCTTTTGGCGTTGGCACAGACTCGATTGATCTGGCTGCGGCAAAGCAGCGCAACATTCGTGTCACCAACACACCAGACGTGCTGAACGATGCTGTGGCAGAAATGGCGATGGGTCTGATGATCTCGCTWTGYCGCCGCATTGTYGATGCCGACACCCATGTTCGYCAGGGCAAATGGCCCGCTGGTGGCTATCCGCTAACCGGCGAATTAGCTGGYGCAAAAATCGGCATTCTGGGCCTTGGCCGTATCGGCAAGGAAGTTGCCCGGCGCGCGCAAGTGTTCAAGATGGAAGTGTCTTATCACGGCCGTCATGAGCAAAAATTTGAGCCATTCCCTTATTATGCAGACCTCGAAGAGATGGCCAGCAATGTTGACTGGCTGATGGCGATTGTGCCCGGYGGSGCWGCYACWACSGGCCTTGTGAACCGCAAAATCCTYACYGCGCTTGGCCCCAATGGTGCCATTGTTAATGTCGGTCGCGGCACGCTGATTGATGAACCTGTGATGATCGAAATGCTCAAATCGGGCGAGCTTGGCGGCGCGGCACTGGATGTGTTCGAAAAAGAACCTGCCATGTCTGAAGAATTGTGGTCCTTGCCCAATGTTGTGCTTTCACCGCATCAGGGCAGCGCAACGCACAAGACACGCTGGTCGATGGGCGATCTTGTTGTGCGCAATCTGCTGGCCCATCAAAATGGCGACCCTGTCATCACACCGGTGACCTGATTGCTGACTTTTGCCTTAGCGGTTTTTCTACTGCTGATCACACCGGGGCCGGGGGTGCTATCCACCGCCGGCGTTGGTGCTGCCTATGGCATGAATGCCGGTTTTCGTTATCTGATCGGCTTGTTCATTGGCACCAATTTGGTGGCCATTGCCGTGGTGTCGGGCCTCTCGGCATTGCTGCTGGCCAATCCCGTGGTGCGCACTGTTTTGCTGGTGTTATCCGCAGCTTATTTGCTGTATCTGGCGTTTCGCATTGCCTTTGCCGGAGCTAAAATATCGTTTATTGAGGCCAAGAAACAACCCGGCCTGATCTCGGGCGTATTGCTGCAAATCATCAACCCGAAAGCCTATGCGGTTAACACCACATTGTTCACCGGGTTTGCATTCATGCCCGGCTCGATGATGGGCGAAACCATCATCAAGTTTGTCGTTATCAATGCTATTTGGATACCCATTCACATTTTGTGGCTATGGGCGGGCAGCTCGCTTCGCAAGCTGGACCTCGCCCCGCATATTCAATTCCGCATCAATATATTGATGGCACTGGCCATGCTGGGCGTTGTCGTRTTGGCCGCGCTTTATTCAGCGCGGTAAAGCGCTGCTGGATAAATTATCCAGCAGCTTTCTCAATATCGTCTTCCAGGAAGAACCGGACGCTGTCTTCAAAGGAATCATCGGCCTTGAAGCCAAGGGAAAAACCCTTGTTTGTCAGATAGAATGCACGCCAGCCAACCACGATAGCTTCGATAACCGGATCGGTATTCCAGGTGATCAGGGCTTCGGCCTCGGGGCCTGCAACGCTGGTCATGGCATCAATCATATCGCCAATGGAATCGGTACGTCCCGGCAGGTTGAGATTGCGGTTGGCACCAAAGGCAGCGCCATCAATTTCCGCAGCATGTTTGAGATTATGGATCATGGTGCGCGGCGCTGTGTGCGATACGGAGAAATCCCGTGGCACGGGGCAGTTAGATTTGTTGCCCTGCAACGTGTCGCGGAAAATAGATGACATGAAGCTGGAGGCAGCCGCATTGGCTTTGCCTGGGCGGATAGAGACAGTTGGCAGGCGCAGGCCGCGACCATCGATCAAACCACGACGGGAATAATCATTGAGCAACAGCTCGCCCATGGCTTTTTGCGCGCCGTAAGAGGTTTGCGGGTTCAGCTCAACACCGTCGACAATAACTTCTGGCTCTTCGCCGCCATGYACGGCGCAAGATGACGCGTAGAYCACAATGGGCGCACGGCYAGCRGCAAYGCCGCTATGGCGGGCAGCTTCAAGAATGTTGAGCGTGCCAAACAAATTGACSCGAATGCCCAAATCCAGATCAGCCTCAGCCGCGCCAGATACAACAGCCGCTAAGTGCCAGATGACATCGGGATTATCGGCAAACAATTTTGCTGCTGCATCCTTGTCGGAAATATCGGCTGTGACGGTCTGAACGGGGAAAGAGGCGTCAATTTTGGCCGGTGGCACAACATCGCACAGGGTCAGGCTGGTGATTTTTTCGCCGCGAACTTCGCCGACTTCGGCAAGAGCTTTTGCCAATTTCTGTCCAAGAAACCCGCCACCACCAGTGATTAAAATTTTCATCGTACGCCCTCATGGTGTTTCAGGAAGTTAACGTGCATCAGAGATATCCTGCCAGTTGAGATTAAACTTCGCGAGGTATTTTCGCAGTCGATCAGAATCGTTAACGGTTTGTTTCTGGAGTCGAGAAATGCCGAAAAGTTTACGTCCCGCATCGGAAAGAGAACGACTG
>NVXB01000073.1 GCA_002746425.1 Hyphomicrobiales bacterium | reverse complement strand
CCCTCGGCCACGGTGACCTGACAGCGCCCGCAAATACCGCGCCCGCCACAAACGGATTCGATATAGACACCCAGAGCGCGCGCAGCATCCAGCACCGGCGTACCAAGCGGAAAATGGCCACGGCGACCAGAGGGCATAAACAGGACAAGTGCCTGTTCTGCCTCAGTATTTTGTAATTCGTTACTCACAGCAACCACACTCTAGGTTTTCTAGTGTTTATTCTGCTGCTTGCCCACGCCTTGCAGCACGACCACCACGGCGGCGAGCGCCTGCACCAGCAGCAGTTGGTGTCGGCGGGGCCGCAACAGTGCCAGGCACATAATCGCGATAGGTGGCAATCCAGGATTGGCAATTGGAATCATTGCCCATCAACACATTACCGGCGCGCACGGCTTCCATCTCTGCCGGGCGGCAAGGGTTCATAATCGCCGATGTCATGCCCGCGGCCATGGCCATGGGCAGGAATGCCGCATTAATGCCGTGGCGGTGGGGCAGACCGAACGAAATGTTGGACGCACCGCAACTGGTGTTGACCTTAAGCTCTTCGCGCAAGCGGCGCACCAGCGCAAACACCTGCAAACCGGCTGTGCCCATAGCACCAATCGGCATCACCAGCGGATCAACCACGATATCGCACGGTTTAATGCCGTAATCCTGCGCGTGTTCAACAATCCTTTTGGCCACTTCAAAGCGCACATCAGGGTCTTCAGAAATACCGGTTTCATCATTGGAAATGGCGATAACCGGCACATCATATTTCTTGCAAAGTGGCAGGATTACTTCGAGGCGGTCCAGCTCACCGGTTACAGAATTGACCAGCGGGCGGCCCTTACACACGGCCAAACCAGCGGCCAAAGCAGCTGGCACGGATGAATCGATACAAAGCGGCACATCAACGAGGGATTGGACCAACTCGATGGTTGCGGCCATCAAGGGTGGCTCGCTCTCATTGGGGTTGATGCTGGTGACGCCAGCATTGACATCCAGCATGGTCGCACCTGCGGCAACCTGCGCCAGCGCATCTTTCTTTACCGTATCAAAATTGCCAGCCAGCATTTCTGCGGCAAGCTTTTTGCGGCCCGTGGGGTTGATACGTTCACCGATCACGCAAAAGGGTTGATCGAAACCAATAATGGCCGTGCGTGTTGCAGATGCAACGATGGTCTGTGTCATTGAAATTGCCCAATTCAGTACGCGATTGACGTCTTTAGATCACATTAGCATCAAGATATAAAGATTTCTTTATGTTCCAACTACCACGTTCGTCAAGCCAGTTCGCAGATTTTTTCAATCCGCCGAAGGGAAACACATGAGCGGCCTGAATGAGAGAGGCCGGATTTGCGGCCAAATGGGCCTCCAAATCAGCCAATGCAGGCTCTGGATCATAGCCCAGTGCCAGCGCTGAAAGAGCCGACATGCGTTTTCTCAAGAATCTGAGCGATGGGCCAACACCGCAAATCGCGGCGTATTTGATCAAAGTTGTCATTTTGGCGGGGCCAGCCATGCCAAGATGAACCGGCAGGTCGATGCCGAGGCCGGGCAGGCTATCGGCCCAGCTTAGAAAGCTTGCGGTATCAAAACCGAACTGAGTGACAATCCGCATCTGTGCGTCGGTGTTTTGGGCAAAGTCGGATTTGGCCCGCAGGCTGCTCAAAATCATCTCATCGGAGATTGATGTGTTGCCTTCGGGGTGTCCGGCAACGCCAATACGGGCAATACCGTTAGCGCTCAAAACATCGCTCTGCAAAATATCCATTGTCGAGGCGTAGGGGCCTTGCTGATGCTCAGCCTCGCCAGCGATGACCAACACGTTGGAAACACCAGCCTCGTTGACCAGCGCGCTAATGCGGTGCTCCAGATCAACATTACTGGTAATGCGCCGCGCTGGGATGTGCGGCACGGCCTCAAAGCCGTGGGATTTCAGCTTTTTGGCCGCAGCAACCATGGTTTCCAGCGGCGCGGTGCCGACATCGGTCAGATAAACCCAGCTGCCACTTGGAAACAGCTCGCCAATCGCCTCATTTTTGAGGATTTGGGTGGGTGAGGCCTCTATCGAGACCGGTAATGTGCGCTCATTCGCCTTTACGTTCATCATCAACGCCTCCCGACGCTATCAATTCTTTCAGGCGTGATTTTGGATAGGCTTTTACCAGCTCTTCCAACGCCGCATCTGCTTCCGCTTCCAGATCAGCTGACACCTCTTGAGGCTCGCCCCTGCGCCATTCGGCCAGATAGGCTTCACTGTCCTTTGCACCGAGCTTCATGGCACATTGATCAACGCTCTGAATGAAATATTCCGGTAATTCGCGCCGTGCAGCCTTGCGGCCAATTTTTACGATTACCTGGGTTGGAATATCTTTCCAGTAGACAATTGTCTTCTTCGCCATGGATAGCTCCTGAGTTTGAGAATGTGGGGTAGACCGGGTTTGCGATGCAATACCCGCGACATGTCATAGTGGAAAAGCGACTGCAACGCTCAATTCGGATAAATCACGAATTATTTGCGACAGATTCCATCGATGTGGCCAGATCGCCATAGCCAGTAAAACGCCGTTCAAAGCTTAATTGCAGTCTCTCCGCGCATTCTGCCGCCTTGGCATCCAGCGCCGCATTGTTGGTTTGGGCCAGATAGACCAGCTTTTCATAATGAGTAAAATACATGTCGCGCAGCTCTGGGTGCTTATCCAGCCCCATCGGCTTCCAGACAAAGGAATCAAACTGTTTGACCAAAAAATCGGTCAGGAAAAACGAGGTGAAATCGGTCTCGCTGCGCTGCGCAAACGCCTCATTGCCATCAAAGAACGAATAACAATGCGGCCCGGCAATACGCTCCACGCCTTCTTCTTCGCACATCGTGTCCAGATGGCCACCGGTGCCGCAATCGGCATAGAGGATATAGATGTTCTCATAGCCTTGCGCGCGGCCATCATGAATGGCACTGCGCACCGCATCGGTTATTTTCTTGGGGTAGAGATGTAAATTGGCGGGCAGGCATTGCAGGCGCATATGGTCCCAGCCATTGGCCTGCTTAAGCGCCAGAATCTCGGTTGCCAGCGCACCACAGCCGATCAGCAATATGTCGCTTTCAGGTCGCTTTACAGTCTTTTGCGAAGTGTTTTTCAGTGACATCACTGGCGTCCAATAGTTTTAGGCCGCCAGTGCAATACTCAGGCGCTGGCCAGCTTGTTGTGTTTGCGGGCAATCAATTCCGTTGCGGTTTCCACCGCCACCGCCGCATCGCGGCAATAGGCGTCGGCACCAATGCCCATGCCAAATTCTTCGTTAAGCGGCGCACCGCCAACCAACACGATATAATTTTCGCGCGTGCCTTTTTCAACCAGCGTATCAATAACCACCTTCATATAAGGCATGGTGGTGGTCAACAGCGCAGACATGCCCAGAATATCAGCGTCGTGCTTTTCAAGCGCTTCGATATAATCTTCAACCGGGTTGTTGATGCCGAGGTCAAAAACCTCAAAGCCGGCACCTTCCATCATCATACCAACAAGGTTTTTGCCAATATCGTGGATGTCGCCTTTAACGGTGCCGATAACCACTTTGCCCAATTTGGGCGCGCCGGTTTCAATCAGCAGCGGGCGCAAAATGCCCATGCCCTGTTTCATAGCATTGGCGGCCAGCAGCACTTCTGGCACGAAGAGGATACCATCGCGAAAATCAATACCAACGATGCGCATGCCCTCAACCAGGCCTTTGGTCAGCACATCATAAGGTTCCCATTTGCGCTCAAGCAAAATGTTCACAGCCTCGGCAATTTCTTCCTTCAGGCCGTCATATAAATCATCATGCATCTGCAAAACGAGTTCATCGTCAGGCAGTTCAGAAAGAATAATCTCGTCTTCGTCAGACATAATGCACCTCAAAATCCGCGAGTTTGCCGATTAGTTGCCACCAACTGCGGTAGTTTAATTCCGATTTCAAGAGTATTCTTCAAAAGATAAAAAAATCGTACTATCGGAAACGACCTGCACCGTCATAAAAACGACTGATATGCACGTTGCRCCAWGAGTCGCGRTRAAARTCGTATRAGYGATCRYGCYGGAAGTCGCACCAGTACATGAGATATGACGTATTAGAGACTTGGCACYGCTTTCGTTTTTGCAAGCATGAACAAAAGTCAATTTCAGGATTAGCCAAATGAGCGATTCACCAGAAACCTCCGGAGAAACCTCAGGGGATCAACAAGCCAGCCCAGMACCCAGAAAACGCGGTGGGCGCAGTGGCGGCCGCAAAGGGCGGCAAGAGCTGCGTGCCAACAGGCGYGAGCCGCAAATGCCCGCYATTTTGCGCAAGATCCCAACRGTCGAGATTTTGGACGAGGAAGGCCTGGCACTTATTGAGGCCAATGCMGACACTGTGYTGSAGGAAATYGGCATTGAGTTTCGTGATGATCATGAAGCCTTGATGATGTGGAAAGARGCTGGCGCMGATGTGGCTGGCGAGCGTGTGCGCTTTCCAAAAGGCCTGTGCCGCGAMTTGCTSAAAWCGGCYCCCGAAGAATTCACCCARCATGCACGAAAYCCAGAACGTTCCGTACAAATCGGCGGCAAGACCACGGTTTTTGCCCCGGTTTACGGCCCTCCCTTTGTGCGCGATCTCGATGGTGGGCGGCGYTAYGCCACCATCGAGGAYTTCCGCAATTTYGTGAAACTRGCCTATATGGCYCCSGCMATKCACCATTCYGGCGGCACWGTGTGYGAGCCGGTKGATGTKCCRGTYAATMTSCGCCATCTGGATATGCTGTTCAGCCACATTAAATATTCTGACAAGCCGTTTATGGGCTCTGTTACCCATCCAGAACGGGCCAAAGATTCGGTCGCGATGGCCAARYTGGTGTTTGGCGASGMATTTGTCGATGAGCATTGCGTGCTGATCAGCCTGATCAAYGCCAACTCACCGATGGTGTTTGATGACACCATGCTAGGCGCGCTAAAAGTCTATGCCAAGGCCGGGCAGGCGACGCTTATTTCGCCGTTCATTTTGGCCGGTGCCATGTCCGCCGTGACGGTTGCCGGTACGCTAACGCAGATTTTGGCCGAAGTGCTGGCCGGTGCCGCATTTACCCAATTGTGTCGGCCTGGTGCGCCCGTGGTGTTCGGCACCTTTGCCAGCTCCATCTCGATGCAATCCGGCGCGCCGACCTTTGGCACGCCAGAGCCCACACAAGTGCTGTATGGCGCTGGGCAGCTAGCACGCAGGCTCAAGATACCATTCCGCTCCGGCGGCTCGCTGTGCGGTTCCAAAGCGTGCGATGCGCAAGCGGCCTATGAAAGCGCCAACACCTTGCAACCAACCGTAATGGGCGGCGTTAATTTTGCCCTTCATGCGGCCGGATGGCTAGAAGGCGGTCTTGTCTCATCCTATGAAAAATTCGTCATGGATTGCGATCAACTGGCGATGATGCAGCGCCTTGCCCAGGGCATTGACTTGTCTGAAAGCGGGCAGGCGATGGATGCCATACGCGAGGTTGGCCCCGGCAATCACTTCCTGGGCTGTGAGCATACCCAGGCCAATTTCGAAACAGCGTTTTACCGCTCCACCATCGCCGATAATAATTCTTATGAGCAATGGGCAGCTGAGGGCGGCAGAACCGCCGAGCAGCGCGCCAATGAGCTGTGGAAGAAGATGCTGAACGAGTATGAAGCCCCGGCACTGGACGCAGATGTTGAGCAATCCCTGCTGGATTTCATGGCCAAAAAGCGCGAGACGCTGGAAGGCATGGCCGACCACGAAACGCCGGACAAAGAGCCTCGCCACACAGATTCCATGACAAGAGCCATGGATAAGCGCGCCGTTGCTATGCGGGAATCTTTTGGCCTGAAAAAGGGCTGAGTCAGCCCTGTAAATCAGGTTTTGGGGCGGCGGCGAGAGCGGCGTGCAGGGCGCTGTGGATTGTCGCTGACAACCGGGTTTACCAGCTCGCCAATGGCCGACACAATCTTTTCCCGGTCGGGCTGATCGCCCTTGGTGTGTGCATCCAATGCCACGCGCATCGCTGCAAGGTGGGCAGGCGAGGTGCCGCAACATCCGCCGATAATCCGCGCGCCAGCATCAACAGCCAAACGAATATAATCCGCCATCAAATCGGGCGTGCCGGTGTATTCTACCTTGTCGCCGCGAATAACCGGGATGCCACAATTGGCCTTGGCGATGATGACGGTGTCGCCTTCCTGTTCGGACATCGACAGCACCGACACCAGCAAATCTGACGCGCCAACGCCGCAATTGGCGCCAACAGCCATCGGTTTGCAGGGCAAATCATCAAGCAAATGCGGCATTTTGGACGGGTCCATGCCCATCATTGTCTTGCCAGCGGTATCAAAGCTGGCCGTCACCACATAGGGCATATCATTCTGGATTGCGGCAGCAGCAGCAGCGCGCATTTCTTCGGGCGCAGACATGGTTTCAATCCACGCGATGGTCGCGCCGCCAGCCTTGAGGCCTTCCATTTGATCAGAAAACGCCTTTACCGCGACATCATAGGTCAACTCGCCAAGCGGCACGAACAATTCGCCCGTGGGGCCAACAGACCCGGCAACCACAACGGGACGATCAACGCTATTGGCGGCTTTACAGGCCAGTTCCGCGCCAGCCTTGTTGTATTCAAACACCCGGTCTTGCGCTTTGTGTAGTTTGAGACGCGGCGCATTAGACCCAAAAGTGTTGGTCAGGATGATATCAGAACCGGCATCAACAAAGGCCTGATGCAGGGACAGCACCTTATCTGGCTCATCGATGTTCCAGAATTCCGGTGGGTCGCCGGGACCAAGATCCATGTCGAAGAAATTGGTGCCGGTTGCGCCATCGGCCATCAACACAGGCTTTTGCGAGAGGAGTTCTTTAAGGGTCGTTGTCGTCATAGCGCAAATCCATCAGCTTTTTGCTTGAAGTCGCGTTATTAGAGCAAAATGTCAATCAAAGAGTTAAAGACATAAACATTTCTTTATGCGCGCATTTTCACTGCCGTTGGATCAAACAGCGGTTGCTCCTGAATTGTGGCGGTACACATCTGGCCTAAAATCTCGATTTCAAAGGCTTTGTCACCCGTTTGCAAGGCCAGTTCTTGGGGTAGATAGCCCTGAGCAATCGAGCAATCGAAATTATGGGCATAGCCGCCAGATGTGATCCAGCCGACAACTTTGCCCTCAAACCAGATCGGCTCATCGCCCATCACATCGGCATCATTCACATCGACGATGAAGGCGACGCGGCGCAAATTGGTGGTGCTTTCTTTGTCCGCAATGGCAGCTGCCTTGCCGATAAAGTCATCCTTGGAGAGTTTTACAAAGCGGCCGAGATCAGCCTCATACACCCCATAAATACTGCGGAACTCGCGATACCAGGTGCCGAAATTCTTCTCCAACCGCAGCGAGAGCAGGGCGCGCATGCCGAATTGGCGGATAGAAAACTCTTCGCCAGCGTCCAGCARCGCCAGATAAAGYTTGCGCTGATATTCCGGCGCAACCCAGATTTCATAGCCCAGATCACCGGTATAGCTGATGCGATTGACCAAGGCAGGCACCGCAGCAACATCCATTTGGCGGAAATCCATGAATTTGAAAGTCTCGCCAGAAACATCATCAACGCATAATTTTGCCAGCACCTTTCGCGCATTGGGACCAGCAATAGACAGCCCCACCAGCCCAAGATCGATATTACGGATGATGACGGAGCCATCGTCTGGAAGGTGCTCTTCAAACCAGCGCATGTGATAGATTTGCGCCTGGCTGGAACCGAACATGAAGAACTGGYCTTCRGCGGCYTTGGCGATRGTAAAGTCGCCGATCAGCTTGCCATTATCRTTCAGCATCGGCGTYAAAAYGATGCGRCCSATGCGCGGCATGGTRTTGGTCATCATRTGYGAYAGCCAGGCYTCYGCRCCACTKCCGGTTATCTCATATTTAGCAAAGTTKGCGATTTCGGTSAGGCCGACACTGTCGCGCACGGCTTTGCATTCGCGTTTGATCGGCTCGAAATCATTGGAGCGGCGGAAGGAGACGATGTCTTCGGCTTTTTCGCCCTTTTCGGCGTACCATAGCGGCACTTCTAGGCCCCATGAATCGCCCATCACGGCACCGGCTTGCAGTTGCAAATCGTAGATCGGTGTTGTCTGGATCGGACGACAGGCAGGCAGTTCTTCATTAGGGAACCGAATGCGGAAGCGGCGCTGATAGTTCTCCTGCACCTTTTTATTGGTGTAACCCATGGTCGCCCAATTGCCGAAGCGCGCGACATCCATGCCCCAAACATCAAAGCCCGGATCGCCATTGACCATCCAGTTGGACAGCGCCAGGCCGACACCGCCGCCCTGACTAAACCCGGCCATGACGGCACAGGCGCACCAGTAATTGCGCAGGCCCCGAACAGGCCCCATAAGCGGATTGCCATCTGGCGAAAAGGTAAAAGGACCATTGATAATTTGCTTGATGCCTGCGTTTTGAAACGCCGGAAAATGCTCAAAGCCGATTTCCAGCGATGGCGCGATCCGATCGATATCCGGGTCAAGCAATTCGTGGCCAAAATCCCACGGCGTGTTTTGCGGCGACCACGGGCGGCAAGCCTGCTCATAAGTGCCCATCAACATGCCATTGCCTTCTTGTCGGGTATATATTTCACCTTTGAAATCAATGGCATGGACAACTTCCTTACCAGTCTCCGCCATGATTTCGGCAACTTCGGGCATGTCCTCGGTCAGCAAATACATGTGTTCCATGGCCAGCACGGGCAGTTCCAGCCCCACCATGCGGCCAACTTCGCGCGCCCAAAGGCCGCCCGCATTGACCACATGTTCGGCGTGGATATTGCCCTTGTTGGTGATAACAGTCCAAGTGCCATCGAGGCGTTGCTGAAGGTCTTCAACCTTGCAAAACCGCTCCACATCGGCGCCCTGAATGCGCGCCGCTTTGACATAGGCGTGGGTGGTGCCGGAGGGGTCGAGATGGCCTTCCGCCGGGTCCCAAAGCGCGCCAACAAATTTGCTCTCATCAATCAACGGCAGCAGCTTTTTGGCTTCGCTGGCGGAGATAATTTCGGTTTCCATGCCCAGATAGCGACCCTTGGCGTGGGCAAGGCGCAGAAAATCCATGCGCTCGGCATTATCCGCCAGCTGCAAACCACCCGTTAGGTGCAGCCCGCAAGATTGGCCGGAAATCTTTTCCAATTCGGCATAGAGTTCAATAGTGTAGCGCTGCAATTTCGCAACATTCGGATCGCCATTAAGCGTATGAAAACCGCCCGCTGCGTGCCAGGTGGAGCCGGATGTCAGCTCGTCGCGTTCCAGCAACACAACGTCTTTCCAGCCCGCTTTTGTCAGGTGATAAAGCACGCTGGCGCCAACAACTCCGCCGCCAATAACAACGGCTTGCACGGTGGTTTTCATAGTAAATTCCTAATCCAAAACTCAAAAATCGGTGGGCACGCCACCTTCTTCAATACGCTTTGCCACAAAGGCATCGAGCTCTTCTTCAATCGCCGGGTCAAGGGGTGGGCGCTCATAATCGGCCAGCACTTGCTTGAACACCTTATTGGCCTTTTGCTCGGCCGTGGGGCTGCCAGCCTCTTCCCAGCTCTCATAATTGCGCCAATCCGACACGATGGGCGCGTAAAACGCGTCTTTGTACCGGTCCTGCGTGTGCTGGGTGCCGAAAAAATGCCCGCCGGGGCCGACATCGCGGATGGCTTCTAGCGCCATGGTGTCGTCATCAACAATCAGCGGATCGAGGAATTCGGCCATCATTTGCAGGCAATCCACATCCATGATGAATTTCTCGAATGAGGCCGTCAAACCACCTTCCATCCACCCGGCAGCGTGTTTGACAAGATTGCCGCCGCCCATAATCGCGCCCCACAGCGAGAACGACGATTCCCATGCCGCCTGCGCATCGGGGAAATTGGCGGCACATGCGTTGGAGGTGCGGTAGGGCAGGCCGTAACGGCGCGCCAACTGACCGCCAACCAACGCGGCTTTCATATATTCCGGCGTGCCAAAGGCAGGTGCACCCGATTTCATATCCACATTAGAGGTAAAGCCGCCATAGATAACCGGCGCACCGGGGCGCACCAATTGTGTTAGCGCGATACCCGCCAAAGCCTCAGCGTTTTGCTCCACCAGCGCGCCAGCAATCGTCACTGGGGCCATAGCACCAGCCAGCGTAAACGGCGTCATCACAACCAGCTGATTGCGGCTCGACATCTCCATAATGCCCTGCATCATCGGCGTATCAAGGCGCAGCGGCGAGGATGAATTGATGATGGTCATGCAGGAAACCTCGCGGTCCAGCTGCTCGTTGGAAATGCCGCGCGCGATGCGGGTAATTTCCAGCCCGTCTTGATTGCGTTCCTTGCCCAGCGAATAGATGTGAAACGCTTTATCGGTCAGCTTTACCGTGTCCGACAGACATGTCAGGTGGCGAATTGAGGCATGGATATCCACCGGCTCGACTGGATAGCCGCCATTGATATGGATGATATTACAGCTTTGGCTGAGTTTTAGAAATTTTTGAAAATCTTCGTGGTTGCCCACGCGCCGACCGTTATCCAGATCAGAGCAATTGGGCGCACTGGCAACGCTTGAAAAGAACAGGTGATTATCGCCGACATGAATGTTGTGCGCGGGGTTTCTGGCATGCAGCGTAAAACTGCTGGGGCAGGTGCGTATCGCCTCATCAATCAGGCCAATGGGAAAGCGCACCCGGTCCGATCCGGCAACGACATCCGCGCCAGCTTTCTTGTAATGCGCCTTGGCTTCTTCATGAATGACATCAATGCCAATTTCCTGCAGCACTTGTAGCGAGGTGTTATGGATAGCTTCCAATTGATCATCGCTGACGGCCTTGGTGGGTTCATATTGCAAACGTGGTTGACGAAATGGTTTTTGCTGAAAAGCAGGCAGATTTTGCGCGCTTTGCCTGCCCCTACGGCGCGAAGAGCGTGTCCTGACAGTGCGCACAGCGCCTGACATTTGCCCAGATTCTTCATTCGAATTCGCCATGTTTTAACCCGTTATTAGATACTCACCGCGCAAAACTTTGCTCCTATAACCCGACGATGGATAGATCGAACGCGGCCATCATTGGCAATATTTCGACATATCAATTGATTTGGCTATCTGCCGCGACTTTGGCAAAGCCTTGCGGGAATTGTTTTAAAAAATTGACGCTGGGGTAAAACACCCCGGTGTTTGGAGTTGGCGATATATGTGCGGCATTGTAGGAATTCTTGGGACACAACCGGTGGCCCCTTTGATCGTAGATGCCCTAAAGCGGCTTGAATACCGCGGCTATGATTCTGCCGGTGTCGCGACCATCGACAATGGCGTGCTGGACAGACGCCGCGCCGAGGGCAAGCTGGTCAACCTTGAAAACGAGATGAAAGCATCGCCGTTATCGGGCCATGTTGGCATTGGCCACACCCGCTGGGCCACCCATGGCGCGCCGACTTTGCGCAACGCGCATCCGCACAGCTCTGGCGATGTGTCGGTCGTTCATAACGGCATTATCGAGAATTTCGCTGCGCTTAAGGCAGAATTAGCCGCCAAAGGCGTGACGTTTGATTCTGATACCGACACCGAAGTCGTCGCGCACCTTATTTCACAGGAGCTGAAAGCCGGTCTCAGCGAAAAAGACGCTGTGTTCAAAACCCTGCAACGCCTAGAGGGCGCTTTTGCATTGGCGATCCTGATCAAAAGCAATGACAATCTATTATTCGCCGCCAGAAAAGGCAGCCCGATTGCCATTGGCCACGGCGAGGGCGAGATGTATCTGGGTTCCGATGCCATTGCGTTGTCACCGTTCACCGACCAAATCACCTATCTGGACGAGGGCGACTGGGCCATGCTGACCCGTAACAGCCTGCAAGTGTATGATTCTGGCGGCAATGCCGTGACGCGCCCCATAAAACGCTCCAATGCCAGCGCGATGATGGTTGATAAGGGCAATTACCGCCATTTCATGCTCAAGGAAATCTACGAGCAGCCCGAAGTTATCAGCCACACGCTGTCGCATTACCTGGATTTTGCCAACAGCAAGGCCCGCGATTTACCCGACCTGCCGTTTAATTTCAAAGACCTGTCGCGGGTGGCAATGACCGCATGTGGCACCGCATCCTTTGCCGGTCTGATCGGCAAATACTGGTTTGAAAAACTGGCGCGCCTGCCCGCCGAGATTGATGTGGCGTCCGAATTCCGCTACCGCGAAGCACCGATGGAGAAGGGCGGCCTGTCGCTGTTCATCTCGCAATCCGGCGAAACAGCGGATACTTTGGCGAGCCTGCGTTATTGCAAGGCGCAGGGGCAGCACATTGCCAGCATCGTCAACGTGCCCGAAAGCACCATTGCGCGCGAATCGGATGTCGTTTTGCCAACGCTGGCCGGGCCTGAAATTGGCGTCGCCTCCACCAAAGCCTTTACCTGTCAGCTCTCCACATTGGCGGCGCTGGCCATTCGCGCCGGGGTGGATCGTGGCACTTTATCGCCCGAACAAGAAGCCAAATTGGTTGGCGCTTTGGCCGCCGTGCCACGGCTGGTTTCTGAAGCGCTTAATCTTGATGAGGAAATCGAATATGTCGCGCGCGATCTGGCAAAAGTAAGCCACGCCTTGTATCTGGGCCGGGGCACCAATTTCCCGCTGGCGCTGGAAGGCGCGCTCAAACTCAAGGAAATTTCCTACATTCACGCCGAAGGCTATGCCGCTGGCGAGCTAAAACATGGCCCGATTGCGCTGATTGACGAAGACATGCCGGTTATCGTCATCGCGCCGTTTGATGATATCTTTGAAAAAACCGTGTCCAACATGCAGGAAGTTGCAGCGCGGGGCGGTAAAATCATTCTGATCACTGATAAGAAGGGCGCGGCGAAGGCGGAAATTGACACGCTAAAAACCATCATCATGCCCGATGTCGACCCGTTTATCGCGCCTTTGGTATACAGCGTGCCGATCCAGCTATTGGCATATCATACAGCCGTATTCATCGGCACGGATGTAGATCAACCCCGGAATCTCGCCAAATCGGTCACAGTTGAGTAAAATATGCCATAGTTTCATGGGACTAAGGTGTAATTGGCATTGAGATTTGAAGAAGGGTCTCTATGTTCCCCCTAAATACCGAACACTTTGCCAACCACATGAACGCAAATTGCATGCACGCGTTTCTCATACAGACCAAATGACAGATAGACGAAAATGAACAAGGCCACAGAAAAACCAAAGGATAAACCCAAGCGCCGTTTTGGCATTGGCTTGCGCCTGCGCAACTATTTTCTGACCGGCCTGGTTATCGCCGCGCCGATCAGCCTGACCATCTATCTCATCTGGAATTTCATTCTGTGGATCGATGGTTGGGTCAAACCGCTTATCCCTGCGATCTATAATCCCGACACCTATTTGCCGTTTTCGGTGCCCGGTGGCGGTTTGCTGTTCGCGTTTTTGTCGATCACCCTGCTTGGATTCTTTACCGCTGGTATCGTTGGTAAAACCATTGTTGCTTATGGCGAAAGCCTATTGGGTCGCATGCCTTTTGTGCGCAATCTGTATCAAGGCCTGAAACAGATTTTCGAGACCGTTTTGTCCGACAGCTCCAAATCGTTTCAACATGCAGCCTTGCTGGAATATCCGCGCCGCGGCCTGTGGGCCATGGTGTTCATCTCTACCGAGACCAAGGGCGAAGTGAAGAACCGGCTGGAAAAGCTCGAAGACGATATGATCTCGATCTTTTTGCCTACCACGCCAAACCCCACATCCGGCTTTTTGCTGTTTGTGCCAGCCAAAGATTTGATCCTGTTGAACATGACGGTGGAGCAGGCCGCAAAACTGGTGATTTCTGCCGGGCTGGTCGTGCCAGATATTGGCTCTACCGCAGGCTTGGGCGATAATCCCGACAATGTGACCATAGTGAAGGCAGATAGCGGCGAACAAGCTAAAAAGCTGATGGAACGCGCCGCCAGCAAGCAAGAGCCTGCCGAATAGGTGGCTATCCCGCTTTCAAATAGCGAATAGCCTCATCCAACCCAAACAGATACAGCAGCACCCGCAGCGCTTTGCCGCGCTCGCTTGCCATATCCGGGTCCATTTCCAGTATCAGTCGCGAATCCTTACGCGCCATCTCCAGCAAATCAGCATGGAACTGCAAATCAGCAATACGAAATGTCGGCGCGCCGCTTTGGCGGGTGCCCAGCACTTCACCTTCGCCGCGCAATTTCAAATCTTCTTCGGCAATGCGAAAGCCATCTTCGGTATCGCGCAAGATTGTCAGGCGCGCTTTCGCGGTTTCGCCAAGCGGGCCTTTATACAGCAGCACGCAAGATGAGCTTTCCGTGCCACGCCCCACACGGCCGCGCAGCTGGTGCAATTGCGACAGGCCAAAACGCTCGGCATGTTCAATCACCATAATGGTGGCATCGGGCACATCTACGCCCACTTCAATCACCGTGGTCGCCACCAAAATGCGCGTTTGGCCAGATTTAAAGCTTTCCATCGCTGCATCTTTTTCCGCCGGGGTCATGCGGCCATGCACCAGCCCAACGCGGTCTCCAAACTCGGCTTTCAGCGTGTCAAAGCGCGTTTCAGCAGAGGTCAGCTCCAGCACTTCAGCTTCTTCCACCAGCGGGCAAACCCAATAGGCCTTTTTGCCCTCATGCAACGCGCGGCTTAGCCCGTGCAGTACATCTTCTATCCGATCCATCGACACAGTACGCGTATCAATTGGTTGGCGGCCTGCCGGTTTCTCGGTCAGTTTGGACACATCCATATCGCCAAAATAGGTCAGCACCAGCGTGCGCGGTATCGGCGTGGCGGTCATCACCAGCACATCCACCGCATTGCCTTTTGAGGACAGTGCAAGGCGTTGATGCACGCCAAAACGGTGCTGTTCGTCGACCACGATCATGCCCAGGTTTTGAAACGCAACACTGTCCTGAAACAATGCGTGAGTGCCGACCAGAATATCAATCTCGCCAGCGGCCAGCGCGGCCAGCACCGGTTTGCGGTGCGATTGCTTGTCCTTGCCGGTTAAAATGGCAATCGTTAGCCCGGCGGCTTCGCACAGCGGCGCCATGGTCTGAAAATGTTGCCGCGCCAGCAATTCTGTCGGGGCCATGAAGCCCGCTTGCGCGCCAGCTTCCACCACATCGGCCATGGCCAGCAGGCCGACTAGCGTTTTACCAGAGCCCACATCGCCTTGCAGCAGCCGCAACATGCGTTCGGGCTGTTTTAAATCCTGCGCGATTTCCTTTACCGCTAGCTTTTGCGAATTGGTCAGTTCAAAGGGCAGGGCGGCCAATATCTTGTCGCCGTGTTTGCCCGCAAACACCCGTGCCATGCCCTTTTGCTTGCGCATTTTTTGTCGCGTGATCGACAGCGCCAATTGGGTGGCCAGCAGCTCATCATAAGCCAAACGACTGCGGTATTTATTGCCAGGCTCAAGGTCATCGGCAGATTCGGGCGCATGCAGCTTTTGCAGCGATGGCTGGAAAGGTTCCCAGCGCTCGCGGCGCACCAGTTCTTTATCCAGCCATTCCGGCAATTCCGGCACCAGCTCCACGGCAGCGGCCACGGCAACCGCCAATATCTTTTTAGAAACGCCTGCCGTCATCGGATAGACCGCTTCGACCATTGGCATGGTGTCAAATTCTGCCGCCGTCAGCATATGATCGGGGTGCACCATTTGCGCCTGGTCGCGAAACCATTCCACCGTGCCGCTGACATAGCGCACCTCACCAACCGGCAGCAATTTCTCCAGGTAGGACGCATGGGCGTGGAAGAAAACCAAATCCATCTCGCCGGTATCATCATGAGTATGCACACGGTAGGGCACGCGCTTATTGTGGCGCGGCGAGGGGATGTGCTGGTCGATATGCAAATGCAGCGTCGCGATTTGCCCGTCTTGCGCATGGGCCACACCGGGCTGATGCCGCCGATCGATGATCCCATAGGGTTTGTGGAATAGCAGGTCCATAACCCGCGCATCTTCGCCCTCAACACCGCGTGTCAGCCGCCCAAGCGTGCGCGCGATTTTCGGTCCTATTTTCGGCAGGACGCGGGCAGATTGATAAAGCGGGGTCAGGATATCAGGACGCATAGACCCTTGATGACGACTTTTTGGCCCCGCATCAAGAGGCATCAGGCCGCCGATAGCCTAATGTGGCCTAATGTGGCCTGTTACGATCAGCCTCCACAGAAAACGCCCTAATAGCCTTCCAGCTCTTTGGGTTGGAAACCTTGCGCCGCAGAGGGCTTTTGCCCCAAAATTGTCTTCAACACGTCATTCATGGTCGCGCGGTCATTATCAAAGCCGCCATGGGTCTGGCTGTCGGAATTTGTTTTGTGACGCCCGGCATAATAAATCGTATGGGCCGGTTTTAGCGGAATGTCTTCGGAATATTTTTCCATGCCCAATAAAGGCATTTTCTTGGATTCCTCTGCCGCGCGTGACACCAGATACAACAGAGACTTTTTGTAGGGCCCAACCGTATCATCCTGCTCTCGCTGTTCGGTGAGGTTATATTGCACAAATTCATGCAACCCATCCGCCGCGCCGGTTTTGCCGATTCGAGGCTCATAATGCTTGTGAAAAACATCCATCGTACAAGCAGGTGCCATCAAAGAGCATGAGGTAACCGGCGTTGATGCGGTCGAAATTTTGTTCATCTTCGACAGTAATTCGCCAAGAAAAATCGCCCCGGCGCTATGGCCAACAAGATGCACTTTGAGCGGCTTTTTGCGCGCCGCATTGCCTGCCAATAACGCCTGCAGCGCTTTGTAACCACCACCACCAGTGTGGAACGCCAGTTCCGCGTCCTTCTTCATATCGCGCCACACTGCACGCCCACCGCGCCTGCCAAGTTTCTCGATCATCCAGTCGGAAAAGTCCGAGAATCCGCCAACTCGCTCATCAGAACCATTGGCCGCATTGCGCCAGACATCGCCCAGCGTTTCCCACAGGCCGGTTTCCCACATGAAATGCACGGGATAAATGCGGTTGCGCTTGAACACGGCTTTCATTTTGCTGATACGCCGCGCCGAGGCCTTTAAACCATTCAACCCGCCATGGGCGTAAAACATCAGATGATCGTATTTAGGGTGCTCGCGTTTGGAATCGGCGATTAAAACCGCCGCCGTTTCCTCAATCGTGCTGAGAGGCGTGGCGTATTTGCCATCACTCACCAAAACCCCGTCATTAACGTGGATCATATGGCCAATAATCTCGCCGCGCTTGGGCGATTTACCGCCGCCCTTGCCAAAGGACGCCGCCGCCGCTTCCATTGGCACAGCATGGGTCAGATCAAACGAATCTGGCGTCGGCACAGAAAGGCGCAGCACCCAGGCATCCATGATATTGGTCGCCCAATCCTCATAAGCCCAGCGCACAACACCGGCGCGCCCGTTCAAACCACCCCAATCCTCGCCCCATGAATTCTGAATGAGAAAACCCTTGTCGTCATAGCCAACAATCACAAAGGCATGGCCGCCAATATCCACGGTCGATTGCTTGATCTCGCCCTCTTTAGGGCTTTGCCAGCCACGATGGATTTGCGCGCTGACGATAATCACACCCGCTTCATTGAGCGCGGCATGATAATCCAGTATTTCCGGGCGCAGGCGAAAATAGGCCCCAAGCCCAGTGTTGCGCGCATCCTTGGCCTGGGTTTTGGTCAAAGACCATCCGGTTTCTTTCTCGTGATAAACCGCCAGATGTTCCCGGCACACACCATTATGGAAAAAGCCTTTAATCGCACCGCGTATGCTGGAACCTTCATAGGTCTCGCCCGGCCACTCATCGTGCATTTTGGCCATTTCATAGAGCATGCGCGGACTAACCGTTTCGGGCAGGGCACCGACAGCCGTTTGGCGGCGCTCATTGTTCAACAAATTAATCGCCGCCGCCAAGGCAAAGCCGGTGCAAGCACCCTCGCTCATTTGGTCGAGCACCGGGCAGTTATCCAGGCTTGGCGGACCAAAATGAACCCGCAAATCCCGCAGGACTGGCTGATATATACGATCGCGTATATCGGGCACATCGGCATGGGTATTGAGCATGAAGCCGCCCAATACAGGCGCTGCATCTTCTATCTTTGGTTGCTTTTTTTGTTTAGCCATTTTGATACATACCCCTTAAGGCCTGCGTATGGATAAGACCTTGTAGGGTGTGTTGCCCAGCTTTCCATCCTTGGGATAGTTGCTGTATTTAACGCGATTACCCTGATTACCACCCAGCACTTTCACCCAACTTCCCATATCTTCAACGAAGAAGCCAACGTGCCCGCTGGTTCCGTTAGTTTTTCTGGAGAACACCACAATATCGCCTTCGTGAGGGTTGCTGGTCACATCCTGGCTCCAATTCTCCCAGCTGCGCGCATTTTGCCGGTCCGTTCCAGTATAGCCCGCCTGTTCAACGCAGTAATTCACAAAGGAAGAACACCAGGCCACACTATCTGCTGTGCCTGCCCATTTATTCGTTGTTTTATGATACATTGAAATGCGCGGATTGTTGCCCGGCCCCGCGACTTCTTTCACACCGGCATGCAATTCTGCTTTGGCAATGTCATAAGGTGATGAGCCAGTGGTCGAGGGCAGTGGTAACCCACCAGAAACGGCGCGCAAATAGCTGGCATACATATAACCATCCGCACTACCATCTCCGTTGATATCCACCAAAGACCAGCCTCCTTCATTCTGCAGCACAGAAACCAATGTGCCAGCGGGAAGTGTGCTTTCAACCGCGTAGTTTTCTCCAGGACCACGCCTGAGATTCAAACCACCATTTGCGATAATTTCGTTTATTTCTGAATGGGTGGATAAAACATGACAAAGCTCAGGCGAAGCACCGAGATTATCATCTTGTTGATCCAGTCGAAACTGTCCGAAATTCTTCCACTTACCCCCAACCAGATTACCGTCATAGGAAAACTTGTTGCCCCAGGTTTCAGATGGATAAATTTGATAGAGGGCCCATTGATCGGTTTTCAACATGGTTCTGGTCCCCGACCAACCCTTGGCTGCCGCCAACCAGATATAATCAGCAAACCCTGCATCAGTCATGGCTTTACCAACCCTGCCTGATCCATAAACGCCAACTTTATATTTTCCCGAAAGAGCTTTTGAAACCGCTTTAAAATAGGGCTTGATCCGGTCCAGTTCGCTTTTGCGATAATAATCATGATCAACGGCGAAATAGATTGCAGAGCCTTCTGGCTGCCCCAATCGATTTGCTAATTCCAGCGCTCTTTTTGCATCGCTTTTACCACTTTGGGCATCAAGTTCATGGATGCGGCCTTTGCTGCCACCACCTTGCTGGTAAACAACAGCTATGGACAAACCAGCATCGGCAAGAGCATCCGCTTCTGCTTTGTCCAGGCGCTTACTTGGTAGCTTTGTTGAATTACTTCGATTGTAATAACGTATGACAGTATCGACGCCACCTGCCTTAATTTGAGCTGCGTATTCCCCAATATTCCATGCACAATCAATGACTTTATGCATATCAGACTCCAAATTTAATAATGATCCAAATGCGAGTATTCTTAAATTAATACAATTTTTAATTTAGTACCGTAGTGCCAGAATTTGCCAAAATGCAAGCCGGAACTGTGGAAACTACGCAGTGGCGGCGATCAACGCCTTGCAAACAAAATGCCCAAACCAGCCCGAAACCCAATTTGTTTGTGCTGACAAAGTCGCCCGCCTTGGCTATAGCATCGCGACACCTTGCGAGATGAGACATGACACCAGATCAGAACAGTGCACAGCCGATTCCAGATCATTCCCAACTGGATGCCCGCAAAAAACAGGCGATCTTTCGTGCGACCCATCGCGGTATTCGCGAGATGGATATCTTGTTTGGCGGCTTTATCGAGATGCAAATCCATCTGTTTTCAGACACCTATATGGATAATCTGGATGATCTGATGCAAGCGCCCGATTGGGACATGTATAAGTGGATTACCGGCACAATGCCGGTGCCAAAGCGATATAACACCCCATTATACAAGCGCTGGGTAGTCTATCAGCAGGCGCGCACAGATGCGCTAAGCAAGCATTAGGAACCGCCAAAAACCATGTCGATGCGCCTGAAACTCAAAAACCTGTTTTCCAGCAGCCAGCAAGTCACACTATCCAGTGTTGCCGATGGCGCGGAAGGCTATGTGCTGGCCGAATTGCTGGCCAACAATGCCAAGCGCCCACAATGGTGTTTTGTCGCGCGCGACAGCCGCCGCGCCGAGTTGATTCGCCAAGCCATGGCGTTTTTCGCGCCCAATGTAGAAATCATCTTCATTCCGGCTTGGGATTGTCTGCCCTATGACCGGGTATCGCCAACACCCCAAATCAGCGCGCAGCGGATGATGGCACTGGCGGCTTTGCGCCAACCCGTCGCCAAAAACAAACAGCGGCTGTTGCTGCTGACCGCCAATGCAGCGTTGCAAAAATCATTGCCGCCAAGCGTTATTCCCAGCCGTATCTGGCAGGGTAAGCCGGGCAATGTCGTGTCGATGGAAGAGCTGATTGTCTGGCTGGAAAGCAACGGCTTTTTGCGCGTGCCAACCGTGCGAGAAACCAGCGAATATGCGGTGCGCGGCGGACTTGTTGATCTGTTTGCGCCCGGCGATGATCTGCCCATTCGGCTGGATTTCTTCGGCGATACGCTGGAAACCATCCGCTATTTTGAGCCAGAAACCCAGCGCTCTTCCGGCTCTTTGCCAGCGATTGATTTGATGCCCGCCAGCGAGGCCATTTTGGGCGAGGAGCGCATCACCCGCTTTCGTCAGGCGTATCGCCTTGCCAATGGCACCGTCACCAAGGACGACCCGCTTTATGAGGCTGTCACCGATGGGCGGCGCTACCCGGGGCTAGAGCATTGGCTGGGTTATCTGGAAGAAGAGCTTGTCTCGGTTCTGAGCTTTATGCCCGATGCGCCGATTGTGCTCGACCATCTGCTGGATGACGCGCTGAACGACCGCGCGGCGCAGATCAAAGACCATTACGAGACCCGCAAAGCCCATGCCAATGATAGCGGCGATGGCGCGGTTTATAAGCCTGCCGAGCCAGATTTGATGTATCTCGATGTCGATCACTGGCAGGGTGAAATCATCGGCCGTGAAATCGTCTCCATAACGCCCTATGAGCTGATTCAAGAGCAAACCGCTGGCCGCGTTGTAATGATGGGCGGCTCGCAAGCGCATAATTTTGCCGCCGAGCGCGCCAGCCCCGACACCAATATTTTTGACGCCGCAATTGCTCACTTTGCCGATCTAGCCAAGCAGAAGAACCGCGTGTTGCTTGCTGGTTGGAGCGAAGGCGCACGTGAACGCCTGTCGCAGGTTCTGCGAGATCATGGGCTGGATAATCAGCGCATGATTGGCTCCTGGACCGAAGCCAAAATGCTGCAAACAGGCACGGTTGGCCTCGCGGTCATCGAGCTGGAAAACGGCTTTTCGTTTGATGGTCTGGCCGTCATCGGCGAGCAGGACATTTTGGGCGACCGCCTGGTGCGCAAATCCAAGCGCAAGCGCCGCGACGTGGATGTGCTGACCGAGGCGACCAGCCTCAACCAAGGCGATTTCGTTGTGCATGTCGAGCACGGCATTGCGCAGTTTGCTGGCCTGCAAACCATTATGGCGGCGGGTGCGCCGCATGATTGTCTGGAGCTGATTTACTCCGGCGGCGACAAGCTATTCTTGCCGGTGGAGAACATTGAGCTGCTCAGCCGTTATGGCTCTGAGGGCAGCGATGCCAGCCTGGATAAACTGGGCGGCGTCGCGTGGCAGGCACGTAAGTCAAAACTGAAAAAACGCATCCGCGATATGGCCGAAGCGCTGATTAAAGTCGCCGCGGCCCGCGCCCTTAAAACCAGCACGCCGCTCACGCTGGATGAAGGYGTTTAYGACGAGTTCGCCGCGCGCTTCCCCTATGATGAAACCGACGATCAGCTRACCGCCATTGATGCCATCATCGRAGATTTGGGCTCTGGCCGCCCGATGGACCGGCTGGTGTGCGGCGATGTGGGCTTTGGCAAGACAGAAGTTGCCCTGCGCGCCGCCTTTGTGGCTGCCATGAGCGGGCGACAAGTGGCCATCGTCGTGCCCACAACGCTGCTCGCACGCCAACATTTTAAAACCTTTGCTGATCGCTTTGCAGGCCTACCCATTAATGTGCGCCAAGCCTCGCGGCTGGTGCCCACCAAGGAGCTGGCAGAGACCAAAGCAGGTCTGGCCACGGGCGAAATCGATGTGGTTATCGGCACCCACGCTCTGCTGGGCAAATCGATAAAATTCCGCGATCTTGGCTTACTGGTTATCGATGAAGAGCAGCATTTTGGCGTGCGCCACAAAGAGCGTCTCAAGGAGATGAAATCCGATATTCATGTTCTCACGCTCACCGCAACGCCAATTCCGCGCACCCTGCAACTGGCGCTAACCGGCGTTCGCGAATTATCGCTCATCGCCACGCCGCCAGTCGATCGGCTGGCCGTGCGCACCTTTGTTACCCCCGTTGATCCGGTTACCATTCGCGAAGCACTGCTGCGCGAGCATTTTCGTGGTGGCCAGAGCTTCTTTGTCTGTCCGCGCCTTTCCGATCTTGCCGAGCGCAAACGCTTTTTGGAAGAGCATGTGCCGGAGGTTAAAGTCGCCGTTGCCCATGGCCGCATGCCGCCAGCTGAGCTGGATGACATCATGAACGCGTTTTACGACGGTCAGTTCGATGTGCTGCTTTCCACCACCATCGTGGAATCCGGGCTGGACGTGCCCACCGCCAACACGCTGATTGTGCATCCACAATCTCTATCCGGGCGATCCTATGGTTTGGCGCACGACGAGCTATCTGATCATCCTGATCCCGTTTTGTTATATGTT
>NVXB01000072.1 GCA_002746425.1 Hyphomicrobiales bacterium | reverse complement strand
GGCTGGGAAGTCGCGGCAGGCCTATCGGAGGAATTCAGCAACCCAAAACGAGACTTCCCCCGAGCAATGATCATCTCTTTTGTGGTCATTCTGCTTATTTATATCGGCATTGCCGTGCTGGCTCAAAAAGTACCGCTTGAGGGGTATTATGAGACCGCTTTCGCCCGGATTGCCTCCGTGGCCCTGGGCCTTTCAGCCGAACGTTTGGTCTCCATACTGGCGGCCGTTATTGTCTTAGCCAATTTGTCGGGTGCCATTTGGGCGGTCTCCCGGCTGGTATTCTCGTTAAGCCGTGAAGGCTATTTGCCAAAGCAGGTTCAAGCCAGCAAATCCGGCACGCCCTGGGTGGCTGTATTGATAACAGCTAGCGCGCTGTATTTGATTGTTATTCTGGACTGGTTTGGCTTTTTCGGGCTTGGCAAAATGCTGGCTTTAGCCGGGCAAAAYTTYATYATTCTTTATGGYGCTGCCGCCATATCACTTTTTGTCCTAACCAACAGCCTTGCAGAGCRGCTGCTTGCGCTTGTTGCAACCCTGCTGGTTACAGCCCTGGTCATTTTGCAGGGCGTCAATCCAGCTTATCCATCCGCGCTCATCATAATTGGCTTGCTCATTGGGTGGGCAAGTGAACGACGCATGAAGGTTAATCTTGGCAGAACGATTAATCAAAGACCGGAATTTGAAGCATGACTGAGAATGATTTTGAAAGTAAAATGAAATTACTAAATCTGATTAAAAAGAATCTCGAAATGTCGYGCYATATCTGCGACTTCCTTGATGAAGATTTACTGTCATATTTGTTAAGAATGGCAGAGTTAGAGCTTGGTAATATCGACATTTCAAAAAGCAATATRCCAAGCRGTAGCCCRYTTTAATTTGGCTTCTGCCTGATATTTGCCRYTCAMMAAGGCATATATTTGCCTGACTTTTGCTCGTTTTGCTTTAATTTCTGCCRTTTCAACCAGCACTAGTCGAAAGTCGAGTTGCGCGAAATCCACTTCTCTATGAGTTTAATGATGGAATTCTACGAACGAAAAGTTCGAGAATCAAATACCAAGACCTGCAAAAGCGGGCGAAAGAAACGCTAGAGGAGACAACCAATGATTAATCGTAAATTTAATCGTCGTTCCGTGATGAAAGGTGCCGCAATTGCTGGCGCTGGTATCGCTGCACCGACATTTTTTGTTCGTGGCGCAAATGCGTATACGAATGAGCCTATGGGCGGCACTGTAACACTTGGCTTGAACGTACCACAAACGGGTGCCTATGCCGATGAAGGCGCTGATGAGCTGCGCGCTTATGAGCTTGCTATTGAACATATCAATGGTGAAGGCGATGGCGGCATGCTGAACACATTTACGTCCAAAGCTCTGGGCGGAAATGGCGTTAACGGCAAAAAGGTCGTTTTTGTAACAGGTGATACTCAGACTAAATCTGATGCCGCTCGTGCATCTGCCAAACGCATGATCGAAAAAGATGGCGCTGTGATGATCACAGGCGGCTCTTCATCCGGTGTGGCTATTGCTGTGCAGGGTCTGTGCCAAGATGCTGGCGTTATCTTCATGGCTGGTTTGACACACTCAAACGATACCACTGGTAAAGATAAACGCGCCAACGGTTTCCGTCACTTCTTCAATACTGAAATGACTGGTGCTGCTCTTGCTCCTGTGCTGAAAAATGCCATGGGATCTGATCGGAAGGTTTATCACCTCACATCTGATTATACATGGGGCTGGTCACAAGAAGGCTCAATCAAGAAATATACTGAAGCATTTGGTTGGGAAACAACTGCTGCTATCAAAACCCCTGTTGGCGCAGGTGACTATTCTCAGTACATCACGCCAATCCTCAACTCCGGGGCAGATGTTTTGGTCTTGAACCACTATGGCAAAGACATGGTGAATTCACTGACACAGGCAGTTCAGTTTGGTTTGCGCGACAAACAGGTTAATGGCAAGAACTTCGAAATCGTTGTTCCACTGTTCTCCCGTTTGATGGCTCAAGGTGCTGGCGATGCGATTAAAGGTATCATCGGTTCAACCAACTGGAATTGGTCGCTGCAGGATGAAGGTTCAAAAGCTTTCGTTAAATCCTTTGGCCAGAAATACGGCTTTCCACCAAGTCAGGCTGCGCACACATGCTATTGTCAGACACTTCTTTATGCTGATGCTGCACAGCGTGCTGGCACCTTCATGCCTAGTGAAGTTGGTAAAGCGCTAGAAGACTTCAAGTTTGACGGCCTAGGCAATGGCCCAACCGAGTATCGCGGTGATGATCATCAGTGCTTCAAAGATGTATTGGTTGTGAAGGGTAAAGAAGACCCTGCTTCACAGCACGATTTGCTGGAAGTTGTGGAAGTTACACCACGTTCACAGGTTGAGTATCAAGCTTCCATACTTGGTGGCGAACTCGGTCCTTACAACAACGGCTAATTTCCGTTATATCACTTCATACCAACCGCCCCAATATCGGGGCGGTTGGCTCTTGGCCGGGACCTCTTTAAAATGGACGCAATCTTCCTGCAGATTTTGAACGGGCTTGATAAGGGCGGGGCTTATGCTCTGATTGCTCTTGGATTGACCCTGATTTTTGGCACATTGGGCGTTGTGAACTTCGCTCATGGTGCGTTGTTTATGATGGGCGCTTTTTGCGCGGTAGCTATCAAGGCGTTGTTGGGCTTCGAACAGGTTGTTCTGGATCCCACGAAGACAACAGCCTGGGGCACACCGCTTGAGATCAGAACACCCTATATTGAGACATGGTTGGGCGATTTCGGCACCGCCATATTAGACTACTCGGTCCCTATTTCTGTCCTTTTTACGATACCTATCATGCTTGTTATAGGCATTGTTATGGAACGTGGCCTGATCAAGCATTTTTACAAGCGCACCCACGCTGAACAAATTCTGGTTACGTTTGGGCTTGCAATTGTTCTTCAGGAAATCATCCGGCATATTTTTGGTGCAAACCCAATTCCTCAGCCCGCGCCTCATATTGTTGCCGGTTCAGCTGATATTGGTGCGCTGTTCGGCTTTGAAGCAGGCACGCTGGTCTATCCGTGGTGGCGTATGGTTTATCTGGCATTTGCTGGTGTTGTTATTTCCCTGGTCTTTGCATTCCTCCAGTTTACGACGTTCGGCATGGTTGTGCGTGCGGGCATGGCAGACCGGGAAACGGTCGGCCTGCTTGGCATTGATATCGATTACAGATTCACCATCGTGTTTGGTATTGCGGCTGTTGTGGCGGGCATATCTGGTGCCATGTACACGCCCATTCTCAGTCCCGACTACAATATGGGCATGGACTTTTTAGTTCTGAGTTTCGTGGTTGTGGTGGTTGGCGGCATGGGAAGTCTGGGCGGCGCTGTCGCCGCTGGTTTCCTGCTCGGCATTTTGCAAAGCTTTGCTTCCATGAACGAAGTTAAAAACATCTTCCCCGGCATTGATCAGATCATCATCTATCTGGTTGCCGTAATCATCCTGCTTGTCCGTCCTCGAGGCCTGATGGGCCGCAAAGGCGTGATGGAGACATAGAGCCATGATGACAGTACTTAAAAAGCACAGCGATATGTTGCTGCTGCTTATCTTCATCGCAGCAATTGTTGTTGCCCCTGTGGTTCTAGAACCAATCGGCGCTGGTTATCCTGACCTTCTGCAAAAATTCGCCATTTACGGCATCTTTGCAATTGGCTTCAATATCCTGTTCGGCCTGACCGGCTATCTATCTTTTGGCCACGCCGTGTTCTTGGGTATTGGTTCTTATACAGCGGTTTGGACATTTAAGCTGTTCAGCATGAACCCYATTCCAGCCATCATTTTTGCRGTTATTATGGGYGGCATTTTCTCGCTGGTTATCGKATGGATTTCTCTCAGAAGATCCGGAATTTACTTTTCCATTCTCACTCTGGCGTTTGCCCAGATGAGCTACAATCTGGCTTATTCGGTTCTGACCCCTATCACCAATGGTGAGACCGGCCTGCAGCTTGCTCAGTCTGATCCTCGTATTCTGGATGTTGCCTTTGGCAGGGATTATGGTGCTGTGCTTCCGGCGTCTGATTTCTTCGGCATCAAGATGACCGGTTATCCGGGGTATTATTTCTGCGCCGTGTTGCTGGTGATATGTTTCTATATCTCCATACGGCTTTTCCGTTCTCCCTTTGGCATGATGCTTCGTGCGGTTAAATCCAACCAAAACCGGATGAACTATACCGGCCTCAACACCCGTCCTTATGCGCTAGCTGCCTTTGTKATWTCWGGYATGTTTGCTGGCCTTGCWGGYGGATTRCTGGCGGTTACYGATCCWYTGGCTGGCGCTGAGCGCATGCAGTGGACYGCTTCTGGYGAAGTGGTKCTGATGACCATTTTGGGTGGTAGYGGAACSYTGCTGGGCCCYGTYATYGGYGCTGGTGTGATCAARTATTTCGAAAACATCTTTTCYGCCTTCAATGAAGGTATCCTGTTGAACGCCTTCAGCTTCCTGCCCGAGTTCCTGCAGCATCTCATGGCAAGTATCACGGGCCTRTTTGTTGGCGATGGCTGGCATTTGACCTTAGGTTTGCTGTTCATGGTTATCGTCATCTTCCTGCCCGGCGGGCTKATGGAAGGTGCATCAAAAATTGTGGGATTGTTCAAAAAGAAGAACAAACCTGGCGGTGATGGGGCTACTGCGCGGGGCTCTGCACCCGCTGCGGCAGAGTGAGGTAGAAATCGATGGGTATTCTTTCCGTAAAAGGCGTCAATAAAAACTTTGGTGGCCTCAAGGCGCTGCATAATGTCAATCTTGAGATTGAAGAGGGCACAGTGCACGCCATCATCGGCCCCAATGGTGCCGGTAAATCCACCTTGCTGAA
The DNA here is from genome assembly GCA_002746425.1 of Hyphomicrobiales bacterium. GTDB lineage: Bacteria > Pseudomonadota > Alphaproteobacteria > Rhizobiales. The sequence continues at coordinate 18,201 of NVXB01000072.1, read as the reverse complement.
TTGCTTTATCGGCAAGCTGATGCCTGATAGTGGCTCAGTCACCTTCAACAACAACTCCTTGCTGGGCATCAAACCCCACGAGATTAATCAGCTTGGTGTTAGCCGGGTTTTTCAGACGCCAGAAATTTTTGAAGATGAGTCTCTTCTGGACAATGTTATGATCCCGGCCTTTGCAAAACGTGATGGTGCCTTCAGAATCAATATGTGGAGTTCTGTAAGTAACGAGCATGAGCTGCGCGATAAAGCCATGCACATGCTTGAAGACGTTGGCCTTGATGGCACATCCGATAAGCTGGCCGGACAATTATCACGCGGTGATAAGCGCCGTCTGGAGCTGGCCATGTGCCTGGTACAAGAGCCAAAGCTGCTGCTGCTTGATGAGCCAACGGCCGGTATGGCCCGCGCCGATACCAACAGCACCATTGATTTGCTGAAGAAAATTTCAGAGAGCGGCATTACCATGGTGGTTATTGAGCATGACATGCATGTGGTGTTCTCGCTGGCGCAACGCATTTCTGTGCTGGCACAAGGCACCGTTATTGCAGAGGATTTACCTGAAAACATCAAAGGTAATCCAAAAGTTCAGGAAGCCTATTTGGGCGGAGCACACCTATGAGTGAAGAGGCAAAAGGCGTGACGGATACAAAATCAAATGACGGCTCCCTGCTTGGTGACAAGCAGTTTGAAGGTTCAGCGCCAAGCGCTTCTGTTGATGTTAGCAAACGCAGCCAGCATGCCTATTTTTCCGTTTGGGATATGCATGCCTATTACGGCGAAAGCTATATTGTTCAAGGCGTCAGTTTTAACATTCGCGAGGGTGAGATTGTTGCCCTTCTTGGTCGTAATGGTGCTGGCAAAACATCAACCCTGCGTGCTATTGCACGGCTCGATGATCCGCAGCTGAAGCATGGCGAGATTTGGCTGGACCATAAGCCTCTGCATGACATGAAAGCCTATCAAGCCGCCCAAAACGGCATTGGTCTGGTGCCTGAAGATCGCCGCATCATTCAGGGCCTGACGGTTGAAGAAAATCTGCAACTTGCACAGATTGCACCGCCGATTGGCTGGTCACTGGAGCGCATCTATGATTTGTTCCCGCGCCTAGCAGAACGGCGCAAGCAAGAAGGCACAACCTTATCTGGCGGTGAGCAGCAAATGCTGGCGCTGGCCCGTATTCTGGCGCGTGATATCAAGCTTCTATTGTTGGATGAGCCCTATGAGGGCCTTGCTCCGGTGATCGTTCACGAGATTGAGCGGACATTGGAAGAGATTAAATCTCTTGGCATGACAACTATCATTGTTGAGCAAAATGCCATTGCTGCGCTGCATCTAGCAGATAGGGCAATCATTCTTGATATGGGCGAAGTGGTGTTTGATGGCACGGCCCAGGAAGTGCTGGACAACAAAGAATTGCGCCACGAATATCTCGCAATCTAACCAGCACCAAAACTCAATAAAAAGCCCGCTCAATATCAATTGAGCGGGCTTTTTTGTTTATGCGTTTCGCTTAACCAGCAATGGCATCCGCCAATGGCAAAAGATCGTAGCCAAGCTCGCGTGCAACAGGCTCATTGGTGATCTGCCCATCACAGACATTCAAGCCATCGGCCAGACAAGCATCGTTCTGCAGAGCAGCGCGCCAGCCTTTGTCGGCAATGTTCAATGCATGCGGCAGGGTTACGTTGTTCAGCGCATAGGTTGATGTGCGCGCAACAGCGCCTGGCATGTTGGCCACGCAGTAATGGACGATCCCTTCAACATTATAGGTTGGATCAGCATGGGTTGTGGCGTGCGATGTTTCAAAGCAGCCGCCCTGATCGATCGCCACATCCACCAGCACAGCGCCGGGCTTCATGGTTTTCAGCATATCGCGGGATATCAGCTTTGGTGCCGCAGCGCCGGGAATAAGCACAGCGCCAATCACCAAATCGGCATCGGCCACGCATTCAGCAAGGTTGGAACGGTTGGAAAACCGTGTTTTGGCACTGGAGCCAAAATACATTGCCAAACGCTCAAGCGCTTCTGGGCTGCGATCAAGAATGGTAACATCCGCGCCAAGGCCAACCGCCATCTGCGCCGCGTTGAAGCCAACCACACCGCCGCCAATAACACTTACCTTTGCAGGAGCAACACCGGGCACACCGCCGAGCAGAACACCACGCCCGCCATGGGATTTTTCCAGAGCGGTTGCGCCAGCCTGTACTGACATGCGGCCAGCAACTTGGCTCATTGGTTTCAACAATGGCAAACCGCCATGCGCGTCGGTGACAGTTTCATAGGCAATGCAAACCGCACCCGATGCGATCAAATCTTTGGTCTGTTCCAGATCAGGTGCCAGATGCAGATAGGTATAGAGGATCTGGCCCTTGCGCAGCATGGCCCGCTCACCGGGTTGTGGCTCCTTAACCTTGACGATCATATCCGCCTTGGCAAAAACCTCGCTGGCGCTCTCCACAATCGTGGCCCCGCCYGCCMGATAATCCGCRTCACTTGCGCCAATGCCCAGYCCSGCACCGCTTTCGATGAGAACTTCATGGCCATGGCTCACCARCTCGCTGGCGCTCTCTGGYGTTAAGCCCACCCGATATTCGTGGTTCTTAATTTCTTTGGGGGTWCCAACAATCATTCTCATCTCCCTGACGGCYAGCATTTTGARAGCCAGCAATAAATCCACAAGCTTGTTAGCCGCCTCATAGCGGTGGAACGCGCTCTGTAAGAAAATGATGATAGTTCATCGTCAGCGAGATTTTCTCCGATATTTCCTTTTAAAAATCACCATTATCGTATATTTTACGAAGAAATAGAYATTTAGTCGGAAATTTTATGGATGAAATAGATGCGAAGATATTGCGGCAACTGCAAAATGATGCGAGTCGCCCGATTGCTGAACTGGCCGAATTGATTGGGCTGTCACCATCGGCCTGCCACCGGCGGGTYAAACTGCTGGAAGATGCYGGGTTTATCGCCGGTTATGCCGCACGGCTGAATCGCAAGGCGCTGGGGCTCACCATTCAGGTTTTTGTGGAGATAACGCTGAACTCACAAAGCCAGGAATCACTCAACGCTTTTGAGCATGCGGTGGCCGGATTTGAAGAAATTCTTGAATGCTATCTGACAACAGGACAAGCCGATTACATATTGCGGGTCGTGGCACGCGATGTCTCAGATTATGATGACATMCACCGCAATTGCCTGGCGYTATTGCCGGGCGTATCCAGCATGCAGACCATATTTGGCTTGAGAACAATCAAAGCCTGGCGYGGTTAYCCKGTGCGYCCCTAAATCCASWRCTTTACAACARCAAAACATCATTTGTTGCTTCCTCAGCCATTTGAGGGCGCTTACCAAGGGCACTTACCAAGGGGTGCTGGCTGCGTGGCTGAGGGCCAAAATAGGTGTCAGAACGAATAAAGGGCCTTGGCTCMAGCACCGTTGCTGCAAGGCGTTGATAAACAGATTTGGCGGCAATGGGTTTGCAAAGCAATTCATGAATACCAAGYYKTTTAGCTTGATCCACMCGCTTGCGCTCAGTGTGWGCKGTGATCATGATAACAGGTAGAAACGGATCRACGCTGTCATCGCGGCGTATCTGCCGCATCACATCTTCTCCGCTAAAAATRGGCATTTCCCAATCCAGAAACAGCAGATCRGGGCGGCGCTCATTGATAAAGGACAAGCAATCTGCGCCATCGCCAACTTCCGAAACCAAACGGATTCCRAACCCGCGCAGCATCGCACGCAGCATCACTCGGAAATAGGAGCTGTCATCCGCCACCAACACGTGTAGTTCTGAAAAATCGTGCAAAATAACCACCTTCGAAAATCAAGCAYATGTGATCGGAAAATACTTAAGAAACCCTCAAAAAGKTGCYTAGCYYCGTCACAATTTATTCTTAATGCTTTGTTCCCTAAGGCGATTTYCAGTTGRCYTTTGAACMAACTGGCAGCACCCGGCAGGTGGTTTAAAYAGGCYTTAACCCCAGAAAACAGCGGTTTTTTCTTACGAGAGTGACGCCACCAACATGCGGGCCAGCTCTTCTGGYTTGGCAAACATCGGCTCGTGGGCGCAATCCATATCCACAAGTTTTGTTGGGTTATCAGGCCATAATGCATTCATATCGGCAACAATAGCTTCGCCTGTTGAAGGTAGTATTGCCAAATCATGCAAGCAACGGATGTAAGTTCTCTTGAGTGCACCAAACCCTTGCTTGAATTCTGGGTATTGCCTGTGCATTTTTTCGGGCGCATCGGGCGTTAAGAGATGCAGCACGGTGTCCCAAATCACGGGATCAACATCTGCCGCCAATGCGCTTTTTCCAGCGGCAGCATAATCTGCATCGGTCGATCTGGTATCAATTCGAATGGCACCAATGTCATCCGGCTCGCCTATGACAAAGGGGGTAAGCTGCTCCTTGCTGCTCTGATCCGCCTTGTCGAGATAGTATTTGGACGGTTTGCCAGGCAGCGTCGCCAAAGCGGCGAGATAAACCAGCGCATCAAATTTTTCTGGTGCATGAGCTGCCGCAAATGACAAGGGTACACCGCCCATGGAGTGGCCAACAGCAACGATATTATCCGCGCCCATGGCACGCGCGCGATCTGCGCCACCTATCACCGCAGCGGTGTATTCTTCAATTTCTATGGCAGCAAAGGCAGATTGCTCAGTTTCAAAAGTTTTTGCATCCAAGGGCCGCTTATTGAATGATTTTGGGATGCGCGCGCTCAAGCCGTGCCCAGGCAGATCGATGGCCACCGTTAGGTGCCCGGCCAAATTGAGATAATGTTCCACATGCCCCCAACACCAGGCCCCATGCCATGAACCATGAACCAGGACAAAAGCAGTTTTGGGATTGATCGTGGTCATGAGCACAAATCTCCTATTGGTGGGTTGATATCCAGTTTGTCAGTCTCTCTGCAGCTATATGTATGTCAGAATGGTCGCGCGCAAAGCACAAGCGCAGAAATCCGGCACCCGCATCGCCAAATGCTTCGCCCGGCGACATCACCAAAGCAGTGTCATCTACCAGCCGCAAACCCAGCTCTGATGTGTCTGGATATTTATCCAGCCCCAGAAACAGATAGAATGCGCCGCGAGGCCGCTCAAACCGAACGCCACTGCACTTTGCCAGAGCGTCACATAAAATATCGCGGCCAATTTTGCAGTTCGCCACCATTTGACCGGTAAAGTCATCGCCCTCATTCAGCGCTGCAACAGCGCCGCGTTGCATGAAAGCTGACACACCGCTTGTAGAATATTGCACCAGATTTTCAAACACCTGCTCCAGCTGAGGCGGCGCGGATATCCAGCCGACACGCCATCCCGTCATTGCCCAGTTTTTGGAAAACGTGTTGACGAAAATGATCTTGTCATCTTCATCGATCAGGTCATAAAACGAAGCCGAGCGATGGCTGCTGCGGCCTTTGCTTTCGCCGTAGAAAAACCGGCTATAGACCTCATCGGCGATAATCCACAAATCCCGCTCACGGGCCAGTTTCAAAATGTCTGCAAGCTGTTCCAGCTCTGCTGTCCATCCAGTGGGGTTGCAGGGTGAATTGATAAAAATCGCCTTGGTTTTGCTGGTAATCGCGCGTGCCAGCTTGCCATTATCAAGTGACCAGACCCCGTTTTGTAAATCCATGGCAACCGGCACAGGCTTTGCACCCATCACACCAAGTGCGGCGGCAAAATTGGGCCAGGCCGGGGTTGGCAGCAACACTTCGTCGCCCTCGCCCGCAATAGCCTGAATGGTCAGCTGTATAGCCTGCATGCCAGAACCGGTGATGATAAAGCGTTGCGATGGCAGATCTCTGTCGAAATAGCGCTTGTGATAGGTGGAAAGCGCTTCGCGCAGCTCCGGCAGGCCTTTTTGATAGGTATAGAAGGTTTCACCAGCGGTCAGCGCCGCGTGGGCAGGCGCGCAGATAAATTCAGGCGTTGGTAAATGCCCCTCTCCGGCAGACAGCGGAATGAATGGTTTGCCGCTCTCTCGCGCGTGATTCATGACCCGTACAATACCACTTTCCGGTGTTGTCCGCGCAGCACCGCGCAGGGCGTCGATAAAAGGTGCATCGGACATTTTCATTCTCCTGTTAAAACTCAAGCGACCCTAGAATTTGTCATGTAAACAGGCAACAAAAAACCGGCCCGCAATAACGAGCCGGTTTTCATATTCAAATGATTTTACTTTTTAGCCAACAAATCTCGGATTTCTTCGAGCAATTGCTCATCACGAGGAGGCTTGGCAGGTGCCGCTGGTTTTTCTTCTTCCTTACGCTTCATCTTGTTGATGCCCTTGACCACCATGAACAACACAAAAGCAATGATGATAAAGTTTACGGCCGCTGTCAGGAAACTACCATAGGCAAGAACCGCGCCCTGTTCTTTGGCGGCATCAAGTGTTGATGCATCAACGTTGGCGGACAATCCAACAAAGTAATTTGAAAAGTCGAGGCCACCGAATATCGCGCCAATAATTGGCATCAAAACATCGCCAACCAATGATTTGACAATGGCACCAAAGGTCGCGCCAATAACAACACCAATGGCCAAATCAATGACATTGCCCTTCATGGCAAATTCTTTAAATTCCTTAAGCATGTTCGCCCCAATTTGTTATCACGTCATAAAATTGAGATGTAAGTGACCCGAGATTGTCAACAAAGGCAAGATTTATCCTTAAGATTGTATAGCTTTTCTGTTGATGCATTGCGCGCTATAATGGTGCCATAATAAGAAATGGCATCGGGAGAGCGGTTTAAATGGTAGCAGGTTGGGTCGTAGTTGCGGCAGCCTTCAGCTATATCATTTTTCTGTTTCTGGTTGCCACCTATGGCGACAGAATTGCCCGATTGCGCAGCAATGCCAGCGGCGCAGGAACAGCTGCGGGTAGCGCCTCCACCGGAATTGGTCTGGCCAGCCGCCCAACACTTTATGCGCTGTCACTCGCGGTCTATTGCACCAGCTGGACGTTTTTTGGCTCTGTTGGATTGGCCGCGACAAGCGGCTGGGATTTCATCGGTATTTATACCGGCCCCATCTTGTTATTCACCGTTGGCTTTCCGCTGGTGCGCCATGTCGTGACGGTGTCCAAAGCCCAGCGCATCACATCTGTCGCTGATTTTATATCCGCCCGCTACGGCAAAAGTCAGGCTGTTGCCGTGATCGCAACGCTAATCGCAGTGGTCGGCGTTGTGCCCTATATCGCCCTGCAGCTGAAAGCGGTATCCGCTTCACTCAGCACGATCGTCTTTCAGACAGATATTGCAGCAGCCTCTGATGGCTCAATTCCTGTTGTGGGCGATTTATCGCTGATCGTTGCCATATCGCTTGCCGTCTTCGCCATGTTGTTTGGCACCAGGCACAGCGATGCAACCGAGCACCAAGAAGGCTTGATGCTGGCCATTGCCATGGAAAGCGTGGTCAAGCTGGTTGCCTTTGTCAGCCTCGGCATTTTCGTGCTTTACGTGTTGTTTGACAGTCCCGCCGCAATGCTCACCGCCGCCGCTGAAAAAGGCGGTATTCTAGACCTTTACACCTCCCCGGTACATTGGGAGCAAATCGCCATCTTTACCGTGCTCAGCGCTTTTGCGGCCTTGCTGCTGCCGCGCCAGTTCCACGTTGCAGTGGTGGAAAACAACGATGCCAAGGAATTACGCCGAGCAACATGGCTGTTTCCGCTTTATCTGATTGCCATCAACCTGTTTGTGGTGCCCATCGCCATTGCTGGGCGCACGGTGCTGGGCGAAGACGTAACTGGCGATTTGTTCGTGCTGGCCCTGCCGCTTTCTGCTGGCGCGTTCGACTTTGCGGTGGTCGCCTTTATCGGTGGCCTTTCAGCGGCAACGGCCATGGTAATTGTGGCCGCTGTTGCGCTATCTATCATGATTTCCAATCAGATCGTCTTGCCGCTTTTATTGCATGGCACCAATGGGCGCTTCGCCAATCGCAACATGTCGCGCACCGTGCTTGTGGTGCGTCGTATCGCCATCTTCATGGTGCTGGCGCTTGGTTATCTGTATTATGTGGTGGCGGGCGATAGCGCCGCCCTCGCCTCTATCGGGCTTTTGTCATTTGCCGCTATAGCGCAATTAGCCCCTGCCTTTTTAGGAGGCATTTTCTGGCGCCGTGCCACCGCGCCGGGCGCTGTTGCGGGCATGGTTGCCGGTATTGGCGTGTGGGTCTATACGCTGCTGCTGCCCAGCCTTGGCCACGGCGTGGAGGCGATTGAGGGACTTATCACAAACGGTCCCTTGGGCATTTCATGGCTGCGGCCCCAGCATTTGTTCGGATCAGATTTCCCGCCGCTGACCAATGGTGTTTTGTGGTCTCTCGCCTTCAATGTCATCGCATACATAGCCGTTACCTATCGACGCGATCCTCTGCCTTTGGAGCGTTTACAAGCTGACCATTTTGTTAAAAGCGGCATGCCCCATGCGGGCTCTTTGCTGACACCGCGCCGTATCATGCGCCCGATATCGGTTGGTGAGTTGCAGGAAACCATCTCGCGCTATCTTGGTGAGGAGCGGGCCCAACGTGCCTTCGATACCTATGCCAATGAGCATGACACCAATCTGACACCAGCTATTTTGGCCGATTCCGCGCTGATCACCCATTCGGAGCAAATATTGGCATCGGCCATTGGTGCCGCTTCCTCGCGTCTGGTGTTTTCGTTGTTGATGCAAAGCGGGCAAGCTGGCGGCAAGGTGCCGGACCGGTTGCTGGATGATGCCTCGCAGGCCATTCAATACAACCGCGATTTGCTGCAAAGCGCCATCGACCACGTGCAGCAAGGCATCGCTGTGTATGACCGCGATCTGCGCCTGATCTGCTGGAACCAGCATTTTCGCTCTATCCTTGATTTGCCCACCGAGTTTGGCCAGATCGGCGTATCGCTGGGCGATGTGGTGCGTTACGGCGTTGAGCATGGCCATTATGGCGAGGGCAATGTCGCCGCCATGGTGGACGCACGCATCGACAATTTACTTGATGACACCAACACGTTTGAAGAGACTTTGGTGACCAAGGAAATGGTGCTGGAAGTGCGCACCAACCGCATGCCAGACGGCGGTATCGTGGTAACCTACACCGATGTCAGCGAGCGCGCGGCCAGCAAGAAAGCGCTGGAAGAAAGCAATCAGGAATTGGAACAACGGGTACGAAAACGTACTGAAGAGCTAACCGGGCTTAATGTACAGCTGGAAAAAGCCAGCCGAACCGCCGATGAAGCCAATTTGAGCAAGACCCGCTTTTTGGCCGCTGCGGGCCACGATATTTTGCAGCCCCTCAACGCGGCACGGCTTTATACCACCGCCCTTACCGAACGCCTGGAATCCAAAGAGCACCTTGAGAGCGCAACCCATGTCGACAATGCTTTGTCTGCGGTGGAGGATATTCTCAGCGCCATTCTCGACATTTCTCGCCTTGATGCAGGCGCGATGAAGCCGGAGATTTCAATCGTTTCCGTTGATCAGCTGCTGGAGCAATTACACTCCGAATTCCAGCCCATGGCAGAAGGCAAGCAGCTGACATTTCATGTGGTGAAAAGCGGATTATATGTGCGTTCCGACCGCCGCCTTTTGCGCCGTCTGCTGCAAAATCTTATTTCCAATGCCATCAAATACACTCCATCAGGCAAAGTGTTGGTTGGTTGCCGTCGGGGTGGCGAGCATATGACGCTGCATGTTTACGACACCGGCCTTGGTGTTCCTGTGTCCAAACAACGCGAGATTTTTAATGAATTTCAGCGATTGGATTCCGGCATTCAGGCCGCACCGGGGTTGGGGCTGGGGCTGTCGATTGTCGAGCGCCTGTCAAAAGTGCTTGAACACCCGGTTGAGTTGTGGTCACAGCCTGGAAAGGGCACAAGGTTCTCCGTTTCCTTGCCGGTTGCGCAACCTATTCAAATGCCTGAGGAAGTTAAACAGCGCATCAAACCTGCCTCCATTCATCTGAACGATCTTTTGATCCTTTGCATCGATAATGAGCCGCAAATTCTAAACGGCATGCGCATTTTGCTTGAGGGCTGGGGTTGCCGGGTGCTTACGGCCGAAGGCCAGCATGATGGCACCGAATGCATTGAAGAAGAGCGCCGCAATTCCGGGCGGTTGCCCGATGCCGTGCTGATTGATTATCACCTGCACGGCGGTATGCGAGGTGTTGAGGTTTTAACGCAACTTCGCTGGCGTTTTGATAGAGATTTGCCCGGCGTTTTGATAACAGCCGACCGTTCTGCTGCCGTGCGCGATGAAGCGAATGAGAACAACATGGCAGTTTTGAACAAACCACTGAAACCCGCCGCACTGCGCAGCCTGCTGCAACAGATGGTGCGCAAGGATCGAATTGTTGAGAACAACCCAAGCGCAGCGGAATAGGCTGGTTTTGCGGCCTGGCTATCTATGATAATTCAGCCTCTGCCCGCTGTCATGCCAAGACCTGATCTTAGTATCCTGTGATCAAAAGGCGGGACACGTTATTTATTCGCCTCTGACCTGCGTACAGAGCGTACTTCCAGCCATTGTTGTTCCAGCGCCCGCAGCGCTTCGCGGGGCGAGTAATTGAAAGTGTAGTAATCGCGCGCAACCTCCCTACCCACCGCGACAATGTCCTCCTCCGTGATCGGCCCGGCCCGGCCACGCTCCGCGCGTATCTGGTTCAAGCGCTGTTGCAGTGTTGGGCTGAGCATGGATTCTCACTCTCTCTCATTTCCTGCCACGAAGCACATTTAGTAGGTTATAAATGATGATTATAATCTACATTTAGTTGTAAGCAACAAAAATGTGTATTTGAGTCCGTAGACGATGAGTCTACATTTTGTGCTGATGCGCATATGCCAGATTACAAACAGATTTTTGGAACCAATATACGCGAGGCCCGTAAGGCGATAGGCCTGTCGCAAGAACTTCTGGGGCTAGAGATCGGCATTGACCGCACTTACATCTCCGGCATCGAACGTGGTGTCCGCAACCCCTCGCTTGACGTCATCGTCAAACTGGCTGAGCGCTTAATCACGACACCGTCAGAGTTGCTTTCGAAGTAGAGTTTGGCGTGGATAGCACTAGCCTAAAAACCCAACGCCAATGTGTCCCTCCCCAATCTAGTTGAGGACAGGCTTATCAAGTCCGAGGATGACGGTTGTTGGGTGAAGGCTCAGGGCAGCGGCAAACCATCAGTGCCGATGTAGTTTTCCAGCGAGCTAACCATTCACCACCAGCAAAGCGCTCACCTCTCCACCTCGTCATGCCAAGTCTTGGGATGACGCGTGAAGGTACTGTTTAAGATAGTTGAGGTACGGCGAGGTCAGTATGGTCCGACAAGCAAATGTTTCACTTAAAACAAGAAGTACCGCTGTGCCATCGGCAACACTTCGGCGGGCTCACACGTTAGCAACTCGCCATTGGCGCGTACTTCGTAGGTTTCTGGATCAACTTCGATATCCGGTGTGGCATCATTGTGGATCATAGATTTTTTGGAAATGCCGCCGCGCGTGTTCGCCACCGCGACAAGCTGCTTATCAACGCCAAGCCTATCGGCAAGCCCGTCTTCCACCGCCGCCCTGGACACAAATGTCACCGAAGAATTGGTCAACGACTTGCCAAATGCGCCAAACATAGGCCGGTAATGCTGTGGCTGCGGTGTTGGAATAGAGGCATTGGGATCGCCCATGATCGCAGCAGCAATGGTGCCACCGACCAAAATCATATCCGGTTTAACGCCAAAAAAGGCCGGGTCCCACATCACGATATCAGCGCGTTTGCCAACTTCCAGCGAGCCAATTTCTGACGACATGCCATGCGCGATGGCTGGGTTAATGGTGTATTTGGCAATGTAGCGCCGCACACGCCTGTTATCATTATCCCCGGTTTCCTCTGGCAAAGCGCCGCGCTGGCGCTTCATTTTATCGGCGGTTTGCCATGTGCGGATAATCACCTCGCCAACCCGGCCCATAGCCTGACTATCAGATGCGATGATCGAAAACGCGCCCATATCATGCAGAATATCTTCCGCCGCGATGGTTTCCTTGCGAATACGGCTTTCAGCAAAGGCGACATCTTCTGGAATATTGGCATCCAGATGATGGCAGACCATCAGCATATCCAAATGCTCGGCAATGGTATTAACCGTAAAAGGCCGCGTGGGATTGGTGGAGGAGGGAATAACGTTGTTCTGGCCACAAATTTTGATGATATCCGGCGCATGGCCGCCGCCCGCGCCCTCGGTATGAAAAGCGTGAATGGTGCGGCCCTTAAAGGCATCAACTGTGTTTTCCACAAAACCAGATTCGTTCAGCGTATCGGTGTGGATCATCACCTGCACATCATACTCATCGGCCACTGTCAGGCAGCAATCAATCGCGCCCGGTGTGGTGCCCCAATCCTCGTGCAGTTTCAGTGAACATGCGCCGCCCAGCACCATTTCTTCCAGTGCGCCGGGTAGAGAGGCATTGCCCTTACCGGCAAAAGCCAAATTCATGGCAAAGCCATCTGCGGCCTGRATCATCCGGCCCAGATGCCACGGYCCCGGYGTGCAKGTGGTGGCCAGYGTGCCATGGGCAGGGCCCGTKCCGCCGCCAAGCATRGTGGTSACRCCAGACATCAGCGCTTCATCRATCTGCTGCGGGCAGATGAAATGGATGTGCGAGTCAAAACCGCCAGCAGTGATGATTTTGCCCTCACCGGCAATCGCCTCGGTGCCCGGACCAATGATGATATCCACACCCGATTGCGTATCGGGGTTGCCCGCCTTGCCAATAGCGATGATGCGTCCGTCTTTGAGGCCAATATCGGCCTTGTAAATACCGCTATGATCAACAATCAGCGCATTGGTAATAACCGTATCAACAGCGCCGTCAGCGCGCGTGATTTGACTTTGGCCCATGCCATCGCGGATAACTTTGCCGCCACCAAATTTAACCTCCTCACCATAGGTGGTGAGATCTTTTTCCACTTCGATAAACAGTTCGGTATCGGCCAGGCGCACCTTGTCGCCAGTGGTGGGACCAAACATATCTGCATAGGCAGCACGGGAAATTTTTGCGGGCATTTTGTCAGTTCCTATTACAGGCTTAGGCTTTGCTGCCTTTGGAATATTGTTTGGATGTTCAAAGCGTCTTGCACGAACGAACTTAATTCGTCTCGATCAAGCTGTATAATTCATTGGTGCGCTGGCGGGTCATTCTATTCAGACAACCAGCAACGATCATGGGCTCCATCGTGCCACCGCGAAACATGTAACCTTCGGTATCACACTGACCATCGCGATATTTAATCCAGGCACGCTGAGCTTCAAGCAATGMCTTGCCCATGCTGACCTCACCAGCTCTAAGTTCCGGYTCATAATTTTTCAATTCCGCACGTACAATCTTCCATGCTTTATTGAGCGCAGCATCCGCCCGCTGGTAAGCAACATAGGCGCACTTATTCAGCCCCTGTTGCGGCAGATTATCCACATCAGAACAATCYAGGTTTTGCGCCATTGCAGGGGCARAAAGAGCCAGCAACACGAGAATGAGCAGGTATTTCATCACAGCTTCCCCATGATTTTCTGATTAAAMCCRTASACGGTGCGTGTGCCGCCCAGCGCAACCAGTGTCACTTCGCGGGTYTGGCCYGGYTCAAARCGCACRGCRGAACCTGGTGCAATATCCAGCCGCATGCCGCGGGCTTCYTCGCGSGGRAAATCCAGCCCGGCATTGGTYTCGAAAAAATGATARTGRCTGCCMACTTGCACAGGCCGATCGCCSGTGTTGGACACCATGATTGTGAYGGTTGGCGCGCCAGCATTCAGCTCGATATCACCGCTTGCGGTCAAAACTTCTCCGGGGATCATGAGGCTGCTCCAGCCGTTTGTTGTTGGGCACAGAGTTCTTTTTTTGAGAGAATGCGCAGTGCGGAAGGTGGGCTCAATATCAAAAGATGCGCCGGGCGAATGGGCCGCGCGACGAAATTACCACCGCAATTAGGGCACATGCCCTTCAGTACATTTTCAACGCAGCTTGCACAAAAAGTGCACTCAAAGGTGCACATCATGGCATCTGTTGCATCGGGCGCGAGGTCTTTGTCGCAGCATTCGCAATTGGGGCGTAGTTCCAGCATGTCAGCTCTCCTAGCGTATCGGCTCGTGCACCGTGACCAGTTTGGTGCCATCGGGAAATGTTGCTTCGACCTGAATATCGTGGATCATTTCGGGGATACCCTCCATGACCTGATCGCGGGTGATGACATGCGCGCCCTCTTCCATTAGTTCCGCCACTGAGCGGCCATCGCGGGCACCCTCAACAACAAAATCGGTGATCAGCGCAATCGCTTCGGGGTGGTTGAGCACAACGCCGCGCTCCAGCCGTTTGCGCGCCACAATGGCAGCCATGGCAACAAGCAATTTGTCCTTTTCGCGAGGGGAAAGGTTCATAGATCTGCCTCATACTCTCTTTTGTAGCCACTAAAGTGACCAAACTTTAGGCAACGCTGCCTCAAAATTCATCAATTGCACAAGCGGCAACAGGGTTTTTCGCAAGGTAAAACCATCCACTGCCAATACCCTAGCAAGAAGCTTGCCATTCCAGTGCGACACGCCCCCATTTGGCCCGATTAGCTCGCGGGCGCGCTCCAAAAAGCCTTCCGCGCGCGGCGAGATAAACAGCAAGGTCGCCATCGCCGCCGCGCCATTGGCCACCGCGCTTTGCTGCAACAGCTCATGCACATTTGGCCCCATGCGAAACTCTTCACCGTGGATGAGCTGCCCGGCCTGACGAATGCGCCAGCGATCATGTATTTGCGCGCTGGTCACAACTTCACCCATCGAGCGACGACCGAAAATCATCGGTTCTAAAAACAACGCCTCAGCATCCTCGGCGATATCAGCTTCAATACTGCGGGCAAAAGCACAGCGGTTAAACAAAATGGTTTCTTGCGGCACCCAGGAAAGCCGCGATTTGGGTCCGGCAATCAGCGTCACATCGGTTTGCGCGACACCGGCAGAGGCCTTGTAAACCTTCTCACAAGCTTGTGTCGTCAGCATCAAATGCGTGCCGGCACCGGCCTCAAACTCCCAACGCATATGATCGCCGCCGGTCAGTCCACCAGAGGTGTTGATCATCACCGCCTCAAGCGCCGAACCATGATAGGTTTTGGGAATGCGGATTTTGGCGCAGCCCTCCTGAAACAGCCGGTCCAGCCGCGTGCGCCCATCCAATTGCCGCACGCTGAGGCGGCCATGGCCACGACTGCGCTGCATATTGGGCGTTAAAACTGGCGCAGTATTCATACGGTCGCTTCGACGATGAGGCTTTTGTAAAGCGCCTGAATGCGCCGCGTGATGGGCCCGGCATTRCCYGTGCCAATGGTGCGGCCATCAATYTCGGCCACCGGCGTTTGCGCGCCAAAAGTGCCGGTCAAAAACGCCTCATCAGCGCTATAAGTATCGACCAGCGARTAATTGCGYTCCAAAAYCGGAATGTCATRGGTCCAGCACARATCAATYACYTTTTGGCGGGTGATGCCGTTCATGCAGTAATCACCGGAAGAGGTCCAAACYTCGCCCCKGCGAATAATGAAGAAATTACAGGCATTGGTRGTGTTCACAAAGCCATGMGGATCAAGCATCARCGCTTCATCTGCGCCCGCYTTTTCCGCCTGTATCGCCGCCAACACRCAATTYARYTTGGAATGCGAGTTCAGTTTTGGGTCCTGGCTCATCGGYAGA
Source organism: Hyphomicrobiales bacterium (assembly GCA_002746425.1). Lineage (GTDB taxonomy): Bacteria > Pseudomonadota > Alphaproteobacteria > Rhizobiales. The sequence continues at coordinate 2,504 of NVXB01000072.1, read as the reverse complement.
CCGCGCACTTGYGGYACGGTGGCCAGCGAAATRCCRCGCTTTTGCARGCTGGAAACCGGCAGRGAATGCTCCATGATAATCACCATGGTNSGGCCCGNAYTGCGAYARRTTTGGATGCTGAAACGGCTTTATYTTGCGCCCGCGCGTGATCATCAGCCGGGCATGGACATTTTCATGCATATCATTGGCCAGACGGGTTTTYTCCARCGCCGCCACGACACCAGCGCGATCCTTCACAATATCCAGATCAATCGCCTTGGCAGCCTCAAACAACCGCTCCAGATGGTCCTCCAGAAACGCCCATTTGCCATTATAGAGCCGTAGGCCCTCCCACACGCCATCGCCCAGCAAAAAGCCGGAATCATAGACCGATACCACCGCCTCGCTGCGATGTTTCAGCGTGCCATCGACATAGATGAGAATATCATCATTACGCGCGTCAATTTCGGCCTGGTGGGTGGTGTGCCCATCGTCAGTATTTTGCATCATCTAGCTTTAATCGCCCCCGCCATTGCGCCTTATGCAGCACAACTATAGAGCATAGTTAAAGGAATGCTGGCAATGTTGATTAAGGCCCAGGTTCAATTAGGAGGCCGTATTGGCAATGAATGACCAAACAAGGGGCGTGCTGCTAACGTCACTGGGTGTTTTGGCCATTGTGCCGGATACGTTGCTGATCCGCCTGATGGATACCGGCGTGCTGACGGTGGTGTTTTGGCGGGCACTGTTTGCCGCTGCCACAATCATGCTCAGCGTGGTGTTTGTCTATCGCGGCAAAACGCTTCAGACCCTACGCCAGCTTGGCAAGTGCGGCTTTCTTTATGCGCTTTTCATGGGCCTTGGCACCTTGCTGTTTGTCTCCGCCGCGCAGCTCACCACGATCGCCAACACGGTTTTCATCGTTAGCATTTCCCCGGTTTTTGCCGCCATTGTCAGCCGCATCTTTCTGGCCGAGCGTATCAGCAAGCGCATGACATGGACCATTGGGCTGAGCCTGATTGGCATTGCCGTCATCGCCTATGGCTCGATCGATGGCACAAGCTCTGCAATCTGGGGCGATTTATGCGCTTTTGGTGCCGCCTTTGCGCTGGCCATTTCCTTTACCGCCGCGCGCGCCGGACGCAGCGTATCGATGGTGCCTGCCGCCGGCCTTGCCTATGTGATGACCACCCTTGCCGTGCTGCCCTTCGTAACCCCTTCCGCCGGGCTTGAAACAGACAGCTGGATTTATGCGCTGCTGCTGGGCTGTGTTTTTGTGCCCATAGGCACCAGCCTGATGGCGTTGGGCGCACGCTATATCCCATCCGCAGAAGTTTCGCTGTTGTTGCTTCTGGAGGCGGTGCTTGCCCCGCTACTGGTGTGGGCTGTGCTCAATGAGTTTCCCGGCACCGCCACGCTTATCGGCGGCGCAATTGTGCTGGGCGTGCTGGCCGGGTCCAACTTTATAGCCCTGCGCAAAACATCTAGGGCTTAATACCCACACCCTATTGATGCACGCCCAACCTTCTCGCTTGACTCTGTKCYWRMAYMTCNCTGWKWAATAGAACAAAACAGGAACATACTATCCATGTCTGTTGCCAGAATTCATCATTTACGCTCTGAAGAGTTTGCTGTCGAGCTACCCGATGCGGTGCGGCAACGCTTGATCCCGGCCAGCCGATTGGTGGTGCCAGCGCGCGAAGCGGTGGATAAAAAYCATGAAAACCAGCGCATGGTTGATCAGCTTAATAACGGCTTTGAAAGCRGTCAATTGCACGAATTGCGCTGCCCGCAAACCCRCGATATCGGCGCGCTAAGCGGGTTTTTGTTTGCGCTGCTAACTCGCCTTGAGGTCAAGGCGGCACAAAACATTTTATGGGTTGGTGCGCCCTTTGCCGACATCGCCAATATGACGCTGTATCCTGCCGGGCTGGCCGGGCTTGGGTTTGACCCACACCGCCTGGTGCTGGTGCGCCCATTAAGTGTGGCCCATGCCCTGTGGGCCATTGATGAAGCCGCCAAATGCACMGATCTTGCTGCCGCGATYCTGCATRTWCAGGGCCACCCCAGAGCATTGGACATGACGGCCACCCGCCGGTTGAGCCTGCGCGCCCGYGAAAGCGGYACCAYSACCATTATYTTGCGCCAGAGCGGCGAGGAGGAAGCCAGCGCGGCCACCACACGCTGGTGTATTCAAACCCAACCTTCAACACACAAGGCACCCTCAACGGGCAAAACATCTCCCTCTCTGCCTTTACCAATTGTGGGGCATAGCGCCTTTCGCGCTCATCTGGAGCGCAACCGGCAGAGGCCGACCCTGCGCGGTGACATCACCTGGAACCATCAAACCCGACGCTTTGGAAGCTTTGCTCATGCCCGACCTGTTTCGCGAACCAACACGCCCCGCCCAGCGCTTTTTGAGCATCGCCCTACCCACGCTGGAGAGCGACCGGATCAGCCGCCTGTTATGGGGCAAATCGTGGCGCTTAAACGGCCTGAATAATCGGCAAATTGACCGCCCGCCG
>NVXB01000071.1 GCA_002746425.1 Hyphomicrobiales bacterium | reverse complement strand
TGCACTGGTCGTGTAGACCAGCGATTTGTTCCATTCTAAAAAGACATGAAAATTAGGATAACTCAGAAAAGCAGGGCCTTTGCGGCCCATGGGCAAGATTAGTGACGCGGGTAGGTTTTTACCTGCCAGCGCAGCACCGCCGCGGGTTTTGACGCCAAGTGCGGCCCATTGGGATGTTGGTTTCGTTGTATGAATGCCAGCTTCCTCCCATGGCATCTCATTAGGAACGACAACTTCCTCAATCCAGGGCTGACCGCGACGCCAACCAAGGTGGCGCAAAAATTTGCCGCCAGTGGCCAACACATCATCCGTTGTCTTCAACAGATCGACCCGGCCATCGCGGTTAAAATCCACACCATTGAGCAAATAGTCCGATGGCAGGATTTGCAATTGTCCCAATTCACCAGCCCATGCGCCGCGCATTTGCCGCGCGCTCAAATCACCACGATCCAACAATTGCAGCGCTGCAATCAATTGCGGACGAAACAGTTCTGGACGGCGGCAATCATACGCCAGTGTAGCCAGAGCGTTGAGCGTGTTAAAGTCGCCTAAAACAGCGCCRAAATCAGTTTCYAACGCCCAAAATGCGGTGATAACCGCACCGGGCACGCCATATTCGGTCTCAATGGCGCGAAAGGTTTTTGCGTGRCGCTTTAGCTTRTCTCGTCCGCCTGTGATGCGGTAKGGCGCAACCATRCGATCTGAAAATTGCARAAARCTCTGGGCRAAGACGCCTTGTTGCCGGTCTCTGGAAAGAACTTTTTTCGARAACTGTARCAATGGAACAATTGAGCGTACCACCYTTGGGTTCACGCCTGCGGCCAAKGCCTCATTCTCAAYGCCCTTTTTAAAYTGGGCAAARCTTTGYGTRACTTCACAGGTAACATGGCTGGCAGCATAAGCCGCCGGGCTGGCCAAAACGCCGATTCCCGCCAGAAGGCCACCCAAAACCAGCGTTGCAAAGCAACGGTTGCGGATGCGTTTACCAGTAACTGGCATGGCCGAAAATCCTCCTGCGTCGACTATACATGATTGTATCTGGTGCGACAGGTCAAGTGGCGTTTTCGCACGCGTTCCTTAAAGTAAACATGAATATTGCGGACAAAATGAGGGGSNTTGAGCAGAATTGACGCGGCACCYGAAAATACGCTATTGCCGAGGCAGTGCCCCAATAGCTCAGTTGGTAGAGCAACTGTTTCGTAAATAGTAGGTCGGCGGTTCGAATCCGTCTTGGGGCACCATKMYYRYNCAMRNAGTTTCAATGCCTCTTACCGGCCTACCCCTCAGGCAGTAAAACCGGGCCATTTTGGGCAAAGGACAGGCCCACATCAGCGCCGACCATCATCGGGCTTGATACGTTTTCTGAAACCGCGAACAAGATGCCGAATGAGGCCTCAATGGTGTATTCCATGTGGCTGCCGACATAGGTGGTTTTAGTGATTTTAGCGCTCAGAGTATTGTCATTACCGGCTGCGTTCAAAACCACGCGGCTTGGTCGTACAGCCAAAGTGGCAGGCCCGGTTTTCATATCGCGCGCGGGCAGATCATGAGTGTAACCATCAACCGTAACGGTCGCGGTATCATCAATAACAGCATTAATGGTGCAGGGGATCAGATTGGCCTCACCAATGAAATCCGCCACAAAGCGGTCATTGGGCCGTTCATACAAATCGCGCGGGGTGCCAACTTGGGCAATCTGGGCGTTTCGCATCACCACAATCGTGTCAGACACCGCCAGCGCCTCTTCCTGATCATGGGTCACATAGACCACGGTCAGGCCAAGTGATTGTTGAATATCGCGAATGTCCTCGCGCACCTGACGGCGCAGCTTGGCATCCAGATTGGACAGCGGYTCGTCAAACAGCARYACTTGTGGYTCAAGCACCAAAGCRCGGGCAACGGCAACGCGCTGYTGCTGGCCACCGGAYARTTCTRAAGGCAGGCGCTGGGCATAGCCATCAAGACCAACCAAMTCCAGYCCAGCTAAGGCACGTTCTTTGGTTTCGTCTTTCTTGTAGCCAGAAAATTTAAGCCCGTAGGATACATTTTCCAGCACATTCATATGCGGAAACAGCGCATAGGACTGAAACACCATCGACACATCGCGGTCGGTGGCCGGCAGTTTGGTCACATCGGTGTCGCCGATAAAAATTTGGCCTTTGGTGGCCATTTCCAGCCCGGCAATYATGCGCAATGTGGTGGTTTTGCCGCAGCCTGACGGGCCRAGCAGGGTCATCARTTTRCCGGTTTCAATCTCCAGCGAGATGTCATCCACKGCAAGCACATCCGTGCCATAGGTTTTGCTGACATTGCGAAAGGAGACCGATGTGGCCTTGTTGCTCGCTTTAATTTTCATGTGGTTGTTCCCAATGTCATATCTTAACTCGATCCATCGGTTGAATGCGCGCTGCGGCGGCCGATTTTGGTYTTGCCAACAAGGAGCTGCAAAAATCCAATCGCCACCAGCATGACCAGGATCAGCGCTGTGGAATAGGCAATCGCAAGGCCGTAATCATTGTTTTCCACGCGGCCGATAATATAGCTGGTCGCCATGTCATATTCTGCGCTGACGAGGAAGATAACGGCAGAAATAGCCGTCATCGCCCGTACAAATGAATAGACAAGAGCGGCCAGAATAGCCGGGCGCAGAAGCGGTAAGATGACCAGCCTAAAGGTCTGCGCACTGTTGGCACCAAGCGTCAAAGAGCTTTCATCCAGACTTTTGTCGAGCTGGCTCATTGAGGCAATGCCCGCGCGCACGCCAACCGGCATGTTGCGGAAGATAAARCTGATCACCAAAATAATGCCGGTGCCGGTAATCTCGATCGGYGGCACATTAAAGGCCAGAATATAGCTCACGCCAATCACGGTGCCCGGAATGGCAAAACTGAGCATGGTGCCAAATTCAAAGGCGTTTTTGCCGGCGAAGTTTTGCCTTGTCAGCAAATAGGCTGTGATCAGCCCGATGCCAGCGGTTAATGGTGCGGAAATAGTGGCAATCTGGATGGTTGTCCAAAAACTGCTCCAGGCAGAGCCGGTCCACAATATGCCATCTTCGCCAAACTTCATCGCAAAGGCGGTGAGGTAATGTTTGAAAGTCAAATTGTCATTGACGCCCCACARCTCCACAAACGARCCATAGACAATCATCACATAGATAACGAWGGTRAAGAGCGCCCAAAAAGTAGCCATGACATAAACTGGAATGGCCAAGCCGCTGGGCATATGCGGATGAATGCCCGCATCGCCTTTGCCAGATACGGTGGTGTAAGATTTGTTGCCCAGCCAAAARCGCTGCGCATAAAACGCTGATAGCGTGAAGCCMAGCAGCACAATGGCCAGCACCGCGGCGCGGCCCTGATCATAYTGCGCACCRACTATGGCAAAGAARATTTCTGTCGAGAGCACATCGAAATTGCCGCCCAGAACCAGCGGGTTGCCAAAATCGGCCATGCTTTCAATGAAGCCAAGTAAAAACGCGTTGGCCAAGCCGGGGCGCATCAATGGCAGGGAGACGGTGCGAAACACTTGCCATTTATTGGCGCGCAGGGTTTGCGCSGCCTCTTCCATGGAAGGGCTAACACCCTCAACAACGCCAATCAGCACCAGGAATGCGATAGGGGTGAAGGCCAGCAGTTGGGCGATCAGCACGCCCGGCATGCCATAGACCCACCGGGTGGGTTGAATGCCAATCAGCTCTGCAACATAACTTGTAACTGTRCCTGACAGGCCAAACAGCAAGATGATGGCCAGTCCAATCACAAAGGGCGGCGTGATGATGGGCAGCACCGTGAGGGCGCGCAGTAGTTTTTTGTAGCGAAAGCTGGATCGCGTCACCACAAGGGCAAAAACCAGCCCAAGCAATGTGGTCATAACGCCAACAACGACAGCCAGAAACAGAGAATTCCACGCTGCGCCGCAGCGCGCGCCGCTCAGGCAGCCAAGGCTCCAAAGGCGCGGACTTAGAAATTTCGCGAAGAATACCGCGATGGAATAAGAACCATCTTCGGTGATGAAAGCCGCGATCAGCATGCGGGCAATCGGGAAGAAAACAAACACCCCAACAACGGCGATAACGCAGCCGATGGAGGAAACCACAAACACGTCGCCGTTGATGGCGCCGCGCGCGGCAATGCCCTGCGTTAATGTAAATAAGAAACAGGCGGCCAGCAGCATGGCGCCGTAGCCCATGCCAAATTGTCTGTCGTTAAGCGGGCCAAATACGGTCTCAAGCCACGGCGCATTCCAGCCCCGCAGGCCAATGCCAAACCCTTGAGCAATCATCCAGGCAAAGCCAATTGCCCCGGACAGAATAAGAATTTTGGCGTAATTTGGATCGTTTTTTTCCAGCCGAATGGCGAACAGCACCAAAATCAGCGGCACAATAAGCGGTGCCAACCAGAGTTTTTCACCCTGTGCCAGAAGGAAAATGGCAGGCGCGTAATCGCTGTCCCACGGATAGCCGTCAATCAGCCATTCGAAGGTCCAGAACCCGTCAATGCCATACCAAGGCAGAGCAAGAAAGCCGACCCACCCGGTGACGATCCAGAAGAYCAGARCCGGGAGAGCCGTGTTTTTACCAGAAATCATACAGTTTAAACTGCCAAGATTTGAAGGGGTGAATTACTGAGGAAGTGTGGAAACTTCATCGTCCCACTTCTTCAACAGACGTTTACGCTCAGCACTGGAACCATACTTTTTGAAGTCGTAATCAATAAGTTTGATCGATGCCAGATCAGGTGCCTTGTCRGATGTTGGCGCCTTCATATTGGAAGGTACCTGGAAAGCATTCACTTCCAGAGCCAGCGCCTGTGCATCAGCACTCAAAGCCCAATCATAGAACTTTTTGGCGTTGTCCAGATTACGTGCTTCTTTGATGATGGACATGGARCCAATTTCATAGCCCGTGCCTTCACATGGTGCCACGACGCTGATGGGGAAACCAGACACAGCCTGCTTAACCGCATCATGCATGAACACGATACCAATGGTGTTTTCACCGCGCGCTGCTGCTTTAATCGGAGCAGAACCAGATTTGGTGTACTGATTGATATTCTTGTGCAGGCCCTTCATGAAATCAAAGCCGCCCTCTTCGCCAAACAATTGGATGATGGTGGCAAGAGTTGTGTAAGCGGTGCCCGATGAATTCGGGTTCGCCATTTGCACGTGGCCTTTATAAACAGGCTTTAGCAAATCTTTCCAGCAAGCTGGTACSGGCAGATTGTTTTTGGCCAACAGYTCRGTGTTGTAACCATAGCCAAGAGCACCRGAATAAATGCCAATGGTTTTGTCGCCAGCAGAACTTGCCTGCGAAATAGCCCAATCTTGCAATTCACTGCGCATGCCAGAAACATATGACTCGGTCAGGTTTTCTTCAGCAGCCTGCAAATGCGGATCACCGGTACCGCCCCACCAAACATCACCCTTAGGGTTGGCGGATTCAGCTTTGATCTGCGCAAAGGTCTCGCCGGAGCTTTTGCGGGTCATGTTGACTTTGATGCCAGAGCTTTCTGCAAAGCCATTGGCCATCAACTGGCACCAGTCTTCTTGAGCGCTGCAATAAAAGGTCAGTTTTTCAGCGGCGAGCGCTGGTGTTGCAAGCATGGCGGCAAAAATGCCAGCGCCTGCGAGGGTAAGTTTTACGTTCATGAGTGTCTCCCAGAGATTTATTCTTGAGATCGTTGGTCTCATGACCAGCGTATGACAAGAATTTGCTGCCGACAATGRWTTCTTTAATCGGCTAATCAGAAATTTTCATTATTCAACCTTGAAATGCAAAATCGGCCATTTCAATCAATYCATCAAACACCRCAGGTGTAGCTGTGACCACGCGGCCACCGTTTTTCAACATGTYCTGCGCGCTTTGTGGCTCAACYAGGCCGCCCGYYTCGCTRATCAAGAGTTGCCCGGCWAGGCAATCCCACGCGTTCATGTGRGAYTCRATGTAGCCAATCAAMCGCCCGGARGCGACRTAGGCCAGCATTAACCCACCRGARGCRTTGCGGAAAAACACACCGCCYTTGTCAAACAAAGCCGGCAAAAGTTTYGTSACRTGGCTGCTTGGYGTGCGMCCATTCATGCCAACGCCAACRCTGCCATCGTGCAAACCWTCGGTTTTWGCRGTTTTCATCGGYGCYTCGTTAAGATASGCRCCAAACCCCTTCTCGCCCCAGAACAACTCGCCATAGCTTGGYTCAAAAATAACACCRATGGTGGTTTCATCRTGGTGCACACASGCCAAAATYACACACCAGGCCGGAATRCCGCGCACAAARTTGGCCGTGCCRTCAATMGGATCAATCACCCAGGTRAAGCCGGAGCTGCCTTCAACCGCATCATATTCYTCGCCAACAATGCCATCATCRGGAAAYTCWTYGCCAATGCGSGCCCGAATAAACCGYTCCAGCTCTTTATCGGCGTTGGAAACCAGRTCTTGCGCRCCYTTTTGTTCAATCACCARATCGCTGATTTTGCGAAAATGAGTCATGCCCAATTCGCCAGCMGCCAAGGCAAGCTCCTTGGCAAAAACGAGGCGKGCRCTTTGGTTTCCAGATGTATTTGTTGGGGCGTTTTGMGATGRCATTCAAATYTRTCCTGWRTTCAGTGGAAAATCAGCAAGGACACTCGCSCGCCCGGTAAARCATGTCGAGAGTATTTGAAAAATATTTCTTTGAAGTTCTGYTCYGTGAGCCCGAATGAKCMGGTAYGATTTTRGYGRTTGATCTRTATGGCRTTGGGTGCAGGCATAATGCCATTTGATATCACTATAATGACAATAAATTYGGTTATGRGCAAARCCATCAAGRTGGTGRCMWACNAAGTNCAGGTATCGAAMWGCKGTTCCYRCAAGTATTTAAAGAACGCCTGTTTGCAAAAATAGGTCGGGGCACGGCTTAAGGCCGGTTTGGCAGCGGCCACGTCCCTAAATTGACGCAATTYAAGGTTCTACGTGCGTTTCTTTGATGAATGCCTATATTGAGCGTCAGAGAAATATATTCTACCAAACACATTACAATTTATAGATTGCAGTACACGCAGTAAATCAGGGGGCTTTTATGGCTGGCATTCAGGAATTCGAGCAGGAAATCACCAAAACCCGGGATATGGTTGAGGARATRMGGACCAAAATTGGTCAGTCCTCAGATGTGCTTGATCAACTGGCCTCTACYGAAAAGCTGATTGATGTCGATTTCGACATTGAAAATGCCCGTATTCARGATGTGCTTTCACAGCAGAAAATGATGGAAGGCAATATTGCCGAGTTGATTTTGAACCTGGAGGACGTGACCAATTCGTTCGGKGCCGAGTTCAAAAACATGCAGACCTATACCGGGATGGAGAAGTTCATTGCCCTGTTTTCTCAAAACAAGGCAAAAGCCATGCGCAATGAGCGTGTGCGCACCACGTCGCTTGGGGGTAATCTGCAGGATTTGCTGTCCAAATCAGAYACCATCATYGGCATTYTRACCAACCARAAAACAGTTCTGGAAACGCGCTAYGCAACKTCCGAGCAGAGCTTGCGCACGGTTCTTGATCGCCGCCAGGATACAACTGARCTGTTGAGYAACACTCAAGACCGGATTGAAGAACTTAATCCGCTGYTGATGGATTTGGAAAACGATATTGCTGCCACCACCGATCARCAAACACGTACCGAGCTGGAAGCCAAACGCTCTGAAATGGCCACCGAATACAATCAGGCCCAAGCCAAAGAACAAGAGCTGCTGGCGACGTCCCAAACTCTGGAGCGCTACACCTCTATGTTCCAGACTTTTATCGACAGTTTGAACAACCAGATTGCCGCGCAAAACACGCTTATAAACAAGCTGAAAATCGATACTGAGCAGCGAATTGTGCTCTACAAGGCGTTGGAAGATTCCTTGAAAACGGCGGCGCAGCAAGATGTCGCTCACAAAATCAACACCCTTGGTTCCAAAGTGGATCATGCCGCCGAGCAGACCATGGCTGGTATTGGCGCTGCCGCGCAGTCTCATATCGCTGACCTTTTGGAAATGCATGAGCAGTCGATGGTTGATTCCGCTGAAATTCATCGCCGCAAGCAATTGGCCGATGATGCTTTCACCCGCCGGTTCTCCGAGGTTATGGATAAGCACGAAAATGCCAATTATAACGCTGCATCCTAAAAGGTTTTGGGAAAGACAGAGGGAACAAGCGAGACTTGAAATCTGTGCCAGATGAAACYCTTTTAACGCGCTATTTTCAGGCGCTGAATGCCGCCATCATGTTTTTRCAACGYGCTGTGGTRTCCCGCGATCAGGGGCCATGGGGCGCGCGGCCRCACGATATTTTGGGCGCGGTGATGACCCAYAATCTCACCCGCTTGCAGGCRGCAGCGCATTCTTGGGCCCTGCAGGCGCATTATAATGATCGCTTTCATATTGATCTSAGTGAGAGYGGTTTTCCWGCCTTTCGYGAGGTTYTGGCGCTTAATGAAGCGCAGAAAACCGCCAAGGAACGGCTCAAGGARYTGCCTGATCCCAGCCGCATCAAGCGCGATATGRTTGATCAGATGCTGAAATCYCGGAAAATGCCCAGCGCCCTGCAAAAGAAAATGGCAGAGCGGCTGTTTTTTCAGGATTTGAGGCAGCACAACGATAACAGGGGTGTTTTCCCGCCCTTTACCAAGCCCAAAACCATTCGTATTTCTAAAAACCCGTCCAATGGCCGCCCCTATTATGTGGTTTATTGGTCCGTCTATGACGGGGTTTCCAATTTGCCACTGCTGTATACGCTGGTGGTGGAAGATTCTTCCAAAAACGTGGCGGATGGCAARGCYGCACAGAATTTTGACARGGCGGTGCGCCCCAAGGGYGGCAGGCTTTCTAAAACCGGCGCTGAAGAGGGTATGGAGGGCATTCCCAACCCAGACCTGTCGGATGCGTTTACCGAATTTGTTGAAAGCCACTCAAGTTATGGTCTGACGCTGACCACAATTGGCACWGCGCTGGACAAGGATTTTCCAGAATTACACCCAAAACAGCTGCGGCGGTTTATATTGGGGCCGTTTTATGCYGGTGGYATCACGCGCCATAACAAGGTGGTGCAGGGGCTGCTCGACAAGGTGGACAGTACCTCWGATAGCTGGCTGCTGACCTGGACGATGCAGGAATTATTCTCAGCCAGTGAAAAACAGGGCCAACGCCGGTTCTGGAGTTCTACGCCGCCCAGCCAGATCTTTCATATCAACACSGATGATGTGGACTGTGTGCAGCAAGGGGTGAGCGCCGTTGAATATCACGCGCTGGTGCCGCACGCCGCYTATCAGGCGGTCTATGCCAGYGGYAATGCRGCAGAAGTKTTTGGCCGTTAYCAGTGCTCAATCGTCAGYGAAAATGATGTGATCCGCCAGATTTAATTGGCGCAAGTTAAAGCAGGGANTGCAGGTTTATGGATATTGGTTTAACCACCCTTTCCGAAAAAGACATTGAAAAGCACATCACCGCCATGCAGGCGCTGTTGGAGCGCACCAGTGTTGTGGTGTTGGAGGACCGCTCCAAATCACGCACCGAACTTGCGGGCACTCGCCGCCGCTTTATCAGCACAGTAACAACATCTGCGCAAAAGCAAGCACGGGACATTCGGTTTCTTAGCCGRTTAAATGAAGTTCATCCGGGGGAYCCRATGCTRTCGCCCGAAGARCATGCGCTGGCCTATAAATTRCGCMGAGGYATGGCTGTTGGGCACGCGGTTGCTGATGTATTTAGCCGACAAACAGAATTAGAAAAACTMCAAGCAGATAACCGCACGGGCTCTGTAACGGGTGATGCAGCCCATCGCTTTCAYGCGCTGCAAAAYACCGCTGGCTTTATCGCAGGCTTCACTGCCGCGCGRTTYTTRCTGGATACRTTGCCAGGTAATGGMGACAATCARAGCGACCAGGCYGATCCGATATTGCAGTTYGATACGGTGCGCGATGCGYTAAAGGGCTTTTTGGCCACRTTGGAYGCAGCSTTRGAGGAYGCTGATAGCGCTGCYGCCATGACATNNCNNGCGCGCGCNNNNAGCGGCACAAAATTATCTSGARGCATTGGCYACGCGSGCTCARCGTTTTGAGCAAATCAGCGTGTTCGAGGCGATGCATATCCGTCTTGATAGYGATGATTTCACGCTGGAYGGTYTGGAAACTGGCCCKYCBAAATCYACCAARCCATTGGTGATGAATTTTAAAAAACCKCATGAGGTTGTTGGCAACCACATTGCCAAGCATCAGGCGGTCAAACTGTCCAAAATGCTGATGGCCTATGATTTTGAYAAGCASATGAACCCGTTTGTTGAGTTGGGCGGCTTTGTCTTCACCTTTATTGGCGATGGCTTTCCAGGCACCGGCAAGACAACGCTTATTCAGATGATTGCCGGTATCATCAATAATTACACTGAGGTCGGCGGTTATCGCTTTCACTACCAAAACTTTGGTGTAGACCAGATATCCTCTTATCAGGGTAAGTCTGGCCAAAACTGCAAAGCATTTATTGATGCGGTGCTGGATCCGCGCGCCATTGCCTTTGGCACCGTCGATGATATCGATCAGGTGGCCGCCAAACGCTCTGATGACAACAGCACATCTGCTGGCCAGCAGGAAATTACAGCTGTGTTGATGCAGGCATTTTCCGGCGCAGGCACGGTTATTCGCGGCAATTGCACCTTTGGTATGTTCTCTAATTACCCAGAGATGGTGGATGATGCCCTGCGCCAGCGCGCCGGTGCCAGGTGGCTGGTAGATGGTCCGCAAACCCGCGAAGATTACATCGATATTTTCGCGTTGCTGCTCGGCAAGAACCATAATTTGGAGCTGGGTGACCATGAATTATACGTCAATCAGAACATTCAGCGCGCTGCCAGCGAAGCTTATGAAGATTTAATGCAGCCAAAGGAAGAGGGTCTGAAAAAGGTGTTTGACCGCGTTATGGAGCGCCACGGCCCACCGCAAAATATGACTGATATTGGCACCTATTTGCACGCTATCAAGGAAGCCGAGCCGCGCTTTACCGGGCGTGCCATCAAAAACGTTACCGACGCGATTAAAATGCGGGCGTTTGATGTGGAATTGCCAGATGATTGGTTTGAAAGCCCTGAAACATTCATGCACCAGCCCTATGAGCAAAAACTTGGGATGATCAAGGAGCTGCAAAGCCCGATCACGCTGGATATGGTGGTTCAGGAGATCAACCGCTACGCTTCTTCTGAGTTCCGCTATTCCGATAAGTCCGATGGGGCTGCGGTGGAGAAAATATTGCGCGATCAGCGTGTGCGAGAACGTGCGGCCGATGAAATGGAACGCCTGAAGCGGGATGGCCAATGGAACGTTTGATCGCCAGCAAGATGATTTATGGGGGCCTGATGAAGGTCACCCAACCGCATCTGGTTCATAATTATAACACCGCCCTGACACGCTTTGGCTTCAAGCCCATTGCGCCAGATGAATTCAGTATTGATGCCATGGGTTTCTCGCCGCAAGTGGCGGAAATTTTGGACGATAGCGATTATCTCAACCCGCACCGGGTCAATCCGCGCTTCATCATTCTCACGCCAAAGCAGCGTGAACTGCCCTATGTGCAGGTGTCGTTTTCCTCCACACCAGAGCTGATGCGCAGTTTTTATCAAGCCAACCGCACGGCGCTGGATGTGCTGACATTGAAAGATGTGGTGTTTGGCGAAATTGAAGATGACACTTATACCGTCAGCACCATCGAGGATTTGCTGTCTATCCGCCATGTGGTGTTTGATCTGCACAGCGCCAATGGCGTGCTGAAAGGCGCGCATAAGCTGGAGCAGCTGATCTCGCGTTTTGAGCGTGAGCCAACCAGCTGGAACAATCAGAAACTGATGAAAGACATCATCGACCTGGCTGGCCTGTGCGGTGATATTCGCAAAAACGATCCGATACCGCGCAATGTTCGCTTTACCAAAAACGCGTTTTGGGCCGATCATTTTGGCGGTGTTTATATCTTGCGCGATGAAGATGGGCATGTGGTGCTGGGCGATGCTCCAGAGCCTCCATTTCCCACCAAGGGCAGCACCATCGATTGGTACCTATCGTTGGAAGACCCCAAAACCCTGCATAGTTACCTTACAGAAAATGATCGACTAGAACCGCTCAACCGTGACTGGTTGCTTGGCTCAGGCGTCTTGGAAGCCCGTATTGACCAGCATATAACGGCATTGATGGGGCTGTCTGATAAGGGGGCAGATCTGGGTGCACTGACCCCGTCAAATGTCAAAAAGTGGGTCAATGCCCATGCCGCCGATGTTTCCAATGATCGTATTTTGTCGTTTCTCAATAAAACCAAAAAATCACTTTTAGCTGGCGCAGATATTGACCTTGATAAAGTCGCGCCAGATTTGCGATTTTTGGTCCAGCGTGCCGATCCTGCACACCCTGATGACGGCTTGATAAACCGGCTTATTGCAGAGTTTGTGCCCTTTGATTTTGTTGTGCGCTTCATGGTCAACAAAGAAGCATTCTATCGTGATTACGAGACCTATCCGCCAAATCTGCGAGAATATGTGGTGGATTTGATCCAAAACACCTATTTTAACGACAAAGACCGTCATTGGGACAAATTGTTCGGGGCGTGATGCCTGCGTCACTGAATTTATTTCGGACGTGGTTTGCCTGAAAAGTGGTTTGGCAAGGTAAACTTGTACAGATGGCATAGTTCACCTATGTGAGTATCTGCTAAAAATGTGAGGGAGATGTCCATTGCTGGACCCGCTGATTGAAGGTTTCAAAGGATTGGTTTCCGGTCTTGTTGCGCTGGTAAAAGGGCTATGGTTTTCTGCCATATGGCCGATCCGTACCGCCCATCAATTTATGGTTCGCCGGGCCATGTGGATACGCATTGCCATTGGCTTGGTCATCTTTCCGATCCTGATTTCCTATGCATTTTTCATCTGGAACGCCTCATGGATACGCGACTATGACATCCATTATGCTGACAAGTTTAATATGACAAACACCACTGTTTCAGCTGGTGATCAGGTTGCGGTGGAAGGCGGCACGGACACAACGCGCACTTGCGGGCGCTCCTTCACGGTCGATGCAGTCAAGTATCTGATCGATTTCAACGTCAACAAAAACACCTGGATGTCGAGCCACCCTCTCTACAAGATGGGCTTCTTTGGCGTTGACTGGGACCACACTTGGATTTTGGATAATAAGGCAGCGTTTCAACGCGGTATTCATCAGGCTGTTGGCCGTACCGCCATTGAAATATCAGACCGTCTTGGCCGTGTACGTGGCACATCGCAAATTGATCCGGATTTGAAAGATGCGCGCGGCAATGTGCAATTCAACCAGTACACATGGTATTTTAACCCGTTTGACAGCCAGCCCTTTGGGCCAACCACGCCGACCCCGAGTTATTTCCGTCGCACCATTGATAAGCTGGAATCTTATCAGGCGCGCTTGATGAAATGCGAAGCGACCTTTGACGCGCGCGCCGATAATCTCATGCAGTTTTTGGATCGTATCGCCAATGATATCGGCTCAACTTCGGCCAGCCTGAAAACCCGCGCTGAAGATTATAACAGCGGATGGTTTGACACCCGCGCCGATGATATTTTCATGAATGCCAAGGGTCAACTTTATGCCTATTACGGCATTTTACGCGCTGTTCGTGTCGACTTCTCCCAAGTCATTGAAACCCGTGGCCTGAATGCCTTGTGGGATCAGATGGAGGCGCAGACCTTGAGCGCGGTGATGCTTGAGCCCTCGATTATATCCAATGGCGATGAAGATGGTTGGTTGATGCCAACACATCTCACCACAATTGGTTTTTACATTTTGCGGGTTCGGTCAAATCTTGTCGAATTACGCTCCATTCTGGATCGCTGATCCATGGCAAATATCGCTATTATCGGAGCTGGCCCTGCAGGGCTAATGGCCGCAGAAACGCTGGCCAGTGCCGGATATCAGGTCGCCATTTACGATCAGATGCCCACACCGGGGCGCAAATTTTTGATGGCCGGACTTGGCGGGCTGAACATCAGCCATGCCGGAAAATTGGACGATGTGCTGGCCAGTTACTTTCACCTGCCAGAGACGGTCCAACATTCGATTGAGGCTTTTCCGCCACAAGCGGTAACCGCATGGGTAGAGGCGCTTGGCGAGCCGACATTTGTCGGTTCAAATGGCAAAATATTTCCCAAAAGCTTTAAGGCCTCGCCCTTATTGCGTGCCTGGTTGCGGCGCTTGCAATCGATGGGCGTTGAATTGCATAGCCGTCATCGCTGGACTGGGTTTGATGAAAATGGAGACTTGTTGTTTCAAACGCCAGATGCTGAGGCCCTAAAAGTTTCTTGTGATGCGATGATTATGGCGCTTGGCGGGGCAAGTTGGCCGCGCCTTGGCAGTGATGGGTTGTGGGCGAAGATATGGCACGAAGGCAATGCGGGCCTGCCAGATTTGGTGCCGTTTCAACCCTCCAATATGGGGGTCAATATTTCCTGGAGCGAGCATATAAAGGCGGGGTTTGCTGGCCAACCTCTTAAAGCAATCACGGTGACTTTAGCCGACAAAATAATGCCCGGCGAAGTGGTCGTGACCAAATATGGCCTCGAAGGACCCGCGATCTATGCCTTGAGTGCAGCTTTGCGCAGGCAGCTTACCAATGGCCCATTGCAGATCATGCTCGATTTGCGTCCGGCGCTCTCTCGCGAAGACATACAAAAACGCCTTGAGAAGGTGCCGACAAAACTGTCGCTGTCCAATCGACTGCGGCGTGCGCTCAAGCTAACTGCTGTTGAACGTGTTTTGCTACGCGAGCTACGAGATTTTTCGGGTAACAGTGCCATTCTCGCCGGCCTTATCAAGGCATTGCCGTTGACTGTGACAGGCCATCAAGGTCTGGAACGTGCCATATCATCATCTGGCGGGGTCGATGCCGGCACGCTGGATGAGCATTTGATGCTGAAAGCCAAACCCGGCGTGTTTATCGCTGGAGAAATGCTCGATTTTGATGCCCCAACCGGGGGCTATTTATTGCAGGCGGCCCTGTCTACCGGGCGGTTAGCGGGTGAGGGAGCCATAAAATTCCTTACACAGGCAGGCCATCAGCCTACATCCAAACCAACTCTTCAAACGCAGGATCACACCATGTCCGACAATCCGCTTCTTGCCCCCTGGACCACATTATTCAAAGTGCCGCCCTTTGCCGCTGTGCTGCCGGAGCATTTCTCACCCGGGTTTGAAAGCGCCATGCAGGAAAACCGCGCGGAAATTGACGAGATTGCCGATAATGCCGCCGCGCCAGACTTTGAAAATACCATTGTTGCGCTGGAAAAATCTGGTGACAGCCTGGACAAGGTGGCCAGCACATTTTTCAATCTGAGCGGCGCAGACACCAATGACGATTTGCAACAGATTGAGCGAGATATAGCGCCCAAACTATCACGTCATTCCAGCGCGACTGTGATGAATGAAAAACTGTTCAAACGCATTGATACCGTATTCCAACAACGCGATGATTTAAAACTTACGTCCGAAGAATTGCGCGTTCTGGAAAAATATCACGAAAATTTTGTGCGTGCCGGTGCCGCCCTTAAAGGCGCAGACCGCGAGCGCATGGCAGAAATTTCTGCACGTTTGGCCGAACTTGGTACCCAGTTTGCGCAAAATGTGCTGGCTGATGAGAGGAATTTTCAGCTTGTACTTGAGAACGAACAGGATCTGGAAGGCCTGCCCGATTTCCTGATTTCCGCTGCTCAATCTGCTGCTGAAGAGCGCGGACAAAGCGGAAAACATGTCATCACCTTGTCGCGCTCGCTGATTGAACCGTTTTTGCAATTTTCCTCTCGCCGAGATTTGCGTGAAGCAGCTTTTAAGGGCTGGATTGCACGCGGTGAAAATGGCGGAGACAGCGATAATCTCGCGATTATTTCCGAAACTCTGACATTGCGCCAGGAGCGGGCCAATCTGCTTGGCTTTGAGGATTTTGCGCATTTCAAACTGGCGAATCAAATGGCAAAAACGCCAGATGCTGTGCGTGATTTACTGGAAAATGTTTGGGCACCTGCACGCCAGCGTGCCGCAGAAGAATCGACAAAGCTATCTGCACTTGCGCAGGAATTGGGCGATAATGCGCAGATTGCGCCGTGGGATTGGCGCTATTATTCCGATAAGGTTCGGATGCGCGATCACGCGCTGGATGAGGCAGAAATAAAACCATACTTCCAGCTGGATAAAATGATTGAGGCAGCTTTTGCCACAGCCAATAAGCTGTTTGGGGTCTGGTTCCGAGAAGTAACCGATCTGGAATTGTACCACCCTGATGTGCGGGCATGGGAAGTGCGCGATAATGTGGGAAATCATATCGGCCTGTTTCTGGGCGATTATTTTGCCCGGCCTTCAAAACGCTCCGGCGCTTGGATGAGCGCCTTTCGCTCGCAGGAAAAACTCAGCGGTAATATTCGGCCCATCATCGTCAATGTGATGAATTTTGCAAAAGCGCCCAAAGGCCAGCCCGCCTTGTTGACCTTTGATGATGCCCACACGCTGTTCCACGAATTTGGCCACGGGCTGCATGGCCTGCTGTCCGATGTGACCTATCCCTTGGTGTCGGGCACCAGTGTCGCCCGAGATTTTGTTGAGCTGCCCAGCCAGTTGTTTGAGCATTGGCTGACCACACCTGAGATTCTGTCCACCTACGCGATTCATGCAAAAACCGGCGAGGCTATTCCAAAAGATTTGATGGAGCGGCTGCTGGCAGCAAGCACCTTCAATCAGGGTTTTGCGACAGTGGAATACACCTCTTGCGCTCTGGTTGATCTGGAAATGCACCTCAATGCCAAAGCAGCGGCGGCTGATCCAGTGGCTTTTGAGCGCGCCGCCTTGGAGAAAATCGGCATGCCGAGCGAGATTGTGATGCGTCATCGCACGCCGCATTTCATGCATGTGTTTTCCGGCGATGGTTATTCCTCCGGCTATTATTCATATCTGTGGTCCGAAGTTATGGATGCCGATGCCTTTGTGGCGTTTGAGGAAACAGGCAATCCATTTGATGAAGAATTGGCCAAAAAGCTGAAAACCAACATTTACAGCGCCGGCAACAGCAAAGACCCGGCTGAGCTTTACACGGCGTTTCGCGGGCGTATGCCATCGATTGATGCGCTACTGCGAAAGCGTGGGCTTCAAAGCACGGCATAAGCTGGTTACACTTAAACCATGCTTGTACGAGGAGACGATTCGCTGGAAAAGGTGCTGGTGGATGGCCGCCAGAGCGATACAGCGCTGATGATTCAGCGCGGTGTCGGCCGTATGCTGCATAATCGTAAATTTGCCGTTCTGCCCGAATTAACGTTAGCGTCCGGGCGGCGCGCCGATTTAATGGCGCTGTCTTCCAAGGGCGAATTATGGATCATTGAGATCAAATCATCAGTCGCGGATTTTAAAGCCGACCATAAATGGCCGGATTACCGCGATTATTGCGACCGATTGTTTTTTGCCAGTCATGCAGAGGTGCCAGAAGATTTATTCCCGCAAGAGCAGGGCTTGATGATGGCTGATCCTTATGGCGCGGAAATTTTGCGTGATGCCCCCGAACACAAACTCTCGGCAGCGCGGCGCAAGGCAGTAACGCTGAGATTTGCGGCAGCTGGTGCAACACGGCTGCTTAAACTGTCAGACCCTGGCCTGCGCGGCCTGTAGCCAGTTTTACTTTATCTTGGTGCGCGTTTTGCCAAAATGCGTTGCAGGGTACGGCGGTGCATGCTGAGACGCCGAGCGGTTTCAGATACATTGCGATCGCAAGCCTCATAAACACGCTGAATATGCTCCCAGCGCACCCGGTCTGCCGACATCGGATTTTCTGGCAAGCTTGGCTTGTCGCCCTTTTCGCGGCTCAGCACGGCATGAATATCATCGGCATCAGCCGGTTTTGCCAGATAATCATAGGCGCCCAGTTTAACGGCGGTAACGGCGGTGGAAATATTGCCATAGCCGGTTAGCACAACAACCCGCGCATCATCTTTTCGGGTTTGGATACGCTCAATCACATCCAGTCCGTTGCCATCACCAAGGCGCATATCGACCACGGCAAAATCTGGCGGGTCATTATCAACCTTGGCATTTGCCTCGGCAATRGATTCTGCGACATCGGCCACRTAGCCGCGCTTTTGCATGGCGCGTGCCAGTCGATTGACGAATGGGCTATCATCATCRATCAATAAAACGCGRCCTAARCTCTGGCCTAGGTTTTGGCTAATATTCTGATCTTGTACCGTCAGCATTTCGTTAGATACGTCCATGTCCAGCCTCACTTTGAAAGAACAAAACCCATGAGGAAGGGCCTCTCCTATCCAYAATTATATGGCAGGATTCTYGGACGGCAAATTTTCTGCWGGCGATAAAKTRTTTTTATTAATGATATCAGTATGTTCMGRTGAAAATTCTATTCCGGKTGRYGTGGGCTTTATTTCCAGCGCGGYRCGYGGCCARGACAAGGTAACGATRGCRCCACTGCGYGGCGGCGCGAAATTGGTAACTGACAAGGATGCRCCGGAACGCTCCAGYARAGTCTTGGCAATAAAGRACCCYAGCCCYAAGCCAATATTGTGCTCCCGCTGACCYGTCTTGCGCGATGCACCRCTATGTTTGCTGCTGGTCACRTASGGGTCGCCCATGCGGGCCAACACTTCTGGCAAGAACCCYGGMCCATCATCTTCAATAATGCAGATCAGCTTGTCAGGTGTCCATTGAGCWCGAATATCCACCYGGCTGGCGGCGTAGTCGACGGCATTTTCCACCARATTACCCARCCCGTAATGYACYGCCGGGTTGCGSGCAATCARCGGCTGAGGYTCTGCGCCAATGCCTTGTATGGAAATATCGATACCAAAATTCTGGTGYGGTGCGCTGACCTCCTCCATCAACTGGCAATAAGGCATGCGGATAAAATCAGCGCCGCCCTCCGTTGATAGCGACGTAAGGTGGCTTAAAATATCCCGGCAGCGCTCGCTCTGGGTGCGAAGCAGCTCGATATCRTCCTTTAGATCRGGRTGCTTGTGYGCCTCCTGAGTGAGCTCCTTGGCAATYARCGCGATGGTGCCAAGGGGAGTGCCCAATTCATGGGCGGCGGCCGCTGCCAGCCCATCCAGRGCCGATAAATGGTGCTCGCGKGCCAGYACCAGCTCGGCCGCCGCCAAGGCATCGGCCAGTTGCCTTGTTTCATGGGCAATGCGAAAGGCGTAAATGCCCATAAACAGCAGGCAACACACCAATGCCACCAGCAAACCAAGCACATAGATGGGCGGCAGGCTGATTTGATYCGGCCCCCAYGGYAGGGGRAAATGATAATAGGCCAGAAAAACGGCGCTTAGCACCATGGTTGTGCCCAGTGCCAAAGTGTATTTCAGCGGCAGGCTCATGGCWGAAATCATGGTGGGCACCAGCAGCAGCATGAAAAATGGGTTTTCCAGCCCGCCGGTGAAAAACAACAGCGCCGAGGTTTGGAAAATATCAAAYGCCAAYAATGCAGCGGCCCAACGSGTGCTGAGGCGCGTGGAGGCRGGGTAGACAGCGCGAATAATGATGTTCAGTGCGGCGGCCAGAGCAATGACTGAAAAACAGGCCAGCAGCGGTAAATCAAACTGGAAAAATTCAGATACCACCAAAATGGTGATCGACTGGCCCAACACAGCCACCCAGCGCAACCGCACCAACGTATCCAGGCGCAAGCGCCGCTGTTTTAGGCGCGGGTCAAGGCCGGGCGTATCGGGGACCTGAGTGTTGAGAAAAGTTTGTTCCATCGCAACAATATATAGCGCAGCGATGGAAAGTGTCTGCAAGTCTGTTTGCTTGAGCGGTTAATCGCTCATTTTCAGCGCGGCAATAAAGGCTTCTTGCGGAATGTCCACCTTGCCAAACTGGCGCATGCGCTTCTTGCCTGCTTTTTGCTTATCCAGCAATTTGCGTTTACGCGACATATCACCGCCATAACATTTGGCCGTCACATCTTTGCGCAGGGCAGCAATGGTTTCGCGGGCAATGATTTTGCCGCCAATCGCTGCCTGAATGGGTATTTTGAACATTTGGCGCGGGATCAGCTCTTTCAAGACTTCGCACATATCACGGCCCCGGCGAATGGACTGGCTGCGATGCACAAGCATCGCCAATGCATCGACCGGCTCAGCATTAACCAGCACGGATAGTTTGACCAGATCGCCGACGCGATAATCGGTGATTTGATAATCGAAACTGGCATAGCCTTTTGAGATGGATTTCAGCCGGTCGTAAAAATCAAACACCACTTCATTCAGTGGCAAATCATATTGCACCATGGCCCGTGGGCCGACATAGGACAGATCAATCTGAACACCGCGTCGATCCTGACACAGTTTTAGAATAGGCCCCAGATATTCATCTGGCGTCATAATGGTTGCGCGAATCCAGGGCTCGGCAATCTCATTGATCTTCATCACATCCGGCATATCTGCCGGGTTGTGCARYTCCACATCAGAGCCRTCCATCATGCCCAGCTGATAAACCACGCTTGGYGCGGTGGCGATCAGRTCGAGATTGAACTCACGCTCCAGCCGCTCCTGAATGATTTCCAGATGCAGCAGGCCCAAAAAGCCGCAGCGAAAGCCAAAGCCCAGCGCCGCAGATGTTTCCATCTCAAAGGAGAAACTGGCATCATTGAGCCGCAATTTGCCCATTGCAGCGCGCAAATCTTCAAAATCGCCAGCATCAATCGGGAACATACCGCAAAACACCACGGGTTGCGCRGGYTTGAAGCCTTCAAGCGCCTTCTCAGTAGGRCGTCTGGCATCRGTGATGGTGTCACCAACRCGGGTATCGGCAACTTCCTTGATCGAGGCTGTYAAATAGCCGATCTCGCCCGGGCCCAAYTCAKCAACTTTTAACAGCTTSGGCGTAAACACGCCYACTTGRTCCACATCATARGCSGCATCGGTGCCCATCATGCGTATTTTCTGGCCCTTTTTCAGCACACCATCAACAATACGCACSAGCACRATSACACCCAGATAGGCATCATACCAGCTRTCYACCAGCATGGCCTTGAGCGGTTTATCGCGCTCGCCTGCCAGCCTTCCAGCATCTGGAGAAGGCAGGCGCGTGACAATGGCTTCCARGACCTTGTCGATGCCAAGGCCCGTTTTGGCGGAAATTTCCACCGCATCAGAGGCATCGAGACCGATCACTTCTTCAATTTGCTCGCGCACGCGCTCCACATCAGCAGCGGGTAAATCCACCTTGTTGAGCACRGATACGATCTCATGATCGTTTTCCATGGCCTGATAGACATTGGCCAGYGTCTGCGCTTCCACGCCCTGACTGGCATCAACMACCAGCAACGAGCCCTCGCAGGCYGCMAGCGAGCGGTTGACCTCATAGGCAAAATCCACATGGCCCGGTGTRTCGATCAAATTCAACACATAGGTTTCACCATCTAAAGCTGTATAGTTCAGCCGCACGGTTTGTGCCTTGATGGTGATACCGCGCTCGCGCTCGATGTCCATACTATCGAGCACTTGCTCTTTCATCTCACGCTGTTCCAACCCGCCGGTGAGCTGGATCAGCCGGTCAGCAAGCGTGGATTTGCCATGATCGATATGGGCAACAATAGAGAAATTGCGGATGTTCTTGATAGGTGTGGTCATAAGGCGGTAATTAGCACCGGCTTGATGGGAGTCAAAGCGGTTTTTCGCAAGCCTACAAGTGAACGAATAATGAGGGAATGACATGTCGGGATCAAGCATCAGGCCAGCGCAGGAAAAGGATCTGCCTGCAATCGTTGAAATCTACAATCAGGCGGTGCGTGAGACCACTGCGATTTGGAACGATGTCGAGGTAGATCTGGATAACCGCCTTGTCTGGTTCAACGCCCGGCTGGCGGCGGGTTTCCCGGTTTTTGTGGGTGTTGATGATGACGACACAGCCATTGGCTACGCATCCTATGGCCCGTTTCGACCCTTTGATGGCTATGCCAAAACGGTCGAGAATTCCGTCTATGTCGCGCCCGTTGCCCATGGCAAGGGGCTTGGAAAAGCTCTGGTGCAAACCCTAACAGAGCATGCAAGCGGCGCGGGCTTGCACATTATGGTCGCCGCGATTGAAGCAGAAAACACGGTTTCAATCCGGCTGCATGAAAAATTGGGTTTTGTGGAAACCGGCCGCATGCCGCAAGTTGGCCGCAAATTTGGCCGGCTTCTTGATCTGGTGCTTTTGCAACGGTCCTTGTGAGCGGCGCTTAAAACCTTGCCATTTTTTGCCGCACCTTGTTGAGATGCGCTTCCAGCTGTTTGGGCGAGGCATTGTTCATGTCATATTGCGCCATATACCATACAGGGGCTGCCGGTTTGATGGCGGCACGTAACATGCGGGTTGAGACTTTACGCGGCGGATCACCCAAAATCATGGCGCGAAAACGCGTTGCGCCATAGGTCACGACGCAGGCCATCTTTTTGATATGCCAAAGCCCCGGCGTCAGTTTGCCATCATTGATATGAAACGATACGCCCGGCAGAAAAACGCGGTCCAAAAACCCTTTTAGAATGGCCGGATAGCCAAAATTCCAAATGGGATGCACATAAACAATGGCTTCGGCGTTCATCACCCGTTCGACATAGCCTGCCACAGGGCGTTGGTTAATCTCGATATCATGGTAGTTGATGCGCTCCTCACGAGAGAGTATCGCATCAAAATTCTCGGCATAAAGATCGCAATCATCGACCTCATGCCCGGCATTTTTCAACTCTTCCACCACCGCCCGGTGAACCTCAGCATTAAAGCTGGTTTCAACCGGGTGCGCATAAACCACGAGAATTTTCATAGGGGTACCGCAGCCTTATTGAGTGTTTTTAGCAAGACCAGGAAACAGATAGGTCTGTCCAGAAAAATCAAAGTCCGGATTATCCCAGCCAATCATTTTGCCAGGATTAAGCAGGCCCTTGGGATCAGCCATGCGTTTGAAGTCCAATTGCACGGAATCGGTTTCCTTCATGCCGCCTTCTTCCAGCGTGTAGCGGTGGGGGTTGAAGATCGGGCAACCAGCTTCTTCGAAAAACCGCATGATCTCYTCAAGGCGCTCTTCRGTGGTRAAGCGCACCATATGCAGGCCAAAACAGGTGATGTTGCCATCAAAACGGACAAATTCCAGATGGCCGATMACYTCATCAGGRAACAGTTTTGAGGTTTTTTCCACCARATCCAYTTGATTGGGAAAYGGAAACAGAATTTGCAGATAGGTGATATCAGAATCGACCCGCAARGCMCGCAARGTTGTGTGRTTCCAGCCAAGCTCRARYGCAGGYGGCAAKCCCTTTTTCTCTTCYGGTGTGGCCGTRTCRCTGCGRTAGAGGATTTTGCCGGKGCCCCGGGCAACAAGTGTCGCAAAAGCATCCATSGCAAAGGGCGCAACCATACACGCRCAAACCGATTGYCCGTCATCGATGAATTTACGATGGCGCAGATAATAGTTTTGCGGCGCAGGCGCTTGAACCGGAGAAATATTCTTGGTCAGGATGCCATCTTGCAACGCCAGTTGGTTGCCAAAACGCACGGAGTCCATCCAGCCATTATCGGCAGGATCATCAAATCCAACCAGCACATCWACCCAGTCATAAGCYGGCCCAAGCGGCATCTCTACTTCGGTGATAATACCGTTGGTGCCATAGGCRTGGCTGACTTTTTGCAAATCCTCACCGGTCAGCTCCAGCACRCGTGGCTCGGCYTCCATGGTRACAACGCGCAAGCGRATGACATTGCCAAGATCGCGCAAGCCGCCAAAATTGAGCGAACCGACGCCGCCCGATCCGCCAGCAATAAACCCGCCAATTGACGCTGTTGTGTAGGTTGAGGGGTGCATGCGCAATTCTTGCCCGCTTTCGCGAGCCTTCTTGTC
>NVXB01000070.1 GCA_002746425.1 Hyphomicrobiales bacterium | reverse complement strand
CTTGATCTCACGTGGATCAAGCTTGATCCGCTTGGCTTGCTGCCATTGTGCCAAGGTGAAGTTCAAAGGGCTTTTGCCGCCATCACGGCGCAGCCCGTTGGGCAATTCCCAGCCGTGATCAAGATACAAATCACGCGCCAAATCATTCAGCTTGCGCTTGAAGTGCGGTAGATTGATTGCTGTCATGGTTTTATGGTCGATGCGCGACCACACCACGTGGGCATGGCGGCGACCTTCCTTCTCGTGGAAGATAATCGCACGCGGTTGCCCTTCTAATCTAAGGCGCTCTTCTGCCTTGTTTGCGGCATCCAAAAAGTCCTGTTCTGAGGCAACGATATTCTTTGGCGGATTAAGACTGAGGGAGAACATAAATTGAGTGCATTTTGTGCCTTTGGAAATGGCATGCGTTTCTGCCAGAGCGCCATGCAAATCATCGGCAAGGAATCCGCGCAGTTCAAAGACTGTGATGTGATCATTGTCGCGATCATTCATTAAATGAGCCGACAGATTCTTTGCGCCGCCACGCTGAGAGCCTTTGAGAATCATGTCAGGCAACACCAGTAAAGGCGCGCGATGCGCTCACAGGTGTTTCTGAGCCAATCCCAAGGGCGCGCATAAGCATGGTGCGTATGACTGCAATATCGTCGCAAGCCTGCGTTAAATCCGCTTGCACCTGTTCATCAACATAGAGCGAACCATTCTTGCTCGCCTCAGCCAGTGCTGAAAGATTCTGGCTGATTTGACCGGCACCAAGGTAAGCCAAAATCTCTGCCAATTGCATTCTGTCTTTGCTCGGGGAGCGCCCCACTTGCCTGGAACGCTGGACTGCATCTGCAAACAAGACTGATTTAATATAGGTGCTTAGCGCCATATCGCGAGAGCGGCACTCAAGTTCAGAACGTTCTTCAATTGTGAAACGAATGGAGAATGCTGCAGTTGCAGGGGGTGGAGAGGGTTTCATGGTCTTGGCCCCCGCAGTTCATTTTTTACGGGCTTAAGGCAGTCATTCCAATCTTCCAAAGTCTCGAATAATTCGTTTGAGGTCGCGCTATCCAAGCGCACCAATTTTTAACCTCACGGCAATTCGCGGCGCTCGCGTTTTCTATGGGGCGACTAATAGTGCTCAACGCCGCTTGGTTACGGTTTGCGGTTTTTCTTTTCACCTGTGCCAATAATGTAGTTGAAAGATTTCTGGCTTCCGTGAGATGTGAGTGCTTTTGATTTGTCGGGCTCGAAAGTGTTTTCAGGGTTGAGCTTGTCGAGTAAAATTTGCGAGTTCCTGGTTGAAGCGCTCAGGTTCTTCAAGAAACGGTGCGTGTCCTGCGCCCTCGTAGAAACTGCTGGTGGCGTTTTTGCAGACATTGACGATATGCTCTCCCGCGATAGGGAGGGCGACGGTATCCTTGGTGCCGTAGCTGGCAAGTATTGGAACAGACAGCTCTGAAATCACCGGAGTGAAATCGATGGCCTCACGAAGTGTCATCGCCCAGCGGGTGAATTGTGGCACCATGACGTTGAAGGCAATCATTGTTTCCAGATCATCCTGGGGGATAGCTTTGCCGAGGCAGGCGTGCACAAAACCGCGCAGGGCTTTGATCGCAGTGGGCACGTCTTTTGATATCGCGCCTTGATAATAGTCGTGAAAACCACGGCCAACGAAACGGAGTTCTTCCTCCGTATTGCCCATGATGACGCCCCAGCCGACATAGTTCACGCCGGCGATTTTGGCATCGCCGTGGACGCGTAAATAGTCTGAAATGACAAAGCCGCCAAAAGACCAACCGACAAGCAGCGGATTGACCAGACCAAGCTGTTCAATAATTGCCGCGATATCTGCGGCCCAGAGGTCGCCATCGGTATATGCCTCCACTTCAGTCGGCGCGTCTGACATCCCGTGCCCGCGCAAGTCAAATGCGACAAGCCGGAACTCATTGGCCAGGTCACTTTCGACCTGACGATGAAAGGCCAGATGGTGTTGCGACCATCCGTGCACGAAAAGAATGGGCTTGCCATTTTTGTTGCCCCATTCCCGCACGTGCAAATTTACGCCGTTGCCCCCGGTAACTGTTGATATCTCCACAATACTGCTCCTTTCAGTTCTCTCTAAATTCTGGCTCTCAAGCAGGCAGATAGATTGTTGACGGGACGTCCACCCGGCCCTTTGATGAAATCAATCACGCGGGCAGCTCCACCAGGTTTCCAGGCAGTTTTGGTCAAAGACCTGAGTTTTTTTGACATTGAGGTGATGGAGGGGATCAACTGGTTGCGGCGATCCGCTTGTGCGGCGAGTGTTCGGCCATCGTTTAATTCAACCTCGACCCGCGCCAGAGAGGTTTCTGACTGAGCTAAAAGTTCTATCCGGTGGCTCAGCGCTGCGATGTCGAGGCTAGCGAAATCGCGTGTGAAAGTCTCAACTGACTGCATCCGATAACCGAGTAAAGTTGCAGCGACACAGAACTGGCCGCTTGCCTGTGCCTGCGACATGGAAGCGAATGGTGCCGTGCGGCTCGCGCCGGGATAACCGTAATAAAGCGAAGGCAACCAGACGCGCACGCGATGGATTTGTGCCGGGTCAATGCCGTTTTCGCGCAAGACAAGCGCGCTGTCGATAGCGCCAATTTTTCCACCGCTACATGGGTACGGCTTGCAGATGACATTGAGAATGCGCCAAGTGTCAACGAGGTGGATAGCTTCATCGGATTGAGTGTCGGCAAAGGCGTGCAGAAAGCCATTGGTGCTTTCAAACGTAGGGGCGGCGGTTTGCGCGCCCTTAATGGCAAGACGCGCTGCCAGAAGACCGTTCTGCGCGGCTATACCCGCCTGAAAATACGGTTCGCTGGTGCCGTGCCCCCAACCTTCAGTTAATCCGCAGGCAAAGTTGGCCCCGATGGTGGCGGCTGCGGCGATGCGGTCGGCGTTTGATCTCCATACTGTTGCCGCCGCGACCGCTGCTGCAACAGTTCCGAACACTGATGTTGTTCTGAAGCCGCGTTGAATGACGCCGGTTGCAGCCGTTGCGCCAAGAAAGAGTTGGACCTCGTATCCAGCCAGAACGCCGACAAGAAAATCTGCCAAAGTTGCGTTGTTTCCCATGGTCTCGGCAGCTGCCAGGGCTGCCGGAATTATGACCGCCCCGGGGTGGTCGGCACTGGTAAGGTTCAGGTCTTCATAAAGGAGCGCGTGAGCGGCGACACCATTGGCAAAGGCGGCAGCACCCGGGCTTGCTGTTTGTCCCGTAGCCAGCACGGTCGCGGTACCAGCAGGCTCGTCCACCATGATTGCAGCAACCGGCAGGTAGGGGTCGGCTATGTTACCTGCGACGGCGGTAGCGAAGGCGTCCAGAACGCGGTCTCGTACACGATCTTGAACGGCGTTTGATAACATTTCCCACTTTAGATCTGCGGCGAATTTACCAATGCGCCCGGCAATTGTTGCGGCAGGTTGAGTGCTCATTGCCAGCGCTTTGCGGCCAAGGTGACCTCTTGGGGTGCAGGAAGTGTAACGGAGGGCATCAATGCGATGTCAACCGGCGGCGCAATGCCGCGTCGGTGAGTAGGGCGGCGAGAACAACCAAGCCTTCGACAATGTAAACCGCGTAAAAATTCAAAGACATCAAGTTCAACCCGTTTGCCACCGCTTCGAGCAAAATCGCGCCGCCGAAGGCACCCCACAAAGAGCCGCGACCGCCGGTCAGGCTCACACCACCGACAACGGTGGCACCAATGCCGGCAAGCAACAGCGCACCGGTGCCAGCTGAAGAATCCGCACCACCGGTGTAGGAGAGAATTGCGATGCCAGCGCAAGTTGCCAGAGCGCCAGATGCTGCAAAACCGATCCATTTCACTTTGTTGATGTTGATGCCGCTTTCCCGCGCGGCATGAAGGTCACCGCCAACTGCATACATGTGTCGACCCAGGGCGGTACGGGTCAGCAATATCCACATGCCCGTTGTGACAGCAAGAAGGAGCACGAAGACGAGCGGGATGCCGCCACCTTGTTCGAGGTAGGTTACCAACCACAGCAACAGGGCAGTTATTGCAGCAGCTGCAACGACTCGGATTGTACGGGCGGTTCTAGAAATGCGTGCGGCGTTGCGGTTGTTACGGCGAAACAACCAGAAGCAGAGAATAACCGCCCCTCCGAGCCCGACCACGCTGAGTGAAATGGCCTCGGGGATACGTACCAGCGACAGTTCATTGAGTGGCGCGCGCCTAAGAGGTATATAGCCACTCGCACCCAGGACCGCGAGTTGAGCTCCGTACCAAACCAGATATCCGGCAAGCGTAACGGCAAACGAACGTACACCGCCCTTAACAACAATGATCCCATGCAGGCCGCTGACGGCGATGCCGATGAAAAAGGCCAATCCAACCGCGACTGGCCAAGGCACGCCCTTGTTGGTTAGGAACACGGCCAACACTGCACCTGTAAATCCGGCCAAGGAGCCAAGCGACAGATCAATTTCTCCCATGATGATCATCACGGTGGAGGCGATGGCGATGAAGCCTAGTGGTGCTAGCTCGGTTAACAGGTTGACCAGATTGCGCGGATTGAGAAATAGGCCGTTGATAAGCTGAAAAATGATGACTACCAGTATCAACGCAACAACGAGCGGCACGCCTTCCATACGGCGCTCGAGATTAAACTTTGAACGCAGTTTTTCGGTGCCGTTGTTTTCGCCAACAGGCGTTGATGAGGTGCTCATATGTTTCCCCGTGATCGTGCGCCAACAATTGCGGCCACGACTTCTTCTTCAGTTGTTTCACTGGTCCTGAATACCTCAGCCACCTGACCCAGACGCAGGACGATGACGACGTCGGAGACGGCGAAGACTTCGCGAAGATTGTGGGAAACCACGAGAACGGCAGTGCCCGCCGCGCGAAGCCGCTTAATCAGGAGGAGAACCTGTGCGGCCTGGGCCACGCCGAGCGCTGCGGTGGGTTCATCAAGAATGACCACGCGGGCATGTTCGCGCACAGAGCGGGCAATGGCGACGCTTTGTCTTTGGCCGCCGGAAAGAGATTCCACTGGGGCGTCGATGTCCTTAACAGTGGTGATCCCCAAATTGTCGAGGGCGGTGCGCGCCGCGTCCCGCATTGCCTCACGATCAAGAAAGGGTGTCTGCATACCCATAGCCTTGATGCGGATCTCGGAGCACAAGAACATATTCTCAACAATTGACAGACTGCCAACCAGACCAAGATCCTGAAATACAGTGTGAATGCCGTGTTGGCGGGCCGCGCGTGGGTCACGCAAATCTACAGGGTTGCCTTCGACCACGACGGCGCCCGTGTCGGGTGTGAGGACGCCGGACATGATCTTGACTAGAGTACTTTTGCCGGCCCCGTTGTCACCAACCAACGCGGTAACGCTGCCTGCCGACAGTTTGAGGTCAACATCTTGCAGTGCTGCGATGCTACCGAACGATTTCGAGACATTGGTGACGCTGAGCACTGCGTGGTCGGGTTTGAAGTTTTCTGGGTGACGCGTTGATTTGACGCTGGTTTGATGGGTCACTTGTTATTCAGACTCCCTGGCTTTGGAGAACCTGGCACCTTTATCTGGGGGTGCCAGGCATGGTGTAATGAAACGGTTTGGCTTCCAGCTCAGGGGCAGGGTGCACCAATGCCCGCGGGTAGGTCTTCACACATGTCTTCCAAAGTTACCGAGCCGATATCGATTGCCTCTTGCAGGTTGCTCTTGTCGACCACCTTGACCTTGACATCCCGGAAGGGCATGGCAGCGGTCTGATCGTTCCATACGTCGGTGAAATAGTCGGTTGGAACTGGTTGGTCATGCAGGCTGTAGATGACGGCGACGCAGGCGTTGTTCATCTCGTCGGTGAAGCTTTTGATGACGGATGCTGTTTGATTGCCTTGCAGGATGTTCTGGGAGCCCTGGGCATCTGCATCGAGGCCGATGACAGCGATCTCTCCGATTTTTCCGGCATTACGGATGGCGTTGATGACACCACCGGCCAGCCCATCATTGCCTACAATAAACGCTTTGATGTCCGGGTTAGAAATCAGCACTGCAGCCGCTTCTTTCTGGGCGTTGGATGGATCCCAGTTTACCGCACCCTTGTTGGCGACCAGTGTGAACTTGCCACTGTCGAAATCGGCTTGTAGTACGCTCATTTGACCCCTTTGCATGAGCAGGGCGTAATTGGTGGCTAGGTCGCCGTTGATCAAAGCGATTTTGGCACCATCAGGCTGCGTGTCGTGAATCCATTGCCCTTGGGCCATACCAATCGGAACAGGTCCATCACCAACCAGGGCGACCATATCGCCATCTTCAAGCCCCACTGGAGGGTTGAGGTAGTCGATTACCAGTACGTTGGCCTGTTTTGCGGCGCGAACGATATTGGTTGGTGTCAATGCAACGGGTGTGATGAGCAGAACATCAATGTCCTGAACCAGCATGGATTGCACCTGACTCATTTGCGTTGCGGCGTCGCCTCTTGGGTCCGCTGATATCAGCTTGACCTTGGGTGCGTAGGCCGCAAGGCACGCAGTAAGATTAGGAATGTCGTGCTGTGCCCAACGCGATACTGCACCGTTATATATACTGAAACCGACGGCACCTTCGGATTCGTAGAGTGGTAATTCTCCGGCTGGCCCGTCGATCATGGTCGCTGATTGAGCCAGTACTGGTGACGATCCCGCCATCAGTGCTATCAGCAGACTTACAGTGCCCGTTCTACGTATAATTTGTGACAACATTTACTTCCTCCTTGCGACGACCGGAGGTGATCATCACCCCCTGTTTCGCCTTCTCTTCATTAAACCCCGGCCCTTTGAAAGGAGCTCTTGTTGGGTTCGAATCTTCAATGTTGTCGGTGTTTATGGACTAAATAATGAAAGGTTTCAAGTTTGAGGTGTCCTGCGCGGCTTTGCAAACAGGAAAAGTGGATTTGGGCAAGTAGCTTATTTGTAGAAGGAGGGCGGGATGAGGCGGCGTTGCAGATTATTTTACCGCGGCTGCTTTGCGATAAGACAATTAAATAAGTAATTTCAATTGGTTGTCGGTGAATGTCGTCATGGTCTGTTGGGTGATTACCTGGTTAAAGGCAAAAATAGATACCGGACAACCGTGTATTGTCTCGAGGGAAAACTACGAGCTTTAGGCACAAAATACGATGTTTTCATCAGAATACGGTAGCAGGTTAGGTCTGTCCCGATTAAACTCTGTGTTGAATGAGCTCTGTGTATTGAGGAATCCAGTGATATTTTGAACGAGTAACCTGTGTTTCAATACTTGACAAACGGGTAATTGAAACGTATCAAAAATGACGAAACCGCCAATCAAGCGGTTCGAATGCCACAACTCTTCAAGGAGGAARCTTGAATGAATAATGTTACTTCAAYACCTATCACCGGATCMAGGTCTGGTGGTTTCGCAYTGACCGTGATGGCGGCTTGCGTATCGACAATTGCTCTTATCAGTRGCGCTACGGCTGCGGAATTTGAGTTYCGTCTCGGGCATCCGTTGCAACCTACTGATGCAACTCAGACTGCCATGGTATCCTTTGCTGACGGTGTTCGCGAACGTACTGACGGCCGGGTAGAAATCGAAGTGTTTCCATCCGATCAGCTGGGTGCTCAGAAGGACGTTGGCGAGATGCTGGTTCAGGGTGCCAGCGTCATTCAGTTCACGGATTTTCTGTTTCTTGCGCAGTGGGTTCCCGATACAGCCGTTCTTCAGGCMCCGTTTCTGCTGAGCGATCTGAAYGACTGGTACACACTCATCGAGAGTGACTGGTTTGCTGGTATCGAAGACCAGCTAGCGGCAAAGAACATCCGCATTYTRTCCAAGAACAGCTATTTCGGYTCACGGAGCATCATTGGTCCAAAAGCGATCAGGTCTCCGGCTGATATTGCGGGTGAGAATATCCGCGAAGCTAATGCKCAGATGTATGTSGAGATGGCCAAATCCTGGGGCGCTCGTCCTGTCGTGGTCAATTTCTCAGAGGTTTACACTGCGCTTTCTCAGGGCGTTGTAGATTTTGTTGAAGTGCCACCACAGACAATGGTCTCATCCAAGTTCACGGAGCAACGCAAAGTTGTTTCGCTGACCAACCACATGGTGGGCTGGAGCCCGGTTATCATCAGTGAATCTACCTTCAGTGCTCTGCCTGAAGATATTCAGGCGATCATGATCGAAGAAGCTGCCAAAGCAGGTGATCTCCTGAGTGAACTCAAGCGTGCTGGCGATAAGGAAATCGTGGCAACGCTTCGGGAAATGGGTATTACCGTGATTGAAGATATCGATCAGAAAGCCTTTCAGGACGCATCCGCTGCCGCTTATGAAAGCTTTACTGAGTGGACACCTGGTCTTGCTGCAACAGTTCGCGCAGCTGCGGGCGAATAATCACGAAGTTTATTGAGGGGGTTGCCCGATGGGCGACCCCCTTAAATTTGCGGTTTGGCTAAACCGTGAATCAAATATTTGGGGGAAGAATGGATGACGGCTGCAAATTGGCGGGCGCGTGCGGAGATGGTATTTCTATATATCGACAAGGCACTTTTGACGATTTCCAACACCGCGTTGCTTATTATTCTTCTCACCATATTCTGGACGGTCTGGTCGCGATACGTCATACGGTCGCCAGTCGCCTGGTCCGAGGATGTCACCTCAACTTCGTTTGCATGGTTCATCTTCATTAGCATGGCAGCGGTTTACAACAGGCGAGGGCATGTGGGGATCGACATCATAACGTCATTGCTGCCCAGTGCGTTGCAACAAATTGTGGCGGGGCTGGGAGATGTTTTCATGGTCATCTTTTGTGCCTACACGGCGTATCTTTGTGGTTTGCAATCTGTTGTCAGTCACACTACAGCCGCGACAACGGTTCTGCACATTCCCCTGAGCTACTACTTCGCCAGCCTGACGATTGGGTTTGGGCTGATGTCGTTGCGCTCTGCCAGTTTCCTGTTCGGTGTGCCACCCATTCCACGGGAGGAATAGAGCGATGGATTATCTTCCGTTTGCCGTCTTTTTCGTTCTGCTCATCCTGAATATTCCAGTTGCTATTGCGCTGGCCAGTGGTGCGCTATCATTCTTTTTCATTCAAAGCGGGCTTCCGTTACCGATTTATGCGCAACGGCTGTCCAGTTCTGCAGCTTCGTTTCCGTTGCTGGCTATTCCGATGTTCACGCTGATCGGCGTCATCATGAATCATGCCGGGATTACCAAGCGTTTGCTGGACCTTGCTGAGGTGCTGGTGGGCCATTTTGTCGGTGCGCTGGCGCAATCCAATATTGTTCTGGCGACGTTAATGGGTGGGTTGTCCGCATCGGGATATGCCGAAGCGGCGATGCAATCGAAGATGCTGGGTAACGAGATGATACGGCGTGGCTATCCGGCACCGTTTGCGGCGGCGATTGTCGCGTCGTCGTCGATCATTACGCCGATCATTCCACCAGGATTAGGCTTCATCATTTACGGATTTCTGGCCAATGTTTCAATCGGTCGATTGTTCCTTGCCGGTATCGTTCCGGGTCTAATGCTGGCTGGGTCTATGATGGTCGTTGCCTATATCCTGTCGAAGCAGCGCGGTTACGCAAAAATGCGCGAAACGCGGGCRACCGCACCGGAGATTTGGACGGCCCTGAGAGGGGCAGGGTGGGCGCTTACTATTCCGATTTTTGTTATTGTCGGTATTCGGTATGGCGTGTTTACACCGACAGAAGCTGGTGCGGTGATGGTTGTCTATTCCGTCCTTATCGGCCTGTTCGCCCATAAAGAGATCAGCATCAGGGACCTGCCGAAAATTTTAACGGAAGCCTCGCTGTCTGCGGGCATGGTCATGGTGGTGATCACGGCTGCAACTGCTTTTGGATATTATATGACGCTGGAGCACATACCTGGGCGCATCGCTGAATATCTGACGCTGGTCACCAGCAACCCCTTGTTAATGCTGTTGYTGCTCAACCTGTTTCTATTGGTGTTGGGRATGTTTCTGGAGAGCATTGCGGGTCTGATCATTCTGACGCCGATCCTGGTTCCGGTGGTCTCCCAACTTGGTATTGATCCGGTRCATTTCGGGYTGATTTTTGTGCTRAACCTTTCAATGGGYGCGCTGACGCCGCCGGTGGGAGGACTCATGTACATTACCTGCTCATTGCTCAATGTGAAGATCGTTGATTTTGTCAAAGCCGTGTGGCCGCTGTTCTTGACGCAACTTTTAGTTCTGCTCATCCTGACGGTGTTCCCGGTGCTGGTCACTTTCCTTCCAAACCTGTTGATGGGCCCCGGTCACTGATGTGCTGATCGTTTCGGCATCGTTGATGATGCCCACGTCTGATAACAGGCGTGGGCGAGGGACAGAATTTACATGCAGTATGCAACGCTTTATCGGATAGTATTTGGGCCATTTGTTGCCCTGTTGACGTGCGTTGTCGTTCTGCACCACGTTTTCGGCAGCGATCTTGCCGGACAAATCGAGATACCCATTACGTTGGTACTGGTCCTTGGTGGAGTTGTATTTTTCAGCAAGGCCAACAGGATAATGTTCTTCGTAGCCATTGTGCTTTGTTGCGTGGCGCTGTTTCAGCAAACAGATTCCGGCCAGTCGATTTTCAATGCAGTGGCGAATGCCGCCTTCCTTGGTGTCTTTTTTGCCGTTCTTGGAATATTACGCTTTGTTAGCCAGACCTCGCCAACGGTGCACAGGTGTGGCGCTATGCTGGTTTCTCGTCCCGCCGGGCAGCGTTACGCTGCACTGGCATTCGGTTCGTTGATTTTTTCCACGGTGCTGAATTTTGGATCGTTGATCCTTTTGGGGGGCATGACCCGAGACGCAAACGAACAACGTGAAGACAGAGATACCCCCCGGCGTCATATCCGTGAGCAACGCATGCTGATGGCGTTACTGCGAGGATTTACCGGGACGCTGGTGACGTCTCCGACGACGTTTTCATTTGCGATCGTGCTGACCTTTGTTCCCGATCTTGGTTGGCAAAGGCTGTTGCCACTTGCCTTTGTCACAACGATAATTTTGCTGTTGGTGGGGTGGGCGCACGACCGCTGGTTTTTTCCCGCGATATCTGACCAACAGCCGGAGCAGCAGAACAATGACGGTTTTAGCGTCGCCCTGCCATTGATCCTGGTGCTGTTTATCGTTTTGGCTGGCGCGGCGCTGGTTGAAAGCTGGTTTCACTCTTCATTGATTGAGGGCGTTTTGCTGGCCTTGCCGATAGTGGCTATTGGCTGGCTTTACCTTCAACAAAAGGGYGGTATCKTTTTGCGGTCGCAGCGGGTSTAYATGAGTTTTTCGCGATTGATCAATGAGGACTTCTATCGGAGCCGGCAAGAGGTYGTATTCGTGATGTTCCTGGGGTTTGTGTCGGGATTATTGGCGGCGTTGGCGACAGCTTATGTACCCGATGGTGGCTTRTTGAATGTCGGACCGCRCCCCGCTTTGTTTATCCTGCTKGTYATGGCGACAATTATTGGTGTTGGTCTGTTGGGCGTGAATCCACTGGTATCGGTGTCGGTTCTTGGCAKCTTRCTGCCRCCGCCAGAGAGTGTGGGGATAACGCCATTGATATTCGCCCTGACTTTGCTGAGCGCGTGGTCACTTGCGGCGGGYGTGTGCCAAGGAGTGGCGGCGGTTCATGCCATCGCAAACATCGCAAAGAAGAGCCCGATGGTCGTTGCAATGAGATGGAACGGTACGTTTACGCTTATGGCTGCGCCGGTTGTTTTCGCCTTCCTGGTTTCACTGAATGCCTTGTTGAACGGCTAGCAATAACTGGCGGTCGTTTACTGGTGGTGGGCATGTGCGCCTTGGTGCCGGTTCAAATTTATTTGTTGGAGGTTGATAAAATGGCTGMYGCATCGCTTCAGGAYTGGTTTGAAATCAACAACCTGTTCATCAARTACACGCGYTCCCTTGACGCATGTGAYCCGCARGGCGTGGCKRCATGYTTTRGYGAGGAWGCGGTTCTTGAYAGCCCGYTAATGGGATTGTTCGAAGGGCGGGYGGGYATTCGTGCSTTTGCCGAGCGGACGGCGCAGGTCAGCAARGAACGCAACGGGCAGTTCCGGCACGTYGTCTCCAACCTGGTAGTGGAGGTGGAGGGCGACCATGCGCATGCCCGTTGCTATTTTCTCGACTATTTCACCAGTGACGGGAAAACGGAATTGTTGTCACCAGGCGAATATACCTGCAACCTGACGCGCCGTGATGGCGTGTGGTTGTTTGATGATCGCCTGGTGCTGCTGGATCAGAAGTTTCCGATCGACATGTGATCTCAAGGGGCTTCCAGCGCCAACGAGATGCCTTGACCAACGCCAATGCACATGGTGCACAGCGCGCGCTTGACGCCGCGCTCTTGCAGCTCCAGCGCCGCCGTTCCGGCGAGGCGGGCACCGGACATGCCCAAAGGRTGACCCAGYGCWATGGCRCCGCCATTGGGGTTGATGTGGTCGCTGCCTGGCTYAAGGCCGAGCTGACGTAATACGGCGATGGCCTGGCTGGCAAARGCTTCGTTGAGTTCAATGATATCAAARTCGCTGATGGTCCAACCGTTACGCGCCATCAGTTTCTYGGTGGCGGGGGCAGGGCCRATGCCCATGATCCGAGGCGGCACACCGGCAGTTGCGGCTGCGACAATGCGGGCTATTGGTGTCAGTCCGTAGCGCTCACAGGCGGCCTCCGAGGCGATGAGTAGTGCGGCGGCACCGTCGTTGATACCAGATGCATTGCCAGCGGTCACAGTGCCGTTTTCGCGGAATGGGGTGGGCAGTTTTGCCAGCTTTTCAGCAGTAGAATTAGCGCGAGGATGTTCGTCTTCGGCAAAAATTATCGGGTCTTTACGCCGTTGGGGGATTTCAACTGAAACAATCTCCTTGGCCAGCCGCCCCGATGCTAGGGCCTTGGCGGCCCGCGTTTGACTGAGAACGGCGAAAGCGTCTTGATCTGTGCGGGATATGGAGAAATCTTCAGCGACGTTTTCACCAGTTTCTGGCATGGATTCAACGCCATATTCCTTTTTCATYACAGGATTGAYGAAACGCCAGCCCATTGTGGTGTCGTAGAGTTCGGCGGTACGGGAAAACGCCGTTGCGGCCTTGGGCATAACGAAGGGCGCACGCGACATTGATTCTACGCCKCCRGCAATRATGATGTCGGCTTCACCCGATTTGATRGCACGGGCGGCGACGGCGACAGCATCAAGCCCTGATCCGCACAGTCGGTTCAAGGTGACGCCGGGAACGGTTTCGGGGAGGCCGGCGAGCAGGCTGGCCATTCTGGCGATATTTCGATTGTCTTCGCCTGCCTGATTGGCGCATCCCAGAATGACTTCATCGATGTCGGCGGGCACGACTTGCGGTAGCTTTTCCAGCAAGGCGCGAATGGGAATGGCGGCAAGGTCATCAGCACGCACACTGGATAAAGCGCCGCCATAACGGCCGATTGGAGTGCGCACGGTGTTAACGATATAGGCATTGATCATCTGGGAKTTCCTTAGTCACATACAGGTCAGRATTRTYTATTTTGTGGTTGTATCGGTGAGGGCGTTGACCAAATGGAAGAAGGCCAGCATGCCCGGGTCATCAAGCCCGAYACTCTTGTCGGCGTACATGCGGGCACGSCCAATACGGTTAGGYTTTTGGCGAAATTCATCCATGGCGTTCTGGGCCGCATTTTGCGCCRCAKTTTCRAGGTTRGWYKGGTYWTCTCGTAGCGCCTTGCCAACGGCATGCAGCATATCGGCGACGGTTTTATCGCCCAATACAGCGCCACCACGCGAGAGGATTGCCTGTTCGGCAACGGCGAAGAGTTCGCCAATCTTGTCTGCTTGCAGTGTGGTTTGACCGGCCAGCGTCTTGCCAATTTCCAGCAATGCAATGCTGAGTAAAGTTCCCAGGCTGGAGCCGGTTGCAGAAGTGCCAGCTCGGCCAATGGTGCGAAAAAATGCGCCGAGATCTTCTGGGGCGTCAACGGCTGTTACGTCAATTTTCTCGAACAGGCGTCGAACGGTTTGTCCGGTATCGCCATCGCCCAAGTGCCTGTCTGCCGCGTTGAGATCGCTTTCGAGCGTTGACATGGCGGTTGCGGCCCGGTGGCAAGCCGCTACAAGTTCCCTCTTGCTCAAGGACATATTCACACCTTCCAGAACGGGCAGTCCGCAGGGGCGGCCAGTAGCTCTTCCAGTTCGTCATCAAGG
Source organism: Hyphomicrobiales bacterium (assembly GCA_002746425.1). Taxonomy (GTDB): domain Bacteria; phylum Pseudomonadota; class Alphaproteobacteria; order Rhizobiales. The sequence goes on along the minus strand of NVXB01000070.1, from coordinate 10,169 downwards.
TGAATGACGCTCAGCGACGCGCCGGCCATTTCCATAGAGGTGACGAAGTGACCAACAAGGGGGTGGATAATTTGCAATCCCTTAGCTTCGGTCTGTTGCCGGATGCGACGGTACAGGATGTACAGCTCTTCGAGCGGCGTCGCGCCAAGGCTATTTACCAGTACAGATATGCGCCCGCTGGCATCAGTTGGTGCTTCGGCAAGCAAGCGTTCGACCATTTCGTCGGCAATGGCGTCGGCGGACTTTAGCTTGTCGCGCCAGATACCTGGCTCACCATGAATGCCCATACCCATCTCGATCTCATCGTCGGCAATCTCGAAGTTCGGCGAATCAGCGCCGGGAATCTGACAAGGCGATAGAGCGCAGCCGATGGTGCGGCACCGGTCCACCGCCTTTTGGGCGATACGTGCGACATCTTCAAGGTTAGCGCCTCTTGCAGAGAGGGTACCTGCGGCCTTGAATGCATAGACGATGCCAGCGACACCGCGCCGTTTTTCACTTTCAGCAGGTGAGGCGCTGGCAATGTCGTCGGTTCCCAACACTGTTTTGATTTCAATGCCTTCGTCCGCAAGAAATTCGCTGGCGAGGTCGAAATTCATCCGGTCGCCACCGTAGTTTCCGTAAAGACATAGAACGCCGGCGCCCCCGTTTGCGGCACGTATGGCTGCTTCACAGGAATCCACGGTCGGTCCGGCAAAGACCTCGCCAATGGAGCAGGCGTCCAAAAGACCATTGCCAACATAGCCCACAAACAAAGGCAGGTGACCGGAGCCGCCACCAGACACAATACCGACTTTGTCTTTGATCGGTGCGGAGCGCGTATAAACAACGCGTTTGTTGCCTGGATCTCTGACAAGTTGGGGATGGGCAGCACACAATCCATCAAGCATCTCGTCAACGAATTGATCGGGGTCGTTGATCATCTTTTTCATGGGTACCCTCACTATTTTTGGTTTTCAGTAAAGGGATATCGCGTAAATTGAAATGTTTCAATATAAATGTCTCTCTTGACTCGCGATTCACTAACGTTAATATTGAAACGATACAAAATGAGTTGTTCTTGTGCTGAGCACGACTTGAATTGACTAAAAATTGAGTGAACGGCTCTGGGGAGGGAACGTTTTGAACAATGCAGTTGTGACACCTGGGCGGGCGATGAAGCCACACCGCCAAAAGATTGATCTGCTTCCATACTATTTCCTGGCACCGATGGCAGCGTTGCTGATTTTCGTCAGCTTCTATCCTGCCGGTTATGCGGTCTGGCTCGGCATGACCGACGCGACACTGCTGAAACTGGGGCAGGAGCAATTCACCGGTTTCACCAACCTGGTGCGCATGTTCAATGACAAGATTTTCCTTCATGGCCTGTGGCGGACGCTCAGATGGGATGTCGCCGTGGTGTTCCTGGAATTTGCGATCGCCATTCCCATTGCGCTATTTCTCAACCTTGAGTTTCGCGGACGTGGATTCGTCCGGGCGTCCATTCTTATCCCCTACATCATTCCTCCTGCGGTTACCGCTTTGGTGTGGGTCTTCATGTTTGACGGCAATTTCGGCATCGTGAATGAGGTGCTGGTCAATATCGGCGTGCTGGATTCCTATTACTCATGGCTGAGTGATCCAACGGCAAGTTTCTGGATTATTGTGTTTGCCATGATTTGGGCCGGTCAACCGCTGATGGCAATTATCATTCTGGCGGTTCTGCAGACCATTCCCAAGGAACTGTATGAGGCGGCCAATGTTGATGGCGCCGGCCAAATCAGGAAATTTTGGCACATTACTTTGCCGCACATCGCGCCAACACTGATGTTCCTGCTGCTCATTCGCACCATCTGGATGTCGAACCATATCGACATGATCTATGTGATGACGCGTGGAGGGCCGGGGTTCTCCAATTATACCGAGGCGGTTTACAGCTTTACGCTGACCACTCAATTCCAGATTGGTTATGCCTCTGCGGTTGCAGTGGCACTGGGGCTGGTTCTTCTTGTCGGCGCTGCATTTTATGTACGCCATCTTGCCCGCTCGGTGCTGTCATGAGCGCCCCTGAAAAGCGCGGATGGTTGCCGCGCATCCTGATTTTCCTCGGCGCAATATTCATCGTTATCTACTCGACGGCACCTTTTATCTGGATGTTGATCGCTTCGATCACACCCGAACACGTCGCTACTGATGATGCGGTGTGGCTGAGTACTCGGAAGGTGGAGTTTTTCCCATCTGAGCCGTCGCTGGTGAATTATTTCACACTGTTCGACAATGTGCCGTTTGCACTCTACTTCAGGAACAGCGCCATCATTGCCACCGGCACAATGTGCCTGTCGCTGTTCGCTGCCAGCCTTGGTGCTTATGCGTTTTCACGGTTCCGCTTTGCCGGCCGCCGTCCGCTTCTGGTGGCGATGCTTATGGCCTATCTGGTGCCCAGCGTGGTGTTGCTGGTGCCGTTGCTGGTGATCTTCAAAAACTTCGGCCTGATCAATACGCATCTGGGGATGATTTTCGCTGAATCATCGATTGCCGCACCGTTCGTGCTGCTGTTGATGATCAACTTTTTTACCTCGTTGCCACGCGAACTTGAGGAAGCGGCACAGGTGGATGGCTGCAGTCGATTGAGCGCACTGTTCCATATCGTGTTGCCGTTGGCCCTGCCGGGGTTGGTGGCTGGCGGGTTGATTGCCTTCATCCTCAGCTGGAACAATTTCCTGTTCGCATTTTTGTTCACCAGCACTGACAGCGTCAAAACCTTACCCGTCCTGATGCGCCTGTTTGCACTTGGGGAGCCTGCTGTCTGGGGCGTGAGCACGGCAGGTGCCGTGGTGAGCACGCTACCCGTGGCGCTGTTGTTCCTTGCCTTTCAACGCATGATGATCAGCGGTCTCGCCGCTGGTGCCGTCAAGGGTTGATTTTCAAAATTCAAACCGACTGAACCATAGGGAGAACGTAAATGAAGAAAGAAAAAACCGAGACCAATGTTGTGTCAAGACGGCATACATTGGGGCTTATGGCAATGGCCGCAGGAACCGCTGCAATTGCCAGCACACTGCCGGGATTGGCAGCGCCCGCTGTTCGCAAGAAAGTGGAGTTGGCCTATTGGACATGGGCCGATAATCCAAACCATCAACAGCGTATCATGGAGGCGGTTAAGCAGTTCAATCAAAGCAGTGAATTTGTCACTGTGACTGCTGATGCTTCTTCCGTGACCATGGAGGCCCGTCAGAAGGTTATCGTTGCCTATGCTGCCGGTGTGGCTCCGGATATTTCGGGTACGGTACAAACCCATGTTCAGGATTGGTACAATCAGGGTATTCTGCATCCGGTTGACGAGTTCTTCACCCAATGGGACGAGCAAAATGACTATTTCGACAGTGTGAAGGCGGGCATGCGGGTCAAACCTGACCAGCCCTTGCTGTTTCTGCCGCTCTCGGTGCTGCCTTATGTGTTGTATTATCGCGCCGATCTGTTTGACAAGGCGGGTCTTGCTCCACCTGACACCTATGACGAGTTCATTGAAGCTGCACGGGTGCTGACTGATGCGCCAAATGTCTACGGGTATGCTCTTCGTGGCCTCGACTATTATGCGGTTCAGCCAATTGAACCCATTCACCGTTCGGCCGGGGTCAAGTTTGTCGATGAAAACGGCAACGTTGACTTTGACAGCCCCGAGGCGGTTGCGGTGACGCAAAAATGGGTGGACATGTTCATCAAGGACAAGTCTGCACAACCGACAGCGATCAATGACCGCTATCCGCAGTTGTTCGCGTTGATGGAAGAAGGTCTGGCTGCACAATGGATCTATGGAACCCATGCCAGTCCACAGATGGACGCAGCGCTTGGTGATCGCATTCAAGCGACACGCATTCCACGTGCTGGCGACAAACCCTATACGCTGGCCAATCTCGAAGGCAATTTCATCACCACGTCTTGCTCGGAGAAGGAAGCTGCATTCGAGTTTTTGGTGCATATGGCGCAACCGGAAGCTTCGATGAGCCTTGGCCCCAATCGTGGCCAGATGCCGGTTCGCCGGTCCCTGCAACAACTGCCGGCCGTTCAGGAAAACCGCTTCTTCAAAGTAGTGGCTGATGAGGCAGAGAACTGGTGGAACCCGCCATTTGAGTCGGAGCACTGGGCAAACTATCAGGACAAGATTGCTCCATATTGGCAGGAAGCCCTGCGTGAAGCCATAAGTGTGCAGGAGTTCCATGACACTGCTGCTGGGTTCTTGCGCGGCGAGGTGTAACGTAAGTCACAGGCTCGGGGGCTTCCATGCTCCCGGGCCCATTTTACCTGTTCCATTCATCGTTGATCCGAGGTGACGCGAAAGCGCCGTTGGATATCTGCAACGTTAAAATTCTGGAGTCTTTAATTGGCGCGCGTTCTACTGGAAAATATTAGCAAACGATTTGACGAAACCGAAGTGGTCAAAAACGTCAATCTTGAAATCAAGGACAAGGAATTTGTCATTCTTGTTGGCCCCTCAGGTTGTGGCAAAAGCACTACGTTGAGGATGATTGCCGGCCTGGAGACACCTACCTGTGGCGAGATTTACTTCGGGGACAAGTCAGTTACGGATCTGGTGGTCAAGGACCGGAATATCGCTATGGTCTTTCAAAACTATGCGCTTTATCCGCACATGGATGTCTATAAGAATATGGCGTTTGGTTTGAAAATGCGCGGTGTTCCCAAGGAAGAGATCGATGCATCGGTGCGCCGTAGCGCCGAAATACTGGATATCGTACCGTTGTTGCATCGCCGTCCACGACAATTGTCGGGTGGACAAAGACAACGCGTTGCCCTTGGGCGGGCGATTGTGCGCGACCCCGAAGTGTTCCTGCTTGATGAACCGTTGAGCAATCTGGATGCCAAGCTGCGGGTACAGATGCGCTCTGAGATCGTCAAGCTGCGCAAACGCCTGGAATCCACCATGATCTATGTAACCCATGACCAGGTCGAGGCCATGTCGATGGCGGATCGGATCGTGGTGATGCTGGATGGTGAAATTCAGCAAGTCGGGGCACCCATGGAAGTCTATTCGCGCCCGATCAATACATTTGTCGCGGGATTTCTGGGTAACAGATCAATGAACTTGTTCGATGCAGTATTTGCTCCCAACAAGACGAGTGCTGCGGTTCAACTGGGGTCRGTCAAAGTGGRTCTRCCCAATCGATTTTCCAAGGTTTCGGGCATTCAGGACGGGAGCAAGGTTACGCTTGGCATTCGCCCTGAACACCTACAATTGCGAAAGAGTGGGAAAARCAGCGCYAAGAYGCCCTCTGTTACGGCCAAAGTCGAGGTYGCCGAACCTCTTGGTTCCACMAAGGTTCTYGAACTGWCRTCKGCRGTYGGCAGTTTCGTTGCTGAAATTGGCCCGGAYGAASCCGTASGCGTYGGTGAWCAGGTCGARATCCTGTTTGACACCGAGAAGCTGCARCTTTTTGAYGCGGTTTCCGGGCAAAACCTGTTGGTGYCAGACGCTTGAGCTGAAATTGTTGYGAGAAGGATAGGGCYATGTCGGTCGTTGCCGTTGATTGCCATGCGCAYGTATTGGACCACGATTATAGTCTTTCCSAAACGCGCAACTATGATCCCGAAGGTGGCCAGTTCGGTAGTGCTGCGCGCTTCCTGTCCGTTCTTGATGCGCATGGGCTCTCCCATGGGCTGTTGGTGGCTGCCGAGCCCTATGGCTTCGACAATCAGTGCATGCTGGATGGTATTGCGCGCTCGAACGGGCGGCTCAAAGGCGTTGCGTTGGTTAAACCTGATATTTCAGATTACGACCTTGAGGCACTTTGTAGCGCCGGGGTGGTTGGCATTCGCTACAATCTGACAAGTTTTGGCATGACGCAGTTCTTGCATCCGGCAACAGATCGGCTGTTTTCCCGCCTTGCAGAACTTGGATTGTTTTTGCAAATCCACTGTGAGCATGACGAGATTGTCGAGGTGATGCCATTGTTGAATCGGGATGGTCTTCGGGTGATGATCGATCATTTCGGTCGGCCTGATGTATCGCGCGGTATTGAACAGCCCGGGTTTCAGGCGCTTTTGGAACTGGGGCGCAGAGGCGACAATGTGGTCAAACTCTCCGGGCCTTTTAGATGCTCACACGAAATGCCGCTTTATGATGACGTTACGCCGTTCATCCAAGCAGCCATTAAGGCCTTTACACTCGATAATTGCGTGTGGGGATCGGACTGGCCATTTGTTCGAGTGGCGGAACGGATTGATTACGGGCCGGAATACGCTTGTGTGGCGAATTGGTTACCTGATGCGGGCGACCAGAAAAAGATTCTGGCTGATAATCCAGCTCGACTGTTCGGGTTCTCGTAAACCCAGCTAACCAGCGCTAGGGTCAAGGGCGATAATATTTTGCGCCGTTTGAATAAGCTTGTTGTTTGCCGGGTCGAGTTGTTTGATTTGATCAGCGCGCGGTATTTTCCATGAAATACCTTCGAGAGCTTCTTCTTCCGAGTATCCTTTGACAATGCCGTCCAGGGTCAATTCATCTGCCGCGAAGCTGAAGCGGGCGCGTGGGGTAATCAGGCATTTTGGTCCACCGCCGCGACGTATGACACCATTGTCGTTGCTGACTTCAACGCCAGGGCAGGTGCTGAAATCAACCGACTGCACGAAACGCCGTGGATCATGGGGCATCATGATGATGATCTCACGCGCCAACACCGCGATGTCATGGGCACCGCCGGAACCTACCAGGCGAACTTTTGGATTATCRTAGGGCCCAAGCACRGTGCTGTTGAGATTGCCGTAGCGRTCAACTTGGGCTGCCGAGAGAATGCCGAGATCAAAGTAGCCTTGCTGCAACATTGAGAAAACACCAAGGCAGGATGTTACCATTGATGTATTCTCCAGCACGCACGGACTGCCCGTCGACAAGGGCGGMGTAGGCGGYAGCGCGTCAATGGCRCCGGATTCATAAATTAGSGTCGCCTCTGGYGCATGKGTGYGTTTGGCGCTGATGGCGGCAAGCGAAGGGACACCRATGCCAACGAAGCAGACATCGTTGCCAATTTCTTGTGCTGCCAGGGTGACRAGACTCAGTAATTCCTGRTTRGGGTCACACATAATGTATCTCGGCTTCTTGTACGAGTTTATCCAGTTGGTCGGTATTTATCTTGCTGATATATTGGGCAAAGTCYTCGACGGCGCTGACATTATCCTTGATCCAGGCATCTAATATCTCGGGCTTGCGCGCCAACTTGTCCCATTCGGCATAGGCCGCGTCGTCGCGCCCGTATCGGCCATGTACGTAGGACGGGTAAGCACCCCATGGTATTGGCGTTACTGATGAGACTCGGAAGGCTGGCACTATGGTGCGATCGGGCGCGCTCTTGATGACGTCTGCAGGCACAATTTCTTCTACGGTGGCAACGATGCGGCGGCTGGCGTTTACGCCATCCAGTGTATCGCCAACAAGGCCGAAGAGTTGCACGTTGCCGTTTTCGTCGGCGCGTTGTGCATGAATAATTGCCACGTCAGGGTTGAGGGCCGGAACTGCATTGAGGAGGGTGTTGGTATAGGGACACTCGACTGTCTGGATGCCCAATTGGGGCGGTATGTCGCCGCCATTCAATGTTGCGGTGGGCAAGAATGGTACGCCAAGCGCACCAGCGTGCAGGCGTAAGATGATGGAAAAATTGGTCCAATCCTCTATCTCGATGGTGCCTTCCTGGGCTGCGCGTCGGAAGGCATGGGCCAACCCGAGGCCAGGATTACCGAGATAGCCAACGATGACTTTGCGCACACTTCCCGCAGCGATCATCATATCGAACAGGATATCGGCACCGGACCGGCAAAGTGTCAGTCCGGTGCGCTTTTGCCTAATGATCTCATGAGCGATTGCGAAAGGAATACACTGACCAAATCCACCAACAAACAGCACATCATCGTCGTGAATGTGTCGTTGCACAGCGTCTTTGATTGATATGATTTTGCTGGTCATGGGAATAGCCGTTGCTGGATGTTGGGAGTACGGGGCGATCGATGCCAGGCTAGTGCTTCTCGACTATGAGAAGCCCATCTACGGCCGTGGCATGGTCACGTCCGACCATGATCGGATTGATCTCGAAGGTGAACTCTGCCCACGGTGCGCTGGCTGCCAGCGCGGAAAAGCGTGATACGAAGTCCGCCGCCGCATCGATCGGTACCAGACCATTTTCGTCCCTGATCCGGCCCCGAACCTTGAGGCGTTCGATCATTGACTTTGCAGTTTTCTGGTCGACAGGTGCACGTGCAATGACGACATCGTCGAGGATCTCCGTCAGCCCACCGCCAGCACCACAAGTGATCATCACGCCGAATATCGGGTCACGGATGGCAGCGACGAGAAGTTCACCGCTCTTGCTCTGCATTTTCTGCACATAGATGCCATCCAGTTCGACATTTGCATTTTTCGCTATTGCGGACATGCGATCATAGGCATCGGTTACGGCCTGTTCTGCATCAAGGCCGATGGCGACGAGCCCAGCATCGGCCCGGTGGGTGATTTTAGGACTAATGCCCTTGAGCGCAACTGGAAAGCCCATTTCGACGGCAGCGTCTATTGCCTGTTTGGAATTGGTTGCAAGCTGACCTGCGGCGACAGAAAGGCCCGCTTTGCGCAATATGTCATGGCACTGATCTTCGGTGATGACTGATGCGTCGTCAGGCACAAACGGGCCCCAGTCCAGGGCAATATTGTCTTCAGCGCTGGCTGTTTGGCGCGATATTGCATCCGTTCTTGATGCAATCTGGCTAAGGGCTCGTACGCCGCGAGCGGGGTCGAGATAAGTGTAAATCCCTAGTTTGGCGAACCTTTCAGGAATACCATTTGGCGGTGCTGGCCAGCTCAATATCACTGGTTTGGGGCAGCGCCGCCAGAAATCTTCCAGAACCTTGGCAATTTCATCTGCCTTTGCGGCCAGAGACCCGACAATGAACATGATGGCATCAATTTCGGGCTCTTCGGCAATTACATCGAGCGCGTTGGGCAAAAGCGCCAAAGATTCAGCGCGAAACGCAGTTGTCGGGGTTAGATCGAGCGGATTGGCGGCGGTGGCAACAGATACCAGCAGCGATTTGAGCTTATCTGTGCCGGCTTTGCTGATCTGAGGTACTGACAGGCCGCTCTGCACGCATTGATCCGAACCGAGTACGCCGTTTCCACCCCCAAAGGTGACGAGCCCCACGCCGCGTCCGCCTATGCTGTGAGCATTTTTTGTGCCGGAGAGAAGCAAGATTGTATCGAGAAGTTCTTCAACCGATGAGACGCGGATSACGCCATATTCTTGAARAATYGCRTCAAAAACCCGATCCTCRCCAACAAGAGCACCGGTATGGGCCTGGGCTGCGCGRGCACTGGYACCGGTTGCRCCRGCCTTGATCAAAACAACGGGTTTRTTGCGCCTGCGGGCTTCGGCAAGTGCAGCRAYGAAACGGTCGCCGTCGCGGACACCTTCAAGRTATCCAGCAATAACCTGTGTGCCKTCGTCGACGGCGAAGGCATGCAGATAGTCTGAAAAGGTAAGGATAGCTTCGTTGCCGCTGGAGATCATGTGTCTCAGGCCGAAGCCGGCTGATTCTGCTGCGGTCAGCAAGGTTGTTGCGATGCCGCCGCTCTGGCTGACCATGGAAATGACACCCTTGCTAAGGGTATCCAGCTCATGGAGCGCTGTGGCGAATGTCGCGGTCAACGGATGTGCTGTGTTTATCGTGCCCACGCAATTTGGGCCGCAAAGGATGAAATYGTGTTCTCGACACAATTGGGTCAATTCCTCTTGCAKTCGAACACCATCGCCACCAGCYTCGGCCAGRCCACCGGCGTAGGCAACGCCGGCACTAACGCCCTTGGCGATTGCGTCCTTAACCGAATTGATGAGGCCATCAGCGGGAATTGCAAAGATAGCAAGCTCAGGTACTTCCGGCAGTTCGGCAAAACTGGCAAACGCCGTGACGCCGTCAACCGTATCGCCGGATCTGTTGATGGCCATGACGGGCCCGGGAAAGCCAAACTTGTTGAGGCGACGTACTGTCTCGCCGCCAAGATTACCTGCACGTTCCGACGCACCGACAACCACAACTGATTTGGGCGCAAATATCGACTTCAAGTCAGGGAATTGGATTTCGTTCTTCTTGAGCATTTCCATCCTCAGTTAATTTGACAGGGTTGTTGGCAAAGGCAG